>JAISYL010000125.1 GCA_031269935.1 Planctomycetota bacterium
CCCCCCCCCGGCCTCCGCCGCCGGGACGGCGTTGGCCTCGGCCCGCAGGCGATTGAGTTCGGTCTGGGTCCGCACCAGGTTGGCGTAGACGCCGTTCCCGGCCAGAAGCTCCTCGTGGCTTCCGACCTCCACGATCCGGCCCTCCTCCACCACCACCAGCCGGCTGGCGTGGCGCAGGGTGGCCAGGCGGTGGGCGATGGCGATGACCGTCCGGTCGCGGACCAGTTCCCCCAGGGCCGACTGGATGGCCTTTTCGGTCTCCGAGTCGACGTTGGAGGTCGCCTCGTCCAGGATCAGGATGGGCGGGTCCCGCAGCACCGCCCGGGCGATGGCTATCCGCTGGCGCTCCCCTCCGGACAGGGTGGCGCCGCCCTCCCCCACCCGGGTGTCGTAGCCGAATTCCTTTTCGATTATGAAATCGTGGGCGTGCGCCGCCTTGGCCGCCCGCACCACCCGGGGAAAATCCGCCTCCGGACAGCCGTAGCGGATGTTTTCCAGGAGCGAGTCGCGGAACAGGAACGGCTCCTGCATGACCATGCCGATCTGCCGGCGGAGGTCGGAAAGCCGCATTTCCCGCAGGGGCAGCCCGTCGATCAGCACCTGGCCCGAGTCGGGATCGTAAAAGCGGCACAGCAGGTTGATGATGGTGGATTTGCCGGCCCCGGATCTTCCCACCAGCCCCACCATTTCCCCGGGTTGGATCAGGAGGTCGAGTCCCCTGATCACCTCCTTGCCCCGCTCGTAGCTGAAGCGGACATCCCGCAATTCCACCCGTCCCCGGAACCGCGGGGCCGGCCGGGAGCCGGGCGGGTCGTAGATCTCCGGCTCGGCGTCCAGGAGGGAGAAAACCCGCTCGGCCGCCGCGAAGGAGTGGTTCATCCAGTTGGAGATGACGGTGAACCACTGGAGGGGGCCGTAGAACATCCACATGTAGCCGACGAAGGCGGTGATGTCGCCCAGGGTCAGGTGGTCGCCGGGCAGCCGGCCGGGGATGCGGGTGGCGGCCAGGAACCAGACCGCCGCCACCGCCATGGACATTATCCAGAAGGAACCCTCGCTGAAGGCCGCGTAGGAGCGGTCGATGGCCACCACCAGCCCGAAAACGTCGGAGTTGAGGCCGGCGAAGCGCCGGGAGCGCTCCTCCTCCTGTCCCGCCGCCTTGACCGTCTTGAGGCCGCGCAGGGATTCGCCGAGGACGGTGTGCAGCGACGCCCAGCGGTTGCCCTCCTTCTGGAAGAGGCTGTGGAGGCTCCTCCAAATCCAGCGGACCCCGAAAATCAGGGGCGGCACCGGCAGGAACACCACCAGGGCCAGGCGCCAGTCCAGGACGAGGAGCACCCCGGCGATGGCGAAAAAGGTGAGGGTGTTGACGAAGAGGTAGGGGAGCCCGTCGATCAGGAAATGCTGCAGCTCCTGGGTGTCGTGCATGGCCCGCGAGGCCAGTTCGCCGCTTTCCCGCCGGGAAAAATAGCCCAGCCGGAGCTTTTGCGCGCGTTCATGGAGGAGGGAGCGCAGGTCCCCAATCAGGCGGGCGGAAAGCCACGAGGCCAGGTAGGTGGCGACGTAGCGGCTGACGAAAAACACCGCCCCGCAGAGGACGATCATGGCGATTAGCCAGGGCAGGCGTTCGGACCGTCCCCCGAGAATGACCTCGTCGGTTATCTCCCTGGTCAGGAGCGGCGGCCACATCTGGGCCGGAAGGCCGATCAGGGTGGCCAGGATCAGGACGGCCAGCCGGGGCCGGTCCGCCAGGCCCAGCAGCCGGCGGAAGACGGAAAAGAAATTCACGCAGACCGGGCAGTTGGCCCCCCTTTCCGGGAGGGGATTGCCGCAGCGGGGGCAAATCGCGGGCGCCTCCGGCTCGGGATCGGCCGCCGGCAGGCCGGCGGCCAGGTTGTTGAGGAGCCGGCAGAAAGCCCCGAATTCCGGGGTCAGGGCCCGGGTGTAGCGGATCAGCCGGATTTCGCCCCCGTCCCGGAGTTGGGCGGTCAAACGGGCTCCGCCCGCCAGCTCTTCGATGCGGACTTCCCGGAGATCCCCGAGATCGAGGCGGGCGACCGCCCCCCCGGCCGCCAGGGCGAGCAGCCGTTCTCCCTTGAGGACCAGGAAGGAGTAGCCGATCCGGCCGGCGAAATCCAAGTCCGATTCCTGGCAGAAGCGGATTTCGCCGGCCGGCGCCTCCCGGGCCGCCAATTCCGCCAACTCCGCCGGAAGCGCCCGGCTAGCCATTGTTCGGGCCGCTCCGGCTCCGCCGCCGAAGGCGGGGGCGGCCGGGGCCGTCCCCGCCTTCGGCTTGCTTTTCCGGCTCCGCCGGGATATAATTCATGGACGGAAGGGGGAAAAACCGGGGAAACCGCGGCTTCAACCCCTTCCCGGCCCCGCGTACGGGTTCCGTTCCCCCATTGGCCTCCGGTTTTCCGGGCCGAAGGCCCGGATTTTCCCGGAGAGCCGCATGCTTAACGATTCCACCCTGGAAAAACTGCGTCACCTGGCCTCCGATCTGATCCTAATCGACGCTTCCTCCGCCGGCGACGAATGGCGCCGCCTGGCGACCGCCGCCACCGGCCTGGCGGAGGAATTCCTCCAGGCCGGCGAAGCCGACGCCCGGGAACTGGCCCGGCTTCTCGCGGAGGTGGCGGAGAGCCTCGCCAAGGGAATGATAGCCAATCCGGCCGAGGGAGTAAAGGCCGTTCAGAGCATCGTCGGCGTTCTCCAGGGATTGGAGGCCCCGGCCGGCATGCCGGATTCGCTCCGGAAACAGGCGCTGGCGGAGGGCAGGCTTTTTTTCCGGGACGCCAGAAAGGAGGAATCGCGGGTCGAGGAGGATTCGGCCTTCGAGGACGACGGGGAGCGGCGCGAGATGATCCGGGCCATCGAGGCCAGGATTGACGAACTGGATTCCGATCTCCTGAACCTTTCCCCCCCGGTGGTCGATTCCGAACAGGTCCGCTCGATCTTCCGCCAGTTCCACACCCTGAAGGGGGAAGGCGCCATTTGCGGGATCAAGAGCGTCGCCGAATTCTGCCACGGCATCGAAACCGAAATCGAGGACGCCCGGCAGGGCGGCCTGGCGCTCACCGCCGAGATCATCGCCGCCCTTCAGGAGCTTTCCGGGATTCTCCGGCCCATTCTCGCCGGCCGGAGCCGGGAGGAGATCGGGGAGGAGTTGATCCGGTCGCTTATGGGGGAACTCCGCGAGGCGGTGGCCCAGGCCAGGAAGAGGCGGGAAAACGGCGAACTTTCCGCCCCGCCCCCGGCCGGGGAGGAAGGGGGGGCCGACAGGTTCGCCGACTTCTTTTCCGGCTTCGCCCCCCCCCCGGCGGCGGCCGGGGACGGAGACGGACCGGCCCCCGCCGAGGCCGGCCGGGAATCCCCGGGGGCCACCGCCGGTCTCCGGCGGGAAGAGGCGGCGGCCCTGCTCGAGGAGTTGACGCCCGAGGATTTCCTGTCCGCCCTGGGGGAGGCGGCGAAGCCGGCGGAGGGAAGGGTCGATCCCCTTCCGGGGGAGGGGGGCGAGGTTCGCCCCGGGGCGCCGAAACCGGCGGAAAGGCCGGCGGGCGCCCGGACCGGAAGCGGGAAAAAAAGCTCCGGCGACACCGTGATCGAGTCCGGGGAGCTCCTGGGCCTGGGCGGCGACACCGCGGCCATGAAAAAGGAGATGGTGGAGAAAAGGATAAAATCCATCTCCGTGGACGTCGCCCGCCTGGACGAACTTCTGGAAACCGTGAGCGAGGTGTCGCTCCTGGGCGCCTTCCTCACCAGCCGGCTGGCCGGGCACAGCGAGCTGGCCTTGTCGGCCGCCAACCTCTTCCGGAGCTGCGGCCGCCTCCACGAGGCGGCCAATTCCCTGCGCATGACCTCCATCCGCCCCCTGTTCATGACGGTGCGCCGCACCGCCGCCGAGGCCGCCCGGAGCAGCCGGAAGATGATTGACATCAACATGCTGGGGATCGACACCCAGGTGGACAGGAGCATTGTGGAAAGCCTGTCGGCCGCCCTGATTCACCTCGTCAGGAACGCGGTGGATCACGGCATCGAGCCGGCCGACGTCCGCCTGCGGCTGGGGAAGCCCGAACGCGGTTCCATCGTCATCTCCGCCGCCCGCACCAGTTCGGACATCGTGATCGAACTCGGCGACGACGGCCGGGGGTTCAACCTCGAGGCCATCCGCGACAAGGCGGTGAGCATGGGGAAAATTTCCCCCGAGGCGGGGCTGAGCGAGGGGGAGCTGGCCGACCTGGTGTTTCTCCCCGGGCTTTCCACCGCCAGGAAGGTGACCGGCCTTTCCGGCCGGGGAGTCGGCATGGAGATTGTCCGGGAATCCATCGACAACCTTCGGGGCAAGGTGGAGATTAGGACCGCCGAGAACAAGGGGACGACGATCCGGCTGCGCTTTCCCCTCATGGTGGCGGCCATGGACGCCATGCTGGTGCGGGTGGGCGGGAGCATCCTGGCCCTGCCGGTGTCGCAGGTGCGCGAATGCTTCCAGCCCCGTCCCGGCGACCTCGGTTCCGTCGAGGGCAGGGGCGCCATCGTCACCATCAGGGGGGTTATTCTCCCCATCCTTTTCCTCGGCCGGGAATTCGGC
>JAISYL010000170.1 GCA_031269935.1 Planctomycetota bacterium
GAATGAAGTCGACGGGGACGGAGGCGGGCGGTCTGGCGGTCATGCTTGAGTCCTGGAAAGAAACACCGTTTGCAGCGGGGCGCGGCGGTTCAACGTCGGCGCGGCGCTTTCATGCCGAAGGCGTAACACATTCAGGCAGTACTTGTTTTTGACCGACCCTAAGAGGCTGTTGTTAAATGCCGGATCGTCCGGGTTAGACAAGGAAAAAGGCGCCGGCGGGATGATTTTTGGCCGGAGGTCAAGGTCAAAAATCATCCGGGAAGCGACTTTTGACGCGGTATAACCCGATGAAACGGTATTTAACAACACGCTCCAAGAACGACGGCGTAGTCGACGGTTACGCGATTTTTTCTCCGGCGGTGGTCCACAATAAGCCGGACGGGATTTCCGCCGGCGAGGCACAGGCGG
Organism: Planctomycetota bacterium; assembly: GCA_031269935.1. Lineage (GTDB taxonomy): Bacteria > Planctomycetota > SZUA-567 > SZUA-567 > SZUA-567 > JAJBSZ01. The sequence goes on from JAISYL010000170.1 coordinate 409, forward strand.
TTTGGCTCATTATGCGCTTGAGTTCGTCCGTTATCTGTCGAATAGCCTGGCAAACGCCGTCGGCGCCGGCCGCCGCCAGTCCGGCCATGATGGCTTTGCCGACCGAAACGGCGTCGGCGCCAAGCGCCATGAGCTTGAACGCGTCCATGCCTCCGACCACGCCGCAGTCGGCGAAAACGCGAAGGCGGCCGGCGGCCGCCTTGACCACGCGCGGCAGAATCATGGCGGGTGGGACCGACCAATCCATTAGCGCGCCGCCGTGGTGCGACACAACCACCCCGGCCGCGCCCGCCTCCACCGCCTTGACCGCGTCCGCCTCGCTCAATACGCCCTTGACGACGAACGGAAGCTTCACCGCCTTGACGAAGCTCTTGATTTCGTCGAGAGTTTTCGGCCCCATCGGCACCGGCGCGGACCAGTCCTTTCGGCCGAACACGAAGTCGGCGTCCATCCCGACGGCGAAAGCGCCGAACCGCTCGGCCTGTTCCAATTTCTTGAATACCAAGTCGATGTCGCGATAGGGTTTGACGATCTTCACCACCTTCGCCCCGGTGTCGATCATGGCCTTGAGTTCGTCCTCGCCGCCGATGCCGGCCCACATGACGGCGCCAGCCCGGGCGGCGCCCCCGGCCATTTCCGCCATGCCGTTGAGCCTGACCCGATCAAGTCCCGAAAGGGCGGCGGTCATGACCGGCGTCGAAAACGTTTCGCCGAACAAGTCGAATCCGGTGGATGCTTTGACCGCGTCGATGACGCGAAATTCCACCAAGAGGGAGTCGAGATACCGCCGGGTGAGGCTAACCGAACTCCCGGCCGGTCCGCCCGGTTCGGCAAAAGCCAAGCCAAGCTCCGCAAGTTTCGTATTTCCCTCGGCGAGAATATTGTCCGCCATCCCGTACCTTTCCGCAGTCCGTCAACGGTCATGGACACATGCCGGACGCGCCGGGTTGAGGGCGCGCTCTTTTATGTCCAAAAATAACCATTACAAGTTTATACCGCGTCGCCTTCGCCCTTCCCGTAAATTTTTGCCTAATATAGGGCAAAAATTTACGGGAAGGACTCGATTCCTTGTCTAAACATGCAGTACTTATTTTTGGACATACCCTTAGGGGCGATCCGATCCAGCCCCGGTTCCCCGGCTGTCGCCGGCCAGGACCGCCTCCGCCGCTTCCTCCGGGGGCGAGGTTTCCCTCTTCGGGGGGACCAGGGAATCGTCGGGGCTTGAATCGAAGCGGATGTTCCCGTTTTCCAGGCGCACCGTCACCCGTTTTCCGGCCCCAACGGTCCCGGAGAGGATTTCCTCGGCGATTGGGTCCTCCACCAGCCGGCTGATGGTGCGGCGCAGCGGCCTGGCCCCGAAATCCTGGCTGTAACCCTGATCGATCAAATGGGCCCGGGCGTCGGGGGCCAGTTCCAGGCCGATGAACTGTTCGGCCAGGCGTTTCCTGAGCCCGGAAATCTCGATGTCGATAATCTTGTCCAGATCCTCCCGGCTCAGGTAGTTGAAAACGATGAACTCGTCCAGGCGGTTGATGAATTCGGGCCGGAATTCCCGCTCCACCGCGTCGTGGAGGCTTTTCTTGAGCCGTTCGTAGTCGCTGTTCTCGGTTTTCCTCTGGAACCCGAGCGACCCCTGCTTCTTGATGAGATCGGCGCCGACGTTGGAGGTCATGATGAGGATGGTGTTGCGGAAATCGACCTTGCGCCCGTAGGAATCGGTGATTTTGCCCTCCTCCATTATCTGGAGGAGGATGTTGAAGATGTCGTGGTGGGCCTTCTCCAGTTCGTCCAGCAACAACACCGAGTAGGGGCGGCGGCGCACCTTTTCGGTCAACTGCCCCCCCTCCTCGTAGCCGACATAGCCCGGGGGGGCGCCGACCAGCCGGCTTACCGTATGCTTCTCCATGTATTCGGACATGTCGATTTGAATCAGGGCGTCCTCCTCCCCGAACATGAATTCGGCCAGGGCCCGGGCCAGCAGGGTTTTCCCCACCCCGGTGGGGCCCAGGAAGAGGAAGGATCCCATGGGCCGCCGGGGATCCTTGAGGCCGGCCCGACTGCGGCGGACGGCCCGGGCGATGGCGGAAATGGCCTCGTTTTGGCTAATCACCCGCCGGTGCAGCTCGTCCTCGAGTTTCAGCATCCGCTCCTGCTCCTTCGACTCGAGCTTGTGGAGGGGGATGCCGGTGATGGAGGCGACGACCTCGGTCACCGCCTCGGCCCCGACCATTCTCCGGGTTTTGGTGGTCTTTTCCCAGGCTTCGCGGATTTCCCGGATTTCCTCCCTCAGCCGTTCCGCCCGATCGCGGTAGCGGGCGGCCCGCTCAAAATCCTGGGCCTTGGCCGCCTGTTGCTTTTCCCGCTCCAGGTTGGCCGCATCCCGTTCCCGATCCTTCAAATCCGGGGGCCGGGTGAGGGAGGAGAGCCGGACCCGGGCGCCCGCCTCGTCAATCACGTCGATGGCCTTGTCCGGCAGGAACCGGCCGGAAATGTAGCGCTCCGACAATTTCACCGCCTCCTCGATGGCCTCGTCGGTGATGGTCACCTTATGGTGGGTCTCGTAGCGGTCGCGGAGCCCCCGCAGGATGTCGACCGTTTCCCGGGAATTGGGGGGGTTGACGATTATCGACTGGAAACGCCTTTCCAGGGCGGTGTCCTTTTCCACGTATTTGCGGTATTCGTCCAGGGTGGTGGCCCCGATGCACTGGACCTCCCCCCTGGCCAGGGCGGGCTTCAGGACATTGGAGGCGTCGATGGAGCCCTCGGCCCCCCCGGCCCCGATCAGGGTGTGGAGCTCGTCGATGAAAAGGATGATGTTCCGGGCCCGGCGGACCTCGGTCATCACCGCCTTGATTCTTTCCTCGAATTGCCCCCGGTATTTGGTTCCGGCCACCATCATGGCGAGATCGAGAACCACGATGCGCTTGTTCAGGAGGATTTCCGGGACGTTGCCGTTCACGATGTCCTGGGCCAGTCCCTCGACGATGGCGGTTTTGCCCACCCCGGCCTCGCCCAGCAGGACCGGGTTGTTCTTGGTCCGCCGGGAAAGAATCTGGAGCACCCGCTGGATTTCCCGGGCCCGCCCGATCACCGGGTCGAGCTTCCCGTTCCTGGCCAGCTGGGTGAGATCGCGTCCGAAGGCGTCCAGCGACGGGGTGGCCGGATCCCCGGGGGTGTGCGCCGGCTCGCCGCCATGGGTTACCAATTGCTCGTTGGCGGTCTCACCGCTCAGGAGATTGAAGAGTTCGCTGCGGACATCCTCCAGCTTGACGCTGAAATTCTGCAGGGACTGCGCCGCCATCCCGTCCGCCTCGCGGAGGACCCCCAGCAGGAGGTGTTCGGTCCCGACGTAGTTGTGCTCCAGGGTCCTCGCCTCCTCCATGGCCAACTGCATGACCTTCTTCGCCTTGGGGGTGAAGGGGGGGGTCGCGGCGGGCGCGGTTTTCTCGCCCGGGGCGCTGATGTTGCGTTCAATCTCCAGGCGCAGCTTTTCCATGTCGACCCCGAGATTCTCCAGGACGTTGGCCGCCACCCCGCAGCCTTCCTTGATGATCCCGAGAAGAATGTGCTCGGTTCCGATAAATTCGCTCCCCAGGCGCTCCGCCTCCTGGTTGGCGATGGTAATCACCTTGCGGGCGCGATCCGTGAATTTACCCATTATGTCCATAGGCTTGTCGCACTCCTGAAAATGCCGGCGGCGGGGCGGTTCGTCCCCGGCCGACCCGGGTGGGGATCCCCATCCCGGTTTCATCGGAAAATATCGGGCCGGGGCTTTAATCCTCCCGGATTCGCCCTCTTTAAAAGTATATGATATTGTTTTCCCCCCCCTTTGTCGAGAGGGGAGCCGGATTACCCCCGGGGTCATCGCGATTCTTTAGGGCGGCGGCGGCAACCGCCCCGTCCCCGGGCCGGGAGCGCCGGTTTCGCGGAAGGCGATTTTGCCCTCCGGCCCGGCCGGGATTTCCTTTCCGGCGTCGCGCCGGCGGATTTCCCCTTCGCCCGGCGCGGTTTCCGAAAGCCGCAATCTCCCGCGAGAGGACTGGCTCTGCGACCCGAATCGCATGGACATCGAGAGAAAAAGCAACGCCAGCTATCATAAATTGGTTCCCGACAGCGCTCCGGCGGTCTATTTCCACGATCACGACAACTACGTCTTCGGACGGGAAGCCGCTCCGGAACGCTGCGCCATGTGGAAAAGCGACCTGCTGGGGGGACTCCTCGATTTCGTGGTGGCCGAAAAGGCCGTCCGCGCCCTCTCCATCGTCCACAACGCCTGCGCCGGGGACGGCCGGGTAAAGAGCGATTTCAGCGACAAGGCGATTTTCCGCGATCTGCGCATCGCGCCCTACCTCGAATTCGTCATGGGGAAAAACCGGGCCCTCGCCCCCTACGCCGAACCGGTCGTCGAGGCCCTGATGAACAGTTCCATCACCCTGGCGCACGGCGATTTCAGCCCGAAGAACACAATGGTGGACAACCGGAAAATCCATATCCTGGATTTCGAGGTCGCGCATTGCGGGCATCCGGCCTTCGACCTGGCCTTCTTCTCCAACCATTTCCTCCTGAAGGCGGTGAAGAACCGCCAATGGGCGGCGAGCTACCTCGATATGCTCCGCTACATGCTCGACATCCATTTCGCCGAAATGGCCTTCATGGACAGGGCGGAACTCGAGGGCATATACGTCAAGCTCCTGACCCTGCCGTTCATAGCCAGGGTGGACGGCAAGTCCCCCGCGGAATACATCACGGAAACCCCCGACAAGGACTTGATCCGTTCGCTCGCCGCCGCCATATTGGAACGGGGAATCGGCACCTATGAAGAAACGCTGGCGCTGATCCGGGAGGGAATCGCCCGGGCAGGCAATTCGTGAACATGCCCAAGCGCGCGAAAACCATGCGCGCTTGGGGCGGGGGATAGAGGCGTTTGCCCGAAAACCCAAACGCGTCGGCTGCATTCCAACCCCCATTTCTCCCGCCGACTCCGGCGCGGGCAAATCGCCTTCCCCCGGCTCGGGATCCGCAAAAACGAAGCGGCTTCGCCATATCCCCGGCGGTTTAGGGCTCGTCCAAAAACAACTACTACAAGTTTATACCGCGTCACCTTCACCTTTCTCGTAAATTTTTGCCAAAACTCTGGGCAAAAATTTACTGTCGGGACTCGGTTCCTTGTCTAAACATGCAGTACTTGTTTTTGGACATACCCTTAATTCCCGCCGGGGATTGACAAAAAGCGGCCGCGTTTGTATCGTTTGACAAACGATAAGGTTAGGCGCCCCGAGACAAGCCGGCGGGGCCGGGATTCCCGATCAAATGAACTTCGGACGCGCCCAATTGCTCAGCCTCCTCCTGTTCGCCGTCCGCCCCTGCGGCGGGGGAGCGCTGTCGGCCGGAGACAACCCCGGCCCGGCGGAATTGCGGCGCCTCCTGGCGGAAATCGTCGGGGAACGGAATCTTCAAACCGAATTTCCCTCCCGGCCCGACAGTCGGGCCGGTCATGAATTGCCGATTCCCGAAGGCCATGAATGGCCGGCTCCCGGGGGATCCGGCTTGGGCGGGATAGCCAATTACACCTTGTGGATAGCGGCGGCGGTGTTCGCGGCAATCCTCTTGGCCACCATCCTCGACAACCGGTTCCGAAAACAGCGCTTCAAGTCCGGTCCCCGCAAAAAAGACGGGGCGAACGGGGAGGCCGGGCGGGTCGGGAAACGCAGGGAAACGGCGAAATTGGAAAGCGACGCCCTGGCCGAGGCGGGAGATTATGCCGGAGCCGTCCATGTCATCCTCCTCCAAAGCCTGGAGGAAATTCGCCGCCGGCTTGGCCTTCCCCTGGAGATCTCCCTCACCAGCCGGGAAATACTCGGGAGAATCGGGACCGGGCTCGAACCCGCGGCCCGGGCTTCCCTGGAGGAAATCGTCTCCCTGGTCGAGGTATCCTGGTTCGGCACCCATCGGCCCGATGCCGGGGACTATGCCAAGTGCCGCCGGAGCTTTCGGACAATCGCCAACGTTCTTGGCGGAAAAGGGGCGGCGTGAACGGCCGGTGGCTGTCCCCCCGCCTGGTTGTTCTCCTTGCCGCCGGGTCGGCGGCTATTTTCTCCCTTTCCGTAATCTTGGCCGCCTTCGAGGATCCCGCCGGTCCGGCGGGGGAGAAGGCGGGGCCGGGCGCGTATTCCACCTCCTCCCTGGGCTACGCCGGCTTGCACGATCTGCTTAAACGCCTGGGCTGGACGGTGAAGCCGGGAGATGCCGAAGATCCCGGCCCGGCGGATGCGGAAATAGTGGTGTTCGCCGAGCCAAACCTTCCCGCCCCCCCTTCGGTCGCCGCGAAAATCGCCCGTTCTCCGGGACGGACGCTGGTTGTCCTGCCGAAATGGAAAGGGACGGGCAATCCCCGGCGTTCCCGGTGGATCGCGGAAATCGAACCCATTCCGCCCGCGAAAATCGAGAATTTTTTCGCTTCCATCGTCCCGGACGGAAGGATCGTCCGCCGGACATGGCCCACGCAATGGGAAACGAATAGGCTGGGAATCGCCCCGACCGGTTCGGGCATGGCGCAACTCATGCTTTCCCCCGGGCTGGAAATCCTGGTCGGCGGCGAATCGGGCATTCTCCTGGGGGAACTGCGGGAAGGCGGAAAAACGGCATGGATCCTCTCCGATCCCGACGTCATGTCCAATCACGGCATCGGCAACGGCGACAACGCCGCGTTCATGCTCGCCCTGTTCAACCGCGTCCGGGGCGACGCCGCCGGGACGGTGGCCTTCGACGAAACTTTGCACGGGTACCGCCGGCGAGCCCCCTCTTCCCCGCTTCGACTGATGTTCGAATTCCCCTTCGTCGTGGCCACGGCATTGGGATTCCTGTCGGCCATTCTTCTGATTCTGGCCGGGGCCCGGCGCTTCGGCCGGCCGGAGAAGGCGGGTAATGGCCCGGGATTCGGCAAGGCGGGGCTGATAGGCAATAGCGCCCGGCTTATGGAATATTCTGGGCATCGGGACCATATTCCGCGAAGCTATGTGCGCATGGCGATGGCGGACGCCGGGGGGGCGCTCCACGCCCCCCCGGGGCTGGCCGAAACCGCGCTCGCGGCCTGGCTGGACGACCTTGGCCGCCGCCGCCGGGTGAACACGGAATTCGGGGACGTTTTGCGAAAAATGGGAGCGGGGGCGTACGGGCGGACCGAAGCGCTCGCCCGCGCCCGCGACGTCCACCGCTGGCGGCGGGATCTTCTCGCCGCCGGCCCCGGTCCGCGACCCGGCTCGGGCAAGCCGAAACCTTGATGAAGGGCAACAATTTCATGGAGTTTGAAAAAATCGGGGAAATCGCCGGCGGCATCAAGGCGGAGGTGGGCAAGGCCATCGTCGGGCAATCCGAGGCCGTGGATCTGCTTTTGACCAGCCTCATATGCGGGGGGCACGTCCTGCTTGAAGGGGTGCCGGGGACGGGAAAAACCCTCCTCGTCCAGTCGTTCGCGGTCTGCCTCCGGTTGGAGTTCGGCCGCATCCAATTCACGCCCGACCTGATGCCGGGGGACGTGCTCGGCACCAACCTGTTCAATTTCCAGACCAATTCCTTCGCCCTGACGGAAGGGCCCATATTCACCCAAATCCTTCTCGCCGATGAGATAAACCGAGCTCCGCCCAAGACCCAGGCCGCGCTTCTCCAGGCCATGAACGAACGATCCGTCACCATCGATCGGCGCACCTATCCCCTTGGCGAGGAGTTCATGGTCGTCGCCACCCAGAATCCCATCGAACAGCAGGGGACCTATCCCCTGCCGGAGGCCCAGTTGGACAGGTTCCTGTTCAAGGTGGTCATGGCCTACCCGTCCCGGGAAGAGGAGCGGGAAATAGTCGTGCGCCACGGCCACCGCCCCGCCATGCCGGCAATCGCCGACTTCGGCCTGCGGCCGGTGATCGACGGGGAGAGGCTGCGGGAAGCGCGGGAACTGGCGTCCCGCATCCGCCTGAGCGAAGTCCTGGTCGACTATATCGTGGACCTGGTCCGGGCTACGCGCCGCCATCCGTCGCTGGAGACCGGAGCCTCGACCCGGGCGGCGACCATGCTGGCGGCGGCGGCGAGGGCCCACGCCGCGCTGCGGGGCAGGGATTTCGTCATCCCGGACGACGTCAAGCGGCTGACCCCGCCCCTGTTGCGGCACCGGGTGGTGTTGACTCCCGCGGCCGAAATCGAGGGGAACGCGGGCGACCTGGCCATCGCCGAGATTGTCGAACAGACGCCGGCGCCGCGATGATTCTTCCCACCCCGAGGGGGGCGGGAATCTTCGCCCTGTCCCTGCCCTTGTCCCTGCTGATTGTGACTTGCCGGCCCGGCCACTGGCCGGCCTCCCTCTGTTTCCCGGCGACCGTCCTGGCGCTGATGCTGGCGGACGCCTGCCTGATGCCGCCCCGGCGGAGGCTGGAAATAAAAGTCTCGGCCCCGGCCCGGCTGCCCCTGGGCCGGCCGGGCGCCATCGGCCTAAGCGTCGACTGCCCCGGCTGGGAGGGAATCTCCCCCTTTGACGCCATCCCGGAGTTGGAGGGGGAGGCGGAGACGCCCCCGTCCCGATCGGGAACGATGCGCCGGGGACGGCTTGAACTGGAACTGCCGGTGCGACCGCGCCGGCGCGGAATCCTGGCCGTTCCCGCCGTCCAGTTGCGGTGGAGAGGCCCGCTGGGGCTGGTGGACAGGCTGTTCCGCCATGCCTGCGGCCTCCGGGTGGAGATCGTGCCGAACATCCGCGGCCTCCACAAGGAGGCGCTGCGCTTCGTCGCGGAGGACGGCCTCCCCGGCGGCAAGAGCCGAAACCGGCCGGGCGAGGGGGGCGAATTCGACCGGCTGCGCGACCACCACCGGGGGATGGACACCCGCTTCCTGGACTGGAAACGCTCGGCGCGGCACCGCAAACTGCTGGGCAAGGAGTTCCGCCAGGAGCAAAACCATCAAATCATCCTGGGAATCGACGCCGGGCGCCTGATGCTGGAGCCGCTGGACGGGGTGCCCCGAATCGACCACGCGATACGGGCGGCCCTGATGCTGGGCTGGATTTCCCTGCGCGCCGGGGATCTGGTGGGGGGATGCTGCTTCGGCGCGCGCTTCCGGGGATTCATCCGGCCCGGGCGCGGCCCGACCCATTTTAGCCACCTCCAGCGCTTCGCCGCCGGGATGGAATACCGGGCGGAGGAGACCAATTTCACCCTCGGCCTGACCGAACTCGACTCCCGCCTGAAGCGGCGGGGGCTGGTCGTCCTGTTCAGCGAATTCGTGGATTCCATAGCCGCCGAACTGTTGCTGGAAAGCCTGCGGCCGCTGGCCCGCCGCCACCTGGTGGTGTTCGTGACCATGAGCGATCCTTGGCTGCGGCGCCTAATCGAGGCGCCGCCCGGCACTTTCCGCCAGGCGGCCGAGGCGGTGACGGCCAACGCCTTCCTGCGCGACCGGGCGGTGACCCTGGAGCGGATGGCGCGCCTGGGGGCGCACTGCCTCGACACGCCCGCGTCCGGCTTGGCGCCGGCCCTGCTCAACCGCTACCTGACGATCAAGCAAAAGGGGCTCCTGTGAACGAATCCGGCCGGCGGGGCGAAATCCTCCTCCGCAGCGCCCAGTTCCGCCGCCGCCGCGAAGAGGGCTGGAAAAGGCTGGAAATCCTGCTGGAGAGGATGGAAAGCGGCGGCGCGGCCTCCCTCTCCGCCGACGAGGCGCAAAAGCTGCCCCTCCTTTATCTCGGCGCGCTTTCCTCGCTTTCCGTGGCCAGGAACATCGCCCTGGATCGCGATCTCCTCCTGTATCTCGAGGACCTTTCGCTGCGCGCCTACCTTGCCGTCTACGGTCCGCGGGCGACCGCGATGGAAATGGCGGGGGAGTTTTTCCGCGCCGGGTTTCCCCGCGCCGTTCGGGGAATGCGCTGGCACCTGGCCGCGGCCCTCGCCCTCTTTCTGGCCGGGACGGCGGCGGGATACGCCCTGGTTCGGCACGACCCGGCCCACTACTCGACGATAATCCCCGCCGAACTCGCGGGCGAGCGCCTGCCGGGAGCCGGCGGCGAAGAGTTGCGCCGCCACCTATTCACCCCCTGGCCGGGATTCGTGAACGCGTTCGTGGTGTTCGCCAATTCGCTGTTCCGGCACAACGCCGTGATCGGCGTCCTCGGCTTCGGACTCGGGTTCATGCTGGGGCTGCCGACCATGTTCCTGATGATCTACAACGGGATGATCGTCGGCGCCTTCGTCGCCCTGCACGCGGAATACGGGCTGACGGCCGACGTCGTCGGCTGGCTGGCCATCCACGGGGTGACCGAAACGACGGCGATTCTGCTGTGCGGGGCGTCCGGCTTCGTCCTGGCCGAAAAAATCGTCTTCCCGGGGAGACTGTCCCGGCTCGAGAACCTGGCGCGGCACGGGCGGACGGCGGCGGGGGTGACCGCCGGCGCCGTCGGCCTCCTGTTCGTCGCCGGCCTAATCGAAGGCGGGTTCAGGCAGTTGATCAACGACACCCCGGGCCGCTACGCCTTCGCCCTCATGACCGCCGCCCTGTGGCTGTACTACTTCGCCCGAATCGGAAGGGGACCCGACGACGACCTCGATAACCGACCGGGTTGACGAAGCGGTGGGCGCCCCCAGGCGCGACCGGCGGGTCCTGATCACCCCGGAGGGGGTGGCGCTCGAACTTTCCCTCGCGGGCCGCGGGGAAAGGCTAATCGCCTTCGCCATCGATCTCGCCCTGATAGCGGCCGGAATTACGGTTTTTTATTTCGTCGCCGAGTCCTTCGCCGTCCGGGGGGGAACGACGGCGGCGGCCAGGACGGCGGCGCTGTTCGCCGCCTTCCTGGTGCGCAACGGCTATTTCCTGCATTTCGAATTGGCCTGGCGGGGCCGGACGCCCGGCAAAAGATTCGTCGGCCTGCGCGTCATCGACCGGAGCGGCGGGGAACTGACCCCGGGGGCGATCCTCGCCCGCAACCTCATCCGCGAGGCGGAATTTTTTTTGCCCCTGTCGCTTTTCCTCTCGCTCGACTCCGACGCCGGAACCTGGCGGCAGTTGGCGCTGGGCGGCTGGGCGGCGCTGGCCGCCTCGCTTCCGCTCTGGAGCCGGGAACGCCTCCGGGCCGGCGATCTCATCGCCGGAACCGGGGTAATCGCCCTGCCCGGGCGGAGGCTGTCGCCGGATTTGACCATGCCGCCCGCCCCGGCGGCCCGGCCGCGGACCTTCGTCTTCACCGGCGCGCAACTGGCGAAATACGGCGCCTTCGAACTGCAGGTGCTGGAGGAAATCCTCCGCCGGCCCGACGACGAAGCCGCCGGCCGGCTTTTGGCCGACGTTTGCGGGCGAATATGCCGCCGGATAGGTTGGCGGGAGACGGTGCCGCCCGGAGAGGCGCGCCGTTTCCTGACCGACTTCTACGCGGCCGAACGCGACGATCTGGAGCGCGGCAAGTTGTACGGAAAACTCCGGGCGGACAAGAATTCGCCGGCCCGCTAGCCGGACCGGAACGGGAAGATTCCGCCCCAATCAATCGAATACCCGGGCCAGCTTGTCGACGCTCACCCCCTCCTTTTCCACCCGCAACTGGTAATACAGGACCGCGACCATGATTTCCTGAATCGTGGTGAACAGGGGGGCGGTTAGGGCGAGAACGAGATTGCCGCCGTCGGGATCGGAAGGGAAGAAAAAGTTGAGGGCGTGCGTCGTCCCCCCCATGACCAGGCCGTATAGGGCAAAGAGGCCGAACACGGACCAGCCGCGCCCCCTGGTGAGCGCGGCGCTCCTCCCCAGGCTTTGAAACGCGCCCAGGCCCTCCACCACGCAGGCGGGAATGGCGACGCAATAGACGCAGGCGCCGATGACGACAAGGAGCAGGGGCACAACGATAAGAAAGAAGGTCAGCATGAACCCCAACAACACTCCGAGGCATATTATGACGAAAGCTCCCAGAAATAAAAGCAGGGTTATGCCCACGAGCGGGAAATAACGCGCCAAGCCGCGGGAAACGGCCTCGATCAGTCCCGCCTTGCCCCCGATCAAGTCTTGGTAGACGCCGTAGGTTATGGCGCCCAGGAAAATCACCGAAAAAAACTGGTTGGAGGCGGTGCCCAACCATCCCGAGGACTGTTCCGCCCCGTAATACCGGCCGAGGACCAGGCCCGGCAACGAAGCGGCGAAGGCGAGGGAAAGGTAGAGAAGGGGATTCTTGAACAGGCTGGCCGCGGTGAGGCTGATAACCCGCCCGAGGCTGAATCCCGGCCGATTGGCTTGGCGATGGAAGGAGCCGCGCCTCGGAGAATCCGGCCGGCCCGGGGAATCCTCCCGGAAGGATTCTCGGGAGGATACGGTTTCCGCCACCACCTCGACCGGCTCCCAGGGTTCGTCCATGAAAGCTCGCTAACGGAAAAAGGTGCCGAACCGGGGGAACGGCACGATGATGAAGAACGGGAGTTTCTCTATTTAGGGCTCGTCAAAAAACAAGCCCCGCAAGTTCATGCCGCGTCGCCAACGCCCTTCCCGTAAATTTTTGCCTAACCAAGGGCAAAAATTTACCGCCGCAACCCGCTTCCTTGTCCAAACCGGCCGCGCTTGTTTTTAACCGGCCCTTATTTGACCAGATAGCCCCCGTCAACCGGGATGATGGCCCCGCCCAGGTAATCGCTGGCGCGGGAGGCCAAAAATATGACCGTCCCCTTCAGGTCTTCGGGCGTCCCCCAGCGCCCGGCCGGAATCCGATCCAGGATCTGCCTTCCCCTGACCTTGTCCGCCACCAGGGCGGCGCACATTTCGGTGTCCATGTAGCCCGGGGCGATGGCGTTGACGTTGACCCCCCGGCCGAACCAGTCGTTGGACAACTCGCGGGTAAGCTGGCCGACCGCCGCCTTGGAGGCGGTATAGGCGGGTACGGTCTGGCCGCCGAAATGCATGACCATGGAAGAAACATTGATGATTTTCCCGTGGCCCTTCTTCAACATCAGGCGGCCGGCGAGTTGGCAATGAATGAAGACGGCCCCCAGGTTTATGGACAATACCTCGTCCCATTCCTCCAGGGGAAAATCCTCGGCCGAATGCCGGCGTTGAATCCCGGCGGCGGTGATCAGGATGTCCAGGTCGCCCCCCAGGGCCCGCAGGCATTGTTCGAACGACGAACGGGTTTCCCCCCGGTCGCGGAGATCCGCCTTGATCGCGTGGCATTTCCAGCCCCTGGCGTTGAAATCCCCGGCGGTCGCGAAAACCGCGTCGGAGGAGCCGATTATCGCCGTCTCGCAGCCGGCTTCGAGAAGCGCTTCCGCCATTCCCCGTCCCAAGCCCCGGGTCCCGCCGGTGACCATGGCTTTTTTGCCCCTGATGTCGAAAAGATCATAGATCATGTTTCCCCTTCTCGTGCCGAATCATGGGGGAAAAAGCGGAAAACGTTCGGCAACCACAAGACGGAAATTCATTCCGCCCGGAAATCGGTTCGGCAAGGGGGCGGGCGGAAAACCCGGCGCCGGCAACCACCGGCGCCAATCGGGGAGGCGGCCCCGGACGGAATAAAGGCTTTCCCGACTCAGGCGGGCGCCGCGTCCGGGAGAAAGCCTTCCAGGCGCCGGGAGCGGACCGGATGCTGAAGCTTGCGCAGCGCCTTCGCCTCAATCTGGCGCACCCGTTCCCGGGTGACGTTGAATTTGCGCCCGACCTCCTCCAGGGTGTAGGTGTAGTCGTCGCCGATGCCATAGCGCAACTTGATGATCTCCCGCTCCCGGTAGGTCAAGCTTTGGAGGACGGAACCGATCTTGTCCTTCAGCATTTCGTTGCTCGCCATGTTCATGGGGCTCTCGGCCGTCTTGTCCTCGATGAAATCGCCGAAATGGCTGTCATCCGAGTCCCCGGTGCCGATGGGGCGATCCAGGGAAATGGGATGCTTGCTGATCCGCATCACCCGCCTGGCCTCCGACACCGGGATGTCGGCTTCCAGGGCAATTTCCTCCATGGTGGGCTCGCGGCCGATCTCCTGCACCAGCTGCTTGGTTATCCGCCTCAACTTGGACATGGTCTCAATCATGTGCACGGGAATGCGGATGGTCCGGGCCTGATCGGCGATGGCCCGGGTGATGGCCTGGCGGATCCACCAGGTGGCGTAGGTGGAAAATTTGTAGCCCCGGCGGTATTCGTATTTTTCCACCGCCTTCATCAAGCCGGTGTTTCCCTCCTGGATGAGATCGATGAAACTCAATCCCCGGTGGCGGTATTTCTTGGCGATCGACACCACCAGCCGCAGATTGCCGGACGACAGCTTTTGCTTCACCGCCTGGTATTCGCCGAAGCGCCGGCTGATTTGCCTGGCCCGGGCGACTAGCCGCGACAACGGCTCCTTGGCTTCCATGCGGATACGGAACAATTTTTCGCCGGAGCTCTCAAGTCGGCGTTTTTCCTGGGAACCCAGGCGATCCTGCCTGGCCTTGAGTGACCTCTCCTCCCGGAGCAATTTTTCGGCCTCCGCGGCCAGGCGCACAATCCGATCCCGGATGACCAGCATCCTGCCGGTGCGCAACCCCAGTTCCTCCAGAAGCTTCGCCCCGCGCCGCTGGCGGGAGCGCATTTGCGAGAACAATTGGGCCCGCTTGGCGGGGGAAAGGGAGCCGTCCTCCAACTTGCGCCAAAGATCGGTCAGAACCTCGTAAAGCTTGCGGATCGTGTCCATATGCCCGGGCAGCCTGGCCATAATGTCGTTCTTGTCGTTGCCGGAGGGTTGGGAGTTGCGCATAATCCGATCCAAACTCTCCCGGTTCTGCCTTACCTTGTCGTAAAGCTCGAAGAGATAGGCCATCGCCAGCGGGCTCTCCAGGGTCCGGCGGCGGAAGTGGGAATTGAACAGTTCGATTTTCTTGGCCAGGGTCACTTCCTCATCGCGGGAAAGCAGGGGAATGGAACCCATTTCCGACAAATACATGCGTACCGGGTCATGAATGTCGCTGATATCGGAATCCATGAAGAAGGAGGAATCCAACACCAGGGTTTCCGGCCCCGGGTCGTCGATATCCAAATCGTCGCCCTCGATATCCAAGGCGGCGTCGTCGGCGGAGTCCATGACGGTGATCCCGTCATTGGTCAGCCGGGTGAACATCTCGTCGATTTCCTTGGGATCGATGGCATCATCCGGCAGCATTTCGTTGAATTCCGAATAGGTGATGGTTTTGCGCCCCTTGATTTTTTTGAGGATCTGGGAAATGGCGTTTTCATCCAGAACCACCTCGGAAGCGTTCGGAACTTCCCGATCGGCGGCGGACAACAGCCGATCCTTTTCGGGTTCCGGGACTTCCGCCTGGTTTCCCCCAGTTTTCCCGGTCGTCCGATCCGGGTCCGGATTCCCGCCGGCCGCCGATTGGGGAGGCTTGCCGCCGGGAGCCGGGGAACGGGGGGCGTCCGCCGCCTTCGTTTTCACGGTCCTGGCCTTCGCGGCGGCCGGCGAACCAGCCGGATTCTTGGAATCGCTTTTCTTGCTCATCTGGATTTCCCCGCCCGATTAGGGCTCGTCCAAAAACAAGTCCCGCAAGCTTTGAGACTGTTGACAAATTGCCGCCTCGCCCGAGTTTACCGCGCCATCCCCGTTTTCGACGGACCCTTAGGGCTCGTAAAGAAATAAAGTTTACCCGTTTATACTTCGTTACTCGGCTCTCTCGGGCTTTTTTCGCCCAACCGCCGGCGAAAAAACCCTGTCGATCCTCGCGCCTCGTCTAAACGGGTAAACTTTATTTCTTTACAGACCCTTACCTTCCCGGAATCGCCCTTAGCCGCATGTATTGGCGCAGCAATTCCTCCTCCCTCCCGGCATCGCCGCTCTTTTGCGCCCTGGATAATTCATTGTGGATTTCCCTTATCCCATCCTTCACCCCATCCTCGAAAATCTTCCGCAGAAGAAAGGTGAATTCCTTTTCCGACAATTCCGGCCCGGCCTCCGAAAAGGCCAATTCCGCCAGCCGCTCCGCCGCCGCCGGCTCCAAATTCCCGGCAGCGAGCGCGGCCAGCGACAAATCGCCGCCGGCCAGGCGCAAATCGCGGATATGTTCGGCCAATTCGGCCAGGGTTGGGTCCAGCCATTGATCGGGGGGATAGGCGTCAACCAAGCGCCCCCCCCATTCGGCGCTTTCCCACAAATAGCGCAACAGCCTGGCTTCCCGCCTTTTCCGGGCTTCGCGGGAATGCGCCAGGAGTTCGGCGGGGGAAGGGGATTTCGCCGGCGCCGACTCCGGCTTCCAGGCCGATCGCGCCCGCCAGCCCCCTCCGGCCGGCAAAGCCGCCCCTCCCCCGCCCGTTCCGGCTCCCAAACCGGAACGGGAAACCGGAATCGGCAGGGTCGGCTCCGGAACCCCCGCCTCCGCCGCTACCCGTTGCCGCATAAGGGAGATCTTGACCGGATCCGGACAAAGATTCACCACCTCCATGATTTTTCGCACCGCCCGGCCCATAACCTCCGGCGATTCCCCCCGGGCCAAGCCAATGGTCAGATTCAGCAAATAGGTGAAGCCGTCCTCGGCCGAAGCCAATTTTTCGCGGAATTTTTCCGGACCGTAACGGGGCAGGAATTCACCCGCGTCCTTCAACTCCAATCTTTGCGCCACCGCCAGCGGCATGTCCTCGCTCATGAAAAGGGAAATGGCCCTGAGGGTGGCCTTTTCCCCCGCCGAATCCGAATCGAAAAAAACCACCGCCCTCCCGTTTTCCGGCAATCGCCGCCGGAGAAGGGCGGCATGGGATTCGGTCAAGGCCGTGCCCAGTACCGCCACCGCGTTGCGGATGCCGTATTGGTGGCACATGATCACGTCGACATAGCCTTCGACCAGGATCGCCTCGCCGGCGGCGACCATTTCCCGGGCGGCCCAATTGAAGCCGAAAAGCGTCTTCTTTTTTTCAAAAATCCTTGTTTCGGCGGAGTTTATGTATTTCCCGGCCGAATCCGGGGCTTCCGCCAGCAAACGGCCGCCAAAAGCCACCGGCCGGGACTGGGCGTCCATGATGGGAAACATCACCCGCCCCCGGAAGGCGTCGTAATAATGCCTGCCGGAATCCTGGGATTTCTCGCTAAACCGAAGAACCCCGGCTTCGGCCCCGTATGCCAATACTTTCTCTTTTTGCCCGCCGTCTTTAGCGTTTTTCAAGAGGAAACCGCTCAATCCGTCCCAGCTGTCGGGGGCCCAGCCCAGCCGCCAGCGGGCGATGGTTTCGGCGGTGAAGCCCCGGGAGCGTAGATAGTCCCTGGCCGCCCCGCCCTCCGGGGCGGCCAGGCGATCCTCGAAATACTCCAGCGCCCGGGAACAGCACCAAAGCAGATTCCCCTTTTCATGGGCCAGCCTTGCCGCCTCCCGGGAGGCGCCCGGGCTGTCCAACTCGAGGGGCAGGCCCGCCCGCTCGGCCAGTAAACGCACCGCCTCGGCGAATTCCACCTTTTCCAGCTTCATGACCAGGCTGAAAACATCGCCCTTGGCGCCGCAGCCAAAGCAATAAAAATACTGTTCCGCCGTCCGGATGTTGAAGGACGGGGTCTTTTCGTTATGAAAGGGGCAAAGGCCCTGAAGGCTGCCGCCCACCCGTTTCAGTTGTACGTTGTAGGCGGCCGCCACCTGTCCCAGATCGCTGGCGGATTTAACCCGCTCAATGAAATCCTTCCGATAAATCGGCATTCCCGGATCGGACCCTCCCGGGCCGCTGAAAACTAGTCGGCGGGCGATTCTACCAAACGATCCGGCCCCCTGTCAATGTCGTCGGCCGGGAAAGATCAATCATAGCGGAAAAGCGTAAATGTTTTCAAGGGAAACTCCGAACGAACGGGTTGATTTTGGCAAGCCGGCGCCCCGGGAAAATTCGGCCTTTGTACCATGATCCCCTTGACTTCGCCCCCCGATTCGGCGAAAAACTTCCCATGCGCCGACTGCACGACCGATTCTTCAACCAGGCCAAGCGGGAGGGCAAACTCGCCCGTTCGGTATACAAGCTGGCGGAATTGGACCGCCGGGAGAAACTTTTCCGCCGGCGGGACAGGGTATTGGATCTTGGCGCCAGCCCCGGCTCCTGGCTGGAATACATTCTGGAGGCGATCGGACCCGAAGGCGCCGCCTGCGCCGTGGATCTCCAGCCCATCCACCGGAAATTCAAGGGCAGGGCGCACTTCCTGCTCCGCGACGCCAGGGAGCTAAGGGGCGATGAATTCGTCCGAATCGCGCCCGGGGGATTCGACGCCCTGGTAAGCGACATGGCGCCCAACACCTCCGGCATCCGGATAGTGGATCAAGCCCGCAGCCTGGAGCTGTGCGGATGCGCCCTCGATCTGGCCGGCAGGCTGTTGCGGGAAGGGGGAAACTTCGCCTGCAAGATATTCTGCGGCCCGGAAACGGAAGCGTTTCGCCGGCGGGCGGGAGGATTTTTCAAAACCGCCCGGCTGCGCAAGCCGGCCGCCTGCAGAACCGAAAGCATCGAAGCCTATTTCATCGGCCTGGATTTCGTTTCCGGCCGGTACGGAAACGGGGGTCGGAAGGTGGACTTTTGAAGGAAATCAATCGAACCTCCGATTGATTTCCTTCAGGGTTTCCGGGTTTTGGATTGTAGCCATGAATTATGACAAACTCATGGTTCCAACCCGATTTGACGAAAATCAACCCATTGAAACAAAAATGCTTAAAACTTTATTGGCTGTTAATCCTTTTTCTGGCGGCCGCCTCCCCGGCCGGCGAAACCGACCCGCTCGCCTCCCTGGCCAACATTCCGGATTCCTTCCTTCCCGGCTCGGGGAAACCGCCCCGGGCGGGCGATTGGCTGGAATACCGAATCGCCTTTCCCATCGACGCCCTGGAAAGAAACCTGTCGCCCGGCCTGGCCCCCGTTCCCCCGGAAGAGGGTTCCGCACCCTCCCCCGCCCCGGAGGAGGAAAACCAGGGCGATTGGGAATCGGCCTTCAATCCGCCGATATCCTGGCGTTCCCTCCCCTTGCGCCTGGAGATAATCCGGGTCGAAGGGGACAATTGCCGGCTGCGGATAGTTTTCGCCGGCTTGGCCCGGGAAATGGATCAGTCGCTGGCTCTCCTCCCCAATCCTCCCGCTTTCTTCTATTCCCCTCCCCAGCCTCCCGACGCCAAGGTGATCCATCGAGCCGGCCGGCTCAGCCTGGAGGGGATCAAAACCAGCCGCCGGGAACCGGGCCGGGGATTCGTCCGGATTTCCAGTCCGGAGATTCCTTTCGGCCTGTTGCGTTTCGCGACCGAGGATCTTGATCTGGTCCTGGTTGGCGCCGGAAGGGGTCTCTCCCCGAGCTTCCCCCTGCCGGACGGGGATAAAATCGATCCCCCATTGGGACGCCTGTATGAAGAGTGACGGCAAGCCGATCCCGGTCCGCACCTCGCCGCCGGCCGGGTCGATCTGGAAATTCCGCCGGGCGAAGGCGCTGCCCCGGGGCGGCAAGACCCTGATCATGGGAATAGTGAACCTCACCCCGGATTCCTTTTCCGGAGGCGGGGGCGGCCTCCCCTCGCCGGCGCGGGCGGTCGACGCTGCCCTGGAAATGCTGGAAAACGGCGCCGACCTCATTGATTTCGGGGCGGAAAGCTCCCGCCCGGGGGCGGTCGCCCTTGCCGCCGGCGAGGAAATACGCCGCCTGGGCGAGACGGTGAGAATGCTTGGGAGCCAATCGACCGCCCCGATCTCGGTCGACACCTATCATGCGGAAACCGCCGCCCGGGTCCTGGATCAGGGGGCGGACATGATTAACGACATCACCGCCCTCCGGGGCGGCTGGGATCCCGGGCGCGATTCCGACCCGGCCATGGCCGGGTTGCTGGCCAGGGAAAAGGCGGCGGCGGTGCTTATGCACATGCCGGCCCCGTCCCTTTCCATGCAGGCGGCGGCCGGATACGAAAACGTTTTTTCCGAGGTCAGGGATTTTCTTTTGCGGCGGGCGGATTTCGCCCTCGAGGCCGGCATCGCCCCGGAAAACATTTGGCTGGATCCGGGCTTCGGGTTCGGCAAGAATTTTTCCCACAACCGCGAACTGCTGCTCCGCCTGAACGAACTGGCCTCCCCTGGTTTCCCCCTGCTGGCCGGCCTCAGCCGCAAGAGGATGATTGCCGACGCCCTGGGACTCGCCCCGGGCCGGCGGCTGGAGGCCAGCCTCGCCCTGGCGCTTTTGGCGGCCTGGAACGGCGCCCGGGCGGTGCGGGTCCACGACGTGCCGGAAACCGCCCGGGCGCTGGGCATGCTCGACGCGGTGCGCTCCGGGCTAAGGGTC
>JAISYL010000236.1 GCA_031269935.1 Planctomycetota bacterium
TTATACCGCGTCAAAAGCCGCTTCTCGGATGATTTTTACCCCTGACCGCCGGCCAAAAATCATCCCGCCGGCGACTTTTTCCTTGTCTAACCCGGGCGATCCGGTATTTAACAACACGCTCTCACAGGACGACGCTCGGGAGCCAGAGCGAGAATGCCGGCCAATAGGTGGCCAGGAGCACCACGACGAACATGGCGGCGTAAAAGGGAAGCAGCGCCCGGATGGACTCCTCGATGCGGATCCTGGCTATGGCGCAGCCGATGAAAAGGGAGGTGCCGACCGGGGGCGTGCACAGGCCGATGCCGAGGTTCAGCAGCAGCACGATGCCGAACTGGATGCGGGACATCCCGATCTTGTCGACGACCGGGATAAGCAGCGGGGTCACCAGGAGTATGAGGATGCCCATGTCCATCACCATCCCGAGCGCCAGGAGAAGCGCGTTGACGATGAGCATGATGACGACCGGGTTTTCCGACAGGGAGAGCATAGCCTGCATGACGAGCAGGGGAACCTTCAAATAGGCCAGGAGCCAGCCGAAGGCGCTGGAGGTGCCGATGATGGCCAGGATCACCGAAAGCATCCCGATGGCGGACTTGAGCAGGTTCCACATCCCGGCGGCGGCGAGGCTCCGGTAGTAGAAGAGGGAAATGGCGAACACGTACACGGTGGCCACCGCCGCCGCCTCGGTGGCGGTGAAGACGCCGCCGATGATGCCGCCGATGATGACCACGACGGTGGTGAGGCCGATCAGCGCGTCAAGCACCACCCGGAACCGCCTGCCCCGGGGAACGGGTTCGCTGAAGGGATAATTCCGGTCGCGGGCTATTTTCCAGGTGACGACGCCCAGCGCCAGTCCCAGGCAGACGCCCGGAATGTAGCCGGCCATGAAGAGGCTGCCCACCGACAGGCCGCCGGCGGCCAGCGAATAGTAAATCATGTTCTGGCTGGGGGGGATGATCACCCCCTGCACCGAGGAGGTGACGGTGACGGCGACCGAGTAGTCGCTGTCATAGCCCTTTTCCTTCATCATGGGGATGAGCATGGAGCCGATGGAGGAGACGTCGGCCACCGAGGAGCCGGAAATGCCGCCGAAAAAGGTGCTGGCCAGCACGTTCACCAGGGCCAGCCCGCCCCGCACGCGCCCGATAAGCAGGTTGGAAAGATCGATGATCTTGGTGGAAATGCCTCCCTCGGACATGATCAGGCCCACGAGAATGAAGAAGGGCACGGCGAGGAAGGTAAAGCTTTGCAGGCCGGTGACCATCTTCTGGAAGACGATTATCAGGGGAAGTCCCAGATACCATACGGTGAAGACCGAAGACATCCCCAGGGAGAAGGCTATGGGAACCCGGAGGAGCATCAGTCCGAAAAACGAGCAGAGCAGGATGGCGATGGCGGGAAGGTTGGGGCTCATTCGGAAGCCTCCGGGGCCGGCGCTCCTTTGGATGCTTGCGGTGCCAGGCGGGCGAGAATGCGGATGGCGCCTTCGAGGATCATGGCGCAGCCGGCCACGGTCAGGACGATGCTTACCCAGGACATGGCGATGCCGGTGGCCGGCATGGTGTTGATGGCGTCGAGCCTGGCCACCTTCACGCCTTGCCAGGCCATGAGGAGGCAGAAGGCGAGTACCGTCAAATCCGAAAAGACGAGAAGGATTTTTTGGCCGGTCGCCGGCAGCCGATCGGAAAAGAAGGTCAGCGACAGGTGCCGGTCGTCGCGGTAGCCCACGGCGATCCCGAGATAGCCGAACCAGATGAGCATGGCTATGGCCAGCTCCTCGCTCCATTTTCCGGGGCTGTTGAAGACGTAGCGCATGACCACCTCCTGGAAAATGATTACCACCAGGGCGGCCAGGAGGCCCACGCTGGTGACGTCCAGGAGAAAGCTGATCGGCCTTTCCGCCCTACGCAGAAGCGTCAACAAGGACGAGGCGCCCATATTCCCCCTTTCCGCCGGCCGGCAACCCCAAAAAAGCCGCCGCGACCCGTTTCCCGCGCCCAACTCCCGATCCTCCCGCCCCAAAAGGGGAGGATCGGGGTCGGGCGCCGTTCGTTACGCCGCTTGCGGCCAAAACTACTGCAACGCCTGGATTTTCTTTAAGATGGAGTCGAATTCGGGATATTCGGCATAGATCGGGGCCACCGCCTTCTGGAACTCGGTCACGTCCACGGCGAACACCTGGGTACCGGCCTTGACCACCAGGTCCTTGGATTCGTCCTCGAAGTCCATCATGGCCTTGAACTCGAAGTCCATGGCCTGGCGCCCGGCGTCCAGGAGAATCTTTTGGTAATCCGGGGAGAGGGAGTCGAACTTGTCCTTGTTCATGATTATGACCGCGGGCGGAGACAGGTGGCCGTCCTCGGTTATGTACTTGGCGACTTCATAGTGGCTGGAGGTGTAGTAGCTTACATAGTCGTTCTCGGCCCCGTCGATCACGCCGGTCTGGAGGGCGCTGTAGACCTCGGAATAGTTCATGGGCGTGGGCGAGCCTCCCATGAGTTCCACCATCTTGATGGAAATCTGGGCCGGCTGGACGCGGAGCTTCATCCCCTTCACGTCCGCCACCCCCTTGATGGGCTTCCTGGAGGTGTAGAAATGACGGGAACCGGCGTGGAACCAGCAGATGAGCTTGAGTCCCGCCTTTTCAAAGGCGGCGGCAATCTCGGCCCCGATCGATCCCGCCACCACCCGCTTCTGGTGTTCGGGGGAGGCGAACACATAGGGCAGGGTGACAACGCCCAACTCCTTCACGAACTCCGCCAGGGGCACGGTGTTGACGCGGGAGAGTTCAATCACTCCCGCCCGGGTCTGTTGGATGGACTCGGTCTCCTGCCCCAGGATGGCGCCGGGGTAGACTTCGATTAACAGCTTGCCGCCCGTCGCCTCCTTCACCAGCTCGGCGAGACGGAAGTCGGCGTGGGTGACGGGGTTGTTTTCCGGCTGGTTTTCGGCCAGCCGGAGGACGATCTCGGCGCCATCGGCACCGATGGCCGCCAAGGCCGCCATCATGGCGGCCAACAGCATTCTCTTCATGCCTTTTCCCTTTCGTGTCGTTCGAAGATGGTCTCTAAGGTTCCTTTCCGGCGCGGAGAAGGGCGTACGCCGCCTCCCGCCCGCCTATCCCAGGATTTCCACAACCCGTTTCGCCGCCGCCCGTCCCAGGGCGGCATGGCTTTCGGCCGACCAATGTATGCCGTCAAGGGGGTCCGATCGCACTAGATCGCCGGCATACATGATGGCCGCCTTGTTTCTGGCGGCCATCTGCCGGAAGCAGGGCCGCAGGGCTTTGGATGTTTCCGCGGCTCCCCTGAACATCGGACCGAAGGCGGCTGGAATTTCCAGCACCTCCGGGGGGCAGACGATCAGGACGGCGGGTGGACGAAGGGCGTCCTCGCTTCCGAAACGGGGATTGGCGGCGGCCAAAACCAGCAACTCCACCCCGGCGGCGATATCCTGGGGGGGTAAAGAGAATCTTGCCTTCAGATCGTTGACGCCCAAGGCTATAATCACAAGGTCCAGCGGCTTGTGGGAATCCAGGATCGCTCCCAGGGTGGCGAGGCCGTTCCGGTTGACGCCGGCCGGCTCCAGCGGATCGGGAAAGGCGGAAGTCCTGCCGCACAAACCTTCCTCGATAATCCGGTAGCCCGCACCCAATTCGCCGGCCATCACCCCGGGCCAGCGCGTCCCGGACGGCCAGCGCCGCATTTCCATGCCGGGCCGCTGGCCCCAGGTGTTGGAATCGCCGTAACACAGGACTACCTTCCGGCCTTCTCCCATGTTTTCCTCTCCGCCGGCATTGTGGACTTGTGGATTTTTGAGGTTTCAGGGCGTTCGTTTCCGGGCCGTTTTTTTGCCATGCCGCCGGCTTGGGTCGAGTTGAGAAAAAACAACCCATTGAAACGAAAGCGCTTGAATCCTTAAAGGAAATCGACGGGCAGTACTCGTTTTTTGACCGACCCTTAGCCGGGCGGGACGATTTCCCCCCTCGCCATCACCAAATGGACGTTCACCCCTTCGTCGAAGACCACGAGATCCGCGTCCTTTCCGACGGCTATGGATCCCTTGCGGCCGTCCAGCCCGACGAGCCTGGCCGGGTTGAGGCTCATCATCGCCACCGCCGCCGGAAGCGGGGCGCCGGCAAGGTCGCGCATGGTCCTCACCAGGCGGTCGGCCGTGGCCACGCTGCCGGCGAAGGCGAGCCGATCCGGCAGCTTGGCCACCGAATCCTCGACCACGGTATCCATCCCCGTCTCGATATTCCCCAGTTTATAGGAGCCGGGCGGCATGCCGGCGGCCCGCATGGAATCGGTGACCAGGCAAATGCGATCCGCGCCCTTGACCTTGTAAATAAGTTCGAGCAGATCGGCCGGCAGGTGCTTCCCGTCGGCAATCACTTCGACATACATGCCGTCCAGGAGATAGCCGGCCTCGATCACCCCGGCTATCCGGTAGGAATTGACCCGGCGGAGGCCCGACATGCCGGAATAGAAATGCGTCAGGGAATGCACGCCGTCGGCATAGGCTTGGCGGACTTGTTGGCAGGTGGCGTCGGAATGGGCCAGGGAGGGAATGACGCCCTTTTCCCGGAGCGTCCGGAGGAACTCCTCCCCCCCTTCCAGTTCCACGGCGAACGACCAGCGGACGATGCGCTTTCCAATCCGCAGGGCCTGGTTGTACTCTTCTGGGTCGGGGTTCCGCAGGTGCCTCGCGTCCTGGGCGCCCCGCTGCTCCGAAGCGAAGTAGGGCCCCTCCATATGGAGGCCGTGAATTTCCGGATAGCCCGTCCGCCTGGGCTCCACCCGGTTGAAAAGTTCGGCCATCTCCAGGAGCGATTCGCGGGTGCTGGCCGACGTGGTGGGAAGGAGGCAGGTGGTGCCGTGCCTGAGGTGCGCCAGGCAGGCGCCGTAAACCGCCTCCAGGGAGCCGTCCATGAAGTCGAACCCGCCCGCGCCGTGGGTATGGATGTCGATGAATCCGGGCGAAAGGTAACGGTCCGCCACGTCCACCACCCGGTCCGCCGGCCAGTCGCCCCCGCCGTCCCGGGCCACGGCGGCGATGACGCCGTCGCGCACCAGCACGTCGCCCCGGACAATGCTGGACGGGCCTACGAGCCTGGCGTTTTTCAACCAGATGCCGGGCATTTCCGCAACCTTGCCGCGCCGGCCGGATCGGGACGGCCGACGGACGTTTCGGGCGTTCGGTCGACGTTTGCTTGATTTTCTTTAAAAGTTCATATCTTGTCAAGTGGACTTTCAAGGGAAATCAAACAAACCGCCGTTTGATTTCCCTTGAAGCTTCCGGGCTTTGGATTGTAGCCATGAATTATGACAACCTCATGGCTTCAATCCGGCTTGGCGAAAATCAACCCTTTGAAACCGAAGCGCTTAGATCTGTTAGGGAAATCAAGCGGTGGTTGGCTCGATTTCCTTTAAAAGTCCAGGTATGGACAGTCTGCCCTTCGCCGCCGTCGCCTACGGCATGAAGGTGTTGGGGAGGAACAGGGCGAGGGGGGGAAGGTAGGTCACCAGGAACAGCGTCGCCATCATGGCGGCGTAAAACGGGAGGATCGAGAGCATGACCTTCTCGATGGGTATGCGCCCGACGGCGCAACCGGTGAACAGGGTCAGGCCGACCGGCGGGGTGCAGGCGCCCACGGCCAGGTTCAGGAGCATGACGATTCCGAAATGCACCGGATCCATCCCGATGGACTTGATGACGGGCATGACGATGGGAGTCACGATCATGATGAGCGGCGCCACGTCCATGATGCAGCCGAGGAGCAGGAGCAGGACATTGATCAGCAGGAGGAGAATCGCCGGATTGCCGGTGGTCGCGAGCATCCAGGCCGTGGCCAGGCCGGGGATCCGCAAATACGACAGCAGGTAGCCGAAACCGTTGGCGGCGGCGATGATGGACAACACCATGGCCAGGGTCTTTCCGGCGCGAAACAGGATTCCCCCTATGGCGGCGAAGGGTATTTTCCGGTAGACCAGGAAGGTGACGAGGAAGGCGTAGACGCAGGCGATGGCGGCCGATTCGGTGGCGGTGAAATATCCCGACGTCACCCCGCCCAGAATGATGACTATGGTCATGAGGCCGAGAAGCGAATCCTTGGTCACGATCAGCGCTTCCCGGAAATTGTAGGTCTTTCCCCTCGGATAGCCGTGGCGCAGTGTTTGGATATACGCCACGAGCATGAGCGAAAGGCCGAGCAGGCATCCCGGGATCATGCCGGCCAGGAAGAGCCGGCCGGCCGAAACGCCGCCGGCGGCCAGGGCATAGATGATCATGTTGTGGCTGGGGGGGATTATCATGCTCTGGCAGGCGCTGGTGACGGTGACGGAAACGGAAAAATCCCGCCCGTAGCCATGTTTGACCATCACCGGGATGAGGGTGGCGCCGATGGACGAAACGTCGGCGGTGGTGGAACCGGAAACCGCCCCGAAAAAGGTGGAGGACAGGATGTTCACCTGCGCCATCCCGCCCCGGATGCGGCCGATGAGGACGTCCGAAAAATCCACCAGCCGCTGGGCGATGCCGCCGGAAAGCATGATTTCCCCCGCTAGGATGAAGAAGGGAACCGCCAGGAGCGAAAAGGACTGGACGCCCTGAATCATTCGCTGCCAGACCGCCTCCAGGGGCAGCCCTATGGCCAGGCCGGCGATGACGGACGAACCGACCAGGGCGAAGGTTATCGGCAGGCGAATCGCGACCAGGACGGCGAACGAGCCTAGAAGGGCAACGCAGCCAAGGATGTTCGCCTCCATCATTCCGACCCTTCCCCGAAGCCGGCCGCCTTGTTGTCGTCGTAGGGAATGCCTTCGATGAAGTTCCGCGCCGCCGCGCTCCTCGGGGCGCCTAGAAGCCGGGAAAGGATTTCGGCCAGGCACAGGACGCCGGTGAGGGGGACGATGGCGTAGACCACCCCGGTCGGCAGGCGGGAGGCCGGCATGGTTGAACGCATGGCGATGGCGGAAAGGCGCCATCCGTAATAAATCATCATGGCGCTGATGAAGCACAGGATGAGATCGAGGGCGAATTCGAGGATGATCCTGCCGCGGCGCGGCAGCCAGCCGACGAACATGTCGATGCGGATATGAATGTCCAGCCGGACTCCGATGGCCAGGGTGAGAAAGGTGACCCAGACCATGGCGATGAGCGCGGCCTCCTCCGCCCATTTGATGCTTCGGCCGGTGGTCCCCCGGAGCAAAACCTGAATGGAGATCAGGACGACCATGAACAGCAGCAGCGCCTTAACGGCCGCCTCCACCCCGGCGAACACGACGTCCAGCGATTTTTTCATGCGGGAGTCCCTGAAGGGGGCGGCTGACCGGGAAAGGCCCGCCGCCCGCGGCGGATTGCCCAACGGCCCGCCCCAAAACAACTTATACATGTTTAGACAAGGAATCTAGTCGCGGCGGTAAATTTTCGCCCATGATTAGGCGAAAATTCACGGGAGCGACGTTGGTGACGCGGTATAAACTTGTATAGGTTATTTTTGCACGAGCCCTAACCCGGGAGCGGCTACTTCACCGCCTCGATGCGCCCGACGATGTCGGCGTATTCCCCGCCGTACTCGTCGTAGATCGGCTGGCACGCCCGCCGCAGCCTGGCGATGACGGCGGCGTCCGGCCTGATGACGGTGACCTTGAATTCCTTGACCAGCCGGGCAAGAACCTCCTCCTCGACCGACTGAAGCTTTCCCCTGGTGTTCCCGGTAAGGGCGGCGGCGGCCTTGCGCATCGCCCCCTGCTCGTCCGGAGTGAGGGCGCTCCATGACGCCCGGCTGATCAGAAGGGTTTCCGGAACGATGTTGTGCATGTCGATGGTGAGGAAGGGGGCGATTTCCTGGTGGCTCATGTCGAGATAGCGGGGAATGGTGTTTTCGGCCGCGTCGCAGACGCCGGTTTGGAGCGAACTGTACACGTCGTTCGACGGCATGGGGGTGGCATGGCCTCCGAGGGCGTCGACCATTCCCATCATGATGCGGCTTTCCGGCACCCGTATTTTCAGGCCCGCGAAGTCGGGGAGATCGCGCAGCGGCTTTTTGCCGTAGAAATTGCGGGAACCGCTGTCCAGCCAACAGAGCGCCACCATTTGCGCCTCTCCCGCCTGATCGAGAAGTTCCCGGCCGATGTCTCCGAGAAGGACGTTCCACATGTGATCCATGCTGCGGAAAAGATAGGGGAAGCTCATCACGTTCAGGCCGGGAACGAATTCGGACAGCGGCGAGAGGCTGGTCTTCGCCATGTCGAGCGCGCCGAACTGCACCTGTTCGATGCACGCCTTTTCCTGGCCAAGCTGTCCGCCGTCGTACACGTCGATCCTGACGCCGCCGCCGGTTTCCCTGGCCACCTGGTCGGCGAATTCCCTGAGAGCCACGGTGGTGAAGAAGTCGCGCACCTGGTCGGTCCCGAGGCGAAGCGTCTTGGTGGCCGCCGACGCTGGAACGCCGGCGAGAAGCATGAGGCACAGGATGGCGGCAAAGGGACGGAACGCGTGTTTCATGGAAATCTCCCTTCAAGACAGAAAACGAATTTTCGGAATGGATCGCTCGATCCATCCGTTTCAAGGTGACGAGTCCTAAGGGCGCGGAAATAAATAACATTTACAACTTCGTCATGAAAGCGCCCCGCGGGCATTGAACCGCCGCGCCACGGTGTAAACGTTATTTCTTTACGCGCCCTCTCCCGGAAAGGCGTTTACGAATGGATGCGCCTGGGGCCTTTCAATTCCGGGTTGCCATATCCCGGCGTGGCCGGATCCCTTTTCTCCCCTCACCAACCCAGGTCGCCGGCCACTTCCCGCGCCATCTCCCCGTCGACCAGCGGGGCGGACTTCCCGAAGCCGGCCAGGAGGGAGAAGTCGGCCAGGTAATTGAGCCGGCGGGGGATTCCGGCCGCCCCGGCGATGATCACCTCCTCCGCCTCCCGGGTGAAGAGGCCGCCGTCGCCCCCCGCCACTTCCAGCCGGTGGTGGAGATATTTCCGGGATTCCTCGGGCGAAAGCCGGCTCAGGTGGTGCTTGAAGGCCAGCCGCTGGGAAAACTGCGGCTTTCGCTCCAGGCGCTCCCGCAATTCCGGCTGGCCGACCAGGATCAGGCTCAGGGAAAAACTCCGGTCCCGCTGGAAATTGAGGAGGAGGCGGACCTCCTCCAGGGTTTCGTCGTTGTGCACGGTTTGCCCCTCGTCCACAATGACCAGGGTGGAGGCTCCCCGCCGGCCGGTGTGGCGGAGGAAATCCCCCAGGGCGCCCAGCAGGCGGACCTTGGGCCAGCCGGAAGTGTCGGGAAAGCCGAATTGCCCCAGAATCTCGCCCAGCAACTGGGCCGGATCCAGGTTGGGATAGGTAACCAGGGCCGCCTCGAAGCGGGCGGGATCCAGTTCGTCCACGATCACCCGGGTGAGGAGGGTCTTGCCGCAGCCGCAGTCGCCGGTGAGGAGCATGGCTCCCTGGCCCTCGGTCAGCACGTAAAGGGCCCGGGCCAGGGCCTCCTCGTATTGGCGGGTTAAAAAAAGGTACCGGGGATCGGGGGTGTTCCTGAACGGCTTGTCGGCCAGCTTCCAGTATTCCTCGTACATGTCATTGAGGGAATCCGTAATCGATCAGTTCGAAGGCCGGAAATTCGGGATCCGAACTCCAGGTTTTCGCCAGCCCCCCGATCGGCAGCTCCTCCGAAAGCCAAATCTTGATTTCCCGGGAATCGTCCTCGTCGTCCCAGGCCACCTCCACCACCGGGAATTCACGTTCCCCGACCAGCAATTGGCCGGAAACCACCTGTTTGGCCCTGGCCGCCAGTTCCTCGGTTCGCCGGTCCGCCTCGTCCAGGATCATTTCCAGATCCCGGCTTTCCTCCGCCGTCCCCTCGGGACCCAGTTTTTCCATCCGGACCACCAGGGTCCGGGCTTCGCCCCCGTCCCGGATATCGACCACGGAAAAGCGGGTGAGATCGCCGGAATGCTCGCCCGCCGACACGTCCTGGAAAAGCGCCCACTCGCCAATCCTGGCTTTCGCCAGCCGGTTGGGAATTTCCCCGGCCCGGCCGCCGGCCCCGGCCGCCGCCAGGAGGAGGGCCAGAAGGCAGCCGAGGCGAAGCGGGATCCGGCCGGACCGGAAACCCGGGCCGGACGGCCCTCCCGAAAGCCCGGAGGCCGGGCGCTTGAGCGCGGGCGCTGAATTCCGCATGGCAAATCCCCCTTTTTCGAGTGTGTTGGCAAATTGCCGTTTCGTCTGGCGAGACGGCGTCAAAAACCGCTCCCCGGACGAGTTGGGGCTCGCCCAAAAATAACCTATACCAGCTTATGCCGCGGCACCAACGTCGCTCCCGTAAATTTTTGCCCAACCCCGGGCGAAAATTTACCGCCGCGGCTCGGTTCCTTGTCTAAACATGTATAAGCTATTTTTGGGCGGACCCCTACGCTTCCGATCGCCGGCCAAAAAACATCCCGCCGGCGCCTTTTTCCTTGTTTAACCCGGACGATCCGGCAATTTGTCAACCGGCTCTTGGCGATTGCCCGCCCCGCCGCCCGGGCCGTTTTCAGGATTTGGGCAAGTCCCCGGAAATTCCCTCCGTCCCGTCCCCGGGAATCAGTTCCGCCAGCGCCCCGGACAGCGATTCGAAGGAATGGGCGCCGAACAGGCGTTTCATTTCCCGGCCGTCCCGGAAAAAGATCAGGGTGGGAATTTCCTCCACCTGGTTGTCCACGGCGGCTTCGCTGTGATCGTCGACGTTTATCCTGGCGATCCGGGCCCGGCCCCGGAAAAATTCGGCAAGCCTGACCAATTCCGGCTCCAGGGCCCGGCAGGGCGGGCACCAGGAACCGTAGAAGTCGACCAGAAAAACGCCCCGGGCCGTCTTTTCGGCGAAATCGGCGGCGGTCAATTCCATGATCCCCTCCGGCATCCCCCTATCTCTCCAGAAGCCTGTCCAGGACCGCGGAAAGGGCTTCCGGCTCGGTAAGCCCCACCAGCCTCTTCGCCTCCCTCCCGTTCTTGAAGACAATCAGGGTGGGGATGTTTTCGATTTTGAGTTCCAGGGCGGTTTTGCTGTTGGCGTCGGTGTCCATCTTGGCTATTTTCGCCCGCCCGGAGTAGGTTTCGGCCAGGCGGTCGACGATCGGCCCCTGCCGGCGGCAGGGGGGGCACCAACTGGCCCAGAAGTCCACCAGGGTCACCCCGGAGGCGATGGCGGCGGAAAAATTTTCGTCGGTCAATTCGGCGGTTTTGCCGGACATGTTCGGCTCCTTTGTCAATTTTTCACCGAGCTTAATATAATTTACTTTAAATCGGGCCGTGACGCCACTAAAATATAGATGGAATCGGCAAAAGCCCGGTTAAGCCGCCCCTCCGGGCCAAATCACGGCGGCGGCGAGTTTTCCCTTTGCTTCCGAAGGACGGATAATGCTTGGCGAGGCGGTAATCCGGATTTTCCTGGGGTTGATTCTGGCGGCGATCCCGGCGGCGGCCGGGGAGGATCGGCCGGAACCTAAGAAGCCCGCCTGGCGGGACGAACTGGAGGCCGGCCCCGAATGGGGGGGCAGGGTGGTCGCCATTCCGGTCGCCGGGGCCATCCTGGGCGCCCCCTTTTCGGAAATGGCCGCCATGCTCGAGGCCGCCCTGGACCGGGCGGAGCGGGAGCGGCCCCGGCTGGTCGTACTGGAAATCGACTCCCCCGGGGGGCAGGTGGACGCCTGCGATCGGCTCGCCCGGCGGATTTTCGAATTGAAGGTCCCGGTCGTCTCCCTGGTGATCCACAAGGCGGTGTCCGGCGGGGCCATGCTGGCCACCGCCGCCGGGGAAATCGCCATGACCAGGGTCGCCCGGATCGGCGACATCCAGCCCATGCAGATGTCGATAACCGGCGGCGGCGCCGGCATGGACGATCGTACGGCGGAAAAGATCGAAGTGGACATCCGCACCATCATGAAGGTGTTCGCCGAGCATTACGATCGGCCGGTGGCGGTGGTGGAGGCCATGGTCAGCCGCTCCTCCTCCCTTTACCAGGTCCGCTTCGAGGGGGGGGGGATGGAATTCGTCACCGGGTCGGAATTGGAGGTGCTGGAGGAGAACATCCGGATCGGCCGGGATTCCCGGCGCATCGCCGGGAGCAAAATAATCAAGCCCGAGGGGCGGCTCCTGGAACTGTCGGCCCGGGAGGCGCTGGAATACGGGCTGGCCTCGGAAATGGTGGAAAACGCCGACGATTTCTATGCCGCCCGGGGAATCGAAAAGGGGGAGGTGATCCGCCCGAAGCTCCCCGAGGGTGAGGGAATCGATTTCCGGAAGCTCATTCCCTCGGTGGAGGATCTGGGGCTGCCGGTATGGGTAATCGTCCTCCTGGGCGTCTTCCTGGTGGTCGGGGTGGCCGGGCTGGTGACCGAATTCCAGGCTCCCGGGAGCGGGATTCCGGCCGCCATCGGAATTATCGGCTTCGTCTGCTTCTTCTCGACCCTCCTCATGCATGATCGCGGCAGCCCCCTGGGGATCGCCGTGTTCCTGATCGGCGTCGGCCTCCTGGTGGTCGAGATAATGGTTCTTCCCGGCTTCGGCGCCCCCGGCATCGCCGGGATCGTCGGCATCCTGGGAGGGCTCCTGCTCGCCTTCACCCCGAATTGGGATTCCCCCTACATGGCCAGGTTCATGTGGCACGAGGTCGGTTCGTTCACCCTCCTGCTGTTTTTCGGGACGGCGGCCGCCTTTCTGGCCATCTGGGCCGTGTCGGAATACGGGGAAAAAATGCCCTTCCTCGGGCGGCTCTTCCTTACCCAGGCCCAGGAGGCCGGGATCAACCCCCATCCGCTTGAGGCTCCCCCGCCGGAAAGGGGGGAGGGGGATCGCCTCCGCCCCCTGGCGGGACGGGGCGGAATCGCCGAGACCATGCTGCGGCCGTCGGGCAAGGTGCGGCTGGATTCGGGGGAGTTGGTGGACGTGGTCACCGAAGGAGTTTACGTCGAATCCGGCGGACGGGTGGTGGTTCGGGGGATTCAGGGCAACTGGCTGGTGGTCGCCCCGGATCGCGGCCCCGGCCCGGGGCCGGAAGGGAATCGGGCCTGAGAGCCTGTTGACAAAAGGAGAACGCCGGCATGGAGCTTTTATCATCGGAAACGACCTCGCTCATCATCGGGATGATCGCCATCTTCATTTTCGTCGCGGTGATCGTGGGCGTTTTCATCCTCATTTCCTTTGGGCGGACCTGGATCCAGGCCCGGGCCTCGGGGGTGCCCATCGGGTTCATCGACCTGGTCGGGATGTTCATCCGCAAGGTCAATTCCGCCCTCATCGTCAATTCCCTGATCACCACCCACAAGGCGGGCCTGAAGATAAGCCGGGACTTCCTGGAGGCGCATTACCTTTCCAAGGGGAACGTCGCGGTCCTGTCGCAGGCGCTGATCATGGCGCACCAGGCCGGCATCGGCATCCAGCCCGGCAGTCTCGCCGCCCACCTGCTGGCCGGGGGCAACGTCACCGACGTGGTCAAGGGGCTCATTTCGGCCAGCCGGGCCAACATCCCCCTCCCCTTCGACAAGGCCTGCGCCATTGATTTGGCCGGGCGCGACATCGTCAAGGCGGTCAACACCTCGGTGGACCCCAGGGTCATCGACTGCCCCAGTCCGGGCGCCAATCCCGTCTCCTCCGGCAAGGTGACCCTGGACGCGGTGGCCCAGGACGGCATCCAACTCAAGGTGAAGGCCCGGGTGACGGTGCGCACCAATATCGAGCGGCTGGTGGGCGGCGCCACCGACGAGACCATCATCGCCCGGGTGGGCGAGGGAATCGTCTCGGCCATCGGCTCCTCCATCAACTACAAGCAGGTGCTGGAAAATCCCGATCGCATTTCCAAGGCGGTGCTGGCCAAGGGCCTGGACGCCGGCACGGCCTTCGACATCCTTTCCATCGACATCGCCGACGTGGACGTGGGGGAGAACGTCGGGGCCAAACTGGAAATCGACCGGGCCCAGGCCAAGAAGCAGGTGGCCCAGGCCGACGCGGAAAAGCGCGCCGCCGAGGCCCGGGCCAGCCAGGCCGAACAGGAGGCCCGCATCTACGAAATGCGCTCCAAGGTGGTGGAGGCGGAAGCCCAGATTCCCATGGCCATTTCCGAGGCCTTCCGCAACGGCAACCTGGGGGTCATGGACTATTACCGCCTGAACAACATCAAGGCCGACACCGAGATGCGCGCCAGCATCGGCGGCAAGGAAGCCAAGCAGCAGTGATCCCCGTCCCCCGGGAAACGCCGGGGATCGGGGGCGGGGGCGGGGCGGAAAAGCCGTCCCCCCCGGGAGGGAGCGGACGCCGTGGATGTTGCCGATATTCTCATCGCCCTGTTGAAGGAATTGTTCGGGGTGGACGGGGGGGCGGAAAAGCCGCCCGCCCGTCCACCCCGTCCCCCCCGGCCGGCTGCGCCCGCCTCGGAGAGGGGAAGGGTGGAAGCCGAGATTCTCCGGGAGTTCTTCGGCGGGGAGCCGGAAGCGCCCGAGGCGTCCCGGCCTCCTCCGTCCCCTCGGAAACGGAAAGAGCCGCGCCCGGCCCGGCGGTCGTCCGCCGTCCGCGATCCCGTCCCGGCGATTCCGGCCGCCCGGGCTCCGGCGATCCCGCCGGCGGCCTTCGGCTTGGCCGGAGGGAGCCTCCCGGCGGGGGCCGGGGCCGAAACCGCCCTTCCGGCGCCGCCCGGGGCCGTCCGGGGCGGCGGCCCGCCCGACTTCGTGGCCCAATTGCGCGGGGACGCCGGAGCGGCTCGGCGGGCCCTGGTTCTCGCGGAAATATTCGGCCGGCCCCTGGCCGAGAGGAAGGGAGGCGTCCCGGAATGACCTGGGAGGAAAAATCGGCGGCCGGGGAGTTCATGGACAACCTGACTCCGGAGGGCATTGTCGAAAAGCTGGACGAATACATCGTCGGCCAGGCCGAGGCCAAGAAGGCGGTGGCCATCGCCATCCGCAACCGCTGGCGCCGGCAGCAGCTTCCCTCGGAAATGCGGGACGAGATCACTCCCAAGAACATCATCATGATTGGCCCCACCGGGGTCGGGAAGACCGAAATCGCCCGGCGGCTGGCGGATCTGATCGGCGCCCCCTTCATCAAGGTCGAGGCCAGCAAATACACCGAGGTGGGCTACCACGGGCGGGATGTCGAAAGCATGATCCGCGACCTCGCCAAGGCCAGCGTCGCCCGGATCCAGACCGAAGCCATGCGCAAGGTTTCCCAAACCGCCCGCGAGGCGGCGGAGGAGAGGGTCCTGGACATCCTGCTGCCCCCCCGGCTGGAGGATGATCCGGATACCGAGGATGGGCGGGAGGCGGCGGCCCGGAACCGGCGGACCCGAGAGAAATTGCGGGCCCAGCTCCGCGCCGGCGGCTTCGGCGACCGGAAGATCGACATCGAGTCCAACGCGACCCTCCCCATGGCCGGGATTTTCGGGGCGGTCGGCTCGGACGAGATGGCCCTGGAGATGCAGGACATGCTGGGGAAGTTCCTCCCCGGACGGCGCAAGTCCCGCCGGGTCGGAATTCCCGAGGCCATGGCCGTTTTCCAGCAGCAGGAGGCGGAGAAGCTCCTGGACGAGGAAGCGATCCAGCGCGAGGGGGTGGCCCGGGCCGAGCAGTCCGGGATAATCTTCATCGACGAAATCGACAAAATCATCGGTTCCGGCCGGAGCGAAGGCCCCGACGTTTCCCGGGAGGGGGTCCAGCGCGATCTCCTGCCCGTCGTCGAGGGGGCGACGGTGGTCACCAAATACGGGCCGGTGCGGACGGATCACATCCTGTTCATCGCCGCCGGGGCCTTTCACGGCCGCAAGCCCGCGGACCTGATCCCCGAGCTCCAGGGCCGCTTTCCCATCCGGGTGGAGCTTTCCCCCCTCGGCCGGGAGGATTTCCGGCGCATCCTCACCCGTCCCCGGAACGCCCTGTGCACCCAATACCGGCTGCTTATGGAGACGGAGGGGGTGATCCTGGAATTCCGGCCCGACTCGCTGGAGGCCCTGGCCGGCTTCGCCGAGGATCTCAACCGCTCCGCCCAGGACATCGGCGCCCGGCGGCTGCACACCATCATGGAGAAGCTCCTGGAGGACATCTCGTTCAACGCGCCCGCCCTGCGGGGCCGCACCATCGCCATCGACGCCGAAACGGTGCGCGGCCGGCTGGCCGGAATAGCGGCGAACGAGGATTTGTCCAAGTACATACTTTGAGATGGCGATCATCAAGACCCGGGCCATAGTCCTCCGCCGCCGCCTGTTCAGTGAAACCAGCCTGGTGGCCGCCCTTCTGGCCCGGGAGGGCGGCCGGTTCGACGTCCTGGCCAAGGGTTGCCGCCGGCCCGGGAGCCCCCTCTTCGGCCATCTCGATCTCTGCCAGTGCGAGGAGGTGGTGATCCTGGAGCGGCCCCAGGCCGGCCTGGATTTGCTGCTCGAGGCCGGTTTCGCCGACGAGCACCCCGGCCTCCGCTTTTTCCCCCCCGCCTTCGCCGCCGCCGGGCTGTTGGCCAACCTGGCGGCCGAGGCGGCCCTTCCGGGCGAGCCCCAGCCGGGCCTTTTCGAGGTCCTTTCCCGGGCGATCCCCCTGCTTTCCGGGTTGGGCGAACCCTTCCGGGCGGCGCGGCTGTCCGCTTCCCCCCCCCTTTCCCTCCCCGACAAGGAAATCCTCCTGGTCCGGACCCTGAAGCTGGCCCTGCTGGACGCGCTAGGCTGGCTGGGCTTCGGGCTCGAACTCGGCCGCTGCCTCGCCTGCGGTCGCCCGCCGGGGCCGGGTGAGCCGGCTTGGCTGGATCCGCGCCGGGGCGGCCTTGTTTGCCGCGCCTGCCGTCCCGGCGGCGGACCGGGGTTCGCGCGCATCGGCCCGGAGGCCCTGGCCGCCCTGCGGAGCCGGGAGGCGGGAGCGGCTAGGCTGGAACTCGCCCTTCCCCCGGCCGAACGGCTGCGCTGGCTGGGCTTTCTCCTGGACTACTGCCAGCGGGTTTTGGAAAAGCCGCTGAAGGGAAGGGAGGTGCTGTTACAGTTGCTGAAGGTCCGGGACGGAAGGGGATTTTCCACTTCGGGGCCGGACAAAGGATAGGCGCCGCGGGGTTGGGGGGGGTGACGCGAAACAAACTAAATTTGACAAGACCCCTAGTCCTTTCAAGTCGCCGCGAGGGAAAAATATTTCTCCAAAACCAGGAGAGAGACGATGCTTTCAAGGGTTTTGTCCCGGAATTGGCCGACGTGAAGGTGGGCATTTTCAATGATTCGCTCCGCTTCGCCCGGATGTTCCAGGTAATAATTCATTTTTTCCTCCAGATCGGCGTAATCCCGGCGGATTTCCACATAATGCCGGCCCGGAATCAGGGTTCCCTCCATGAACCAAGTTTCATAAAGCGGCTTCGGCGTAACCGCCAACGAGTTGCTGGACATCACCCACTTCAGGTTGGTGGCGACGTCGTTCCCTTCCAGGGCAAGGATGAACTTGAAATCAAGATGCTCGGCCTTGGTCGACTTGGCCACCCGCCATCTCCGATCCGTTCCCTCGTCCCGGTCCGACACGTGCCCCAAATCGCACAAGGGATGGCCGAAGTACATTTCCATGAATTTGACCCGGTGAGGCTGGATCATGTTGCCCCGCCCAATCAGCCGGTCGCGTTTTTCCGAGAAAGCCTTTTTATCCCGGATAAACACAAAATGCCGGTTTCTGTCCAGCTTGAGAAGAACGGAATTCCGGTTGTCCCCGGCGATGGGACGGCTTTTTACGAAAGCGGGCGTCTCCGGCACGGTCGTGACATCTCCGAACAAATAAGCCATCCTATAATCCGCCGGGAAGTGGCGGGCGTATTCGTACAGGTCGAAAAAATAGCAACTGGAATGGGTTGGCCCATATTTGAAATCCTTTATCCTTGTTGTTTTTCCCGCAACGGAGAAGGGACAATCCAATTTGTTGTAATATGAGACCCGGGACGCCAGCAGGTTCCGGTCGTATTTCGCCGACTTCGCCAATCGGCCCGGCAACCGACGGCGAAACAGGGAATTGGGAAGGCAATAGGCCGCCAAATTATGAAGATAATACCAAAAATTGCTGTTTTTGTCTTTTCGGGAAACAAGGTAACGGATAATATCCAACCCTCGATCTCCCGCCGCGGATCCCTTGAAGCATATAACTTAAGTATTATATTAATGTTAAATAATTATTAGCTAAAATGTGTATCCAATAATGAACGCAACATAATACTTATTATCGGACCTTCAATTAGTAGTAGGTGCCAAGGCGTGATACCACTATGGGTAGTGGGTATGATAATCGAATGTTTGCTACAGTAAATGATATGATCGTGATAAATGAAAGATATAGGTTTTATTTTATCTGGAATTAAAAATCATGTAATTTTATGTATGGTTGGATATTATGGAATTGAAGAGCTACAAAGTGGAGTGTAATTATAGATAAACTTATTGGCGTTTAATTCGGGTCCGATAATAAGTATTATGTTGCGTTCATTATTGGATACATATTGTTTCTTTTGCCATTTTTCGACAGTTTCTTGTCTTTTTTAGGCACCATGGAGGCAATGATAGCGATAAGGAAGGGCATGTCAAGGCAAAAATTTTCCGAATCGGGAAAACTGGAATGGGAAAGTTGGCGCCCTGGACGAATTGCCGATGCTTTCGGATCGGCCCGAAGTAAGAGACTGTTGAC
>JAISYL010000073.1 GCA_031269935.1 Planctomycetota bacterium
GGACGAATACGGTTTGGTCTACGACTTCCACGGCCTGCGCCACACCTTCGCCACCCTTCTCAATCAGGCCCGCGTCCCGCTGGCGACGGCGCAACGCCTGATGCGGCACAGCGACCCGAAATTGACGGCGGGGATTTATACGCATGTCATGGTCGAGGGGAAAGCGGATGCGCTGGCAAAACTGCCGGAGATCGCCTCCGTTGTCACGACCGAAAAAGAAGCCTCCACGGGAACCTGTGACGCGGCTCCGGAATCGGACGAAATCATTGTCATGAATATTGACAGTTTCGACATGGACTCGACGGCTAAAATAAAGACTTATATGGACGGCGGCAAAGCGGGCGATTGCCGCGCAGCCGCGAAGGCCGGAAACGAAAAAACCCTTCTCCCGCAAGGGGAAAAGGGTGTTTTTGCAGATGGTGGGGAGAGATGGATTCGAACCATCGTAGGGCGGAGCCCGACAGATTTACAGTCTGTTCCCTTTGGCCGCTCGGGCATCTCCCCGCCCAAAAATCGGAGTCCGGTCGGATAAGACCAAACCGGATTTTATTGTTTTTGGCCGGCAAGTCAATGGTGAAACTTGGGATGCGTCCGGTTTTCCCTTTGGCCGGGACTCGACGCTCTTGCAAGCCGGCAATTTGGGTTCGCCCGAAAAGGTGTTCCCTCTTTTCGGGGCCGATCAGCAAGAGGCCGAAACGCGGGAAAGGAAATTCTCCAACTCCTCCAAGGTGGGCGCCCCGTCCTGGGCGCCGGTTTTCAGAGTTTTCAGGGCCGCCGCCGCCGCCGCCCGGCGAATGCGTTCCTCCGGCGGCCAGCCTTTCACCAACCCGGCGGCGTAGGCGCCGTGAAACACGTCGCCGCAGCCGGTGGTGTCGACCACCCGGCCGGCCGAGAAGCAACCCTGGTGAAACACCCGCTCCGGATTTTCCCCCAGCGCGAACCAGCAGCCCCGCTCGCCGTCGGTGACGCAGGCCAGAGCCCGGCCCGGGCGCCGGGCCAGGGCCGCCGCGGCCGTTTCCGGGGCCATCTCCGTTTCCCCCAACGCTTCCCGGGCGTAGGCCAGGGGAACAATCAGGTGATCGGTCAAATCCATCAGTTCCCGGGAACGGGGGGTGGTCCGCTCGAAATCCCCCACCACCGGCCGCCGGGCCCGCCGGGCCGCCTCCGCCATCCCCAGGAGATCGGCGGCGAAGACATGATCGACGAAAAGGCAGCCGACCCGGGCCGCCAGCGCCATTTCGGTCGGGCCGATCCGGGGGGGGAACACCTTGTCGTTCCTCCAGATAACGGAACGCTCCCCCCCGCTCTGGGCGACTATAACCAGGGAGTGGAAAGGTTCGGCGTCCGGCCGGGAACCGTCCTCCAGGCAGACGATTCCCTCCCTTTCCAGCCGTTCCCGCAAAAAAACCGCCAATTCACCCTTTCCCAGGGTGATCAGATAGCCGGGACGCAGGCCCAAGCGAGCCGCCGCCACCAAGGCGCTGGCGGTCAGGCCGCCGCCCTGGCGGACGCCCGCCAACAGGCGCTGCTTTTCGTTCACCCGGGGAAAATGCTCCACCATCAGCAAATCGTCGACGGTGGCGACTCCCAGGCCGAGAAGGTCGAACGCTTCGGCCACGGCTAGCCCAAGCCGGCTGAAGCGGTGCCGGACCCGAATTCAAATTCCTCGCTCACCAATTCCACCGCCCCCAGCATCTTTAAGCGCGACTTGAATGAATACAGTCCGGCCCCCCCCGCCCGGGAATCCGAAGCCCGGACCACCCCGTCCCCGCCTTCCAATGGCGATGCCATGCCCTTGCCCTGGTCATTTCCCGGCTTTTCCCCTCCCCCCTCCCTTTTCACCTGAACTTTCCAGGCTGGGGAAATAACCGGCAACGGACGAATGACCATGCCGTTTTCCTCCCCCCGATTCGTGCCTCCCCGGCGACCCGGCGGTTTTCCCCAAAACCGCCGAATCGCCGTCTTGGCGTTCCCCAAACTTCCCGAACCTCCCTCGCGACAGACGCGATGACCGCGTCTAAATCCCAAAAATCCTGTCCCCGGCCCGTCTCAAGGTTTCCACAAAAGCCGCGCCGTCGCCGGGCCGGGAGGCGTAAACCGACGGATCCCATAGTTCCATCCGATCATCCATGCCGATGAAAAGGATATTCGGCCCCTTGATCCCGGCCGCCCGCATCAACTCCGGGGGGAGGACGAACCTTCCCTGGGGATCCAAATCGACCGGGACCGCCCGGGCCATGAAGGCGCGCCAAAAATCCCGCTCCCCCCCCTCTTCCGCCAAGCGCCTGACATTGTCCTTGATCCGGCCGAACTGCCGGTGCGTATACATGAACAGGCAATTCTCGTGCCCCAGCACCAGGACATAATTCCGGTTTTGATCGGCTTCGGGAAGACAAGAGCGGAAACGAGCGGGAACCGCCACTTGCCCCTTGGAGTTAAGCTTGTTTTCGGCGCTGCCGTAATAATAGGGAATTTCTTCCAGAGGCATTGGAGCTTATCCACTATTTAATGGTATTCTTCACTTTTTATCACTTATACCCCAACCAACCAAGTTTGTCAATCCATTTTAAAATAAAATTGCCCGAAACGTTTCCCGTCCCGGACAATTAGGCCGGCGGACCGCCGAACCCTCGGTTCCCGCCCAGCTTATTGTTTCATGCAACCAATTGCCGACATAATCGTTACAGATTTTACCAACCGACAGCCTCAGCCCTTCCCCGCCGTACGGCAAACGAGGGTCAAAGGGCGTTTCCGGAAGCATTCCGGAAATCGCCGGAATTATCTCTTCAAATTATTCACGGTTTGCAGCATCTCGTCCGAAGTGGTGATTGACTTGGAATTAAATTCGTAGGCGCGCTGGGCCGCAATCATGTTGACCATTTCGGAAATGGCGTCGACATTGGATTGTTCAATGAACCCTCCCCGGATAAGGCCGAACCCGTCGTCGCCCGGCGCCCCCTGCTGGGCCGCCCCGGAGGACTCGCTCACCACCCAGCGATTGTTGCCGACGGGCTCCAGGCCGGCGGGGTTGATGAAGGTGAAAAGCTGCACCTGTCCCACCTCGTCGAAATCGGTGTTGCCCGGAAGCCGCTGCATGATCCGGCCCTCGGGGGTGATTTGGACGGTCACGGCGGAAGGGTCGATGCTTCCCGGCTGGGGATCAAGGAAGTAGCCGTCCACTGTGGTCAGCCGCCCCTGATCGTCAACCCGGAAATTGCCGTCCCGGGTGTAGCCCAGGTTGCCGTTTCCCAAATCAATCTGGAAAAAATTGCGCACCATGTTGGCCTGCGGCTCCTCGATCAGCATGTCCGACCAATTGCCGGTCTCCACCACCGATCCCATGGTCATCACCGGGGTGGTGCCGGCGACCCGCACCCCCAGCCCGACCTGGACCCCGACCGGCAGGTTGACCACCCCGCCGCTGCCGCCCTGGAGGCCGCTGGCCCGGCTGGTCTGGTAAAGCAGGTCCTGGAAATTGACGATTTTCTTCTTGTAGCCGTTGGTGTTGACGTTGGTGAGATCGTGGGCGATGGCGTCGATGTGGAACTGCATGGCCTTCATGCCGGTGGCGCCGCTCCAAAGCGAACGGATCATCATGGCCGGTTCTCCTGTTCATTCACTCCGGGTTCAGGCGCCGGAGGGGGCTCCGATTCTGCGGACGGCGTTGCCGAGCTGCTCGTCCTGGATGGTGAGAAAGCGCATATTGGCCTCGTACACCCGGGCGGCCTCTATCATGTTGGTCATTTCCTCGATGGGGCTGGAGGCGGATTCCTCCAGGTAGCCGCCCTTGACCCCGTTTTGCCAGTTTTCCATCTCCGCCCCCTCGGAGACGAAACGGGAATCCCCCACTTTCACCAAGTTCCGAAAGTCGGCGGTGCGGAAAACCCCGACTTGCCCGAGGATGAAATTGCCCTCGGGATTGTTGGCGACGATAACCCCGTCCTCGCGGACGGTCACCGCGCTCAGGGGGGGGGCGGCGACGTTTATCGGCTCCCCCTCCGGATCCAGCACCAGATCCCCGGTGGGGCTGCGCAGCATCCCTTCCTGATCGGGAACGAAATGTCCGGCCCGGGAATAATATATCCCCTCCGGGCCGGCCTGATCGGGCCGCA
>JAISYL010000139.1 GCA_031269935.1 Planctomycetota bacterium
TGGACAAACCCTCCAAAACTTCCTGGAGAATAACGCTGTAGTCAGACATGACCAACATAATACACCAACTCTTATCGTATAGCAAGACTCTTGCAAAAAAATGAGTACTGAACGCTTACCCTCCCCGAATTGTTTTGCCGACCTCGTCAGGACGCCGCGGGAGAAGTCATGCTGACCATTCCCGGCGGCGTCAAAGTGTTTTTGTGCCTGACCCCGGTGGATATGCGCCTTGGATTTGACCGATTGGCGGCGCTGGCCGGCGAGGTGATGGCGGAAAATCCTCTTTCCGGCCATTTGTTCGTGTTTTCCTCCCGCCGCCGCGACCGGATAAATATTTTGGTAAGCGTGCGGCGAACCCCACGCTTACGGTTGCAAGACGGTCATCCGAAGCAAGTCCTGAACGATTGCCCGGCCCCCCCGCGGCCGGCTCCGGCTTGCCGGCGCCCCCGAGGGGTTCCGGCAAGCCGGATTCCGGGCGCCAACCCCGGCCCGGCCGGAATTTGGCCTAGAGCTTTATCATGAAGCCCCGGATGGTTTCCAGGAGGCTCGCGTAGCCGCCGAGGAATTGGCTCAGGGTGCGCTTGGTGGGCAGGAACTCCACGAACTCCCCGGGCTTCAGGCCGTCCGGCTCGTAGGCCTTGCGGAAATCCGGGAAGTGCTTCAGCAGGGCCTCGATCGTCTTGGGATCCACCGGGGCGTCCATGCGGGGGGCGGGATCGATTCCGGAATTGTTGATGATGTTCTGCCAGTCGGAAGTGATGGTGAGGACCACGTCGCCGCCGACGAACTCGGACCACTGCATGACGTTCCGGTAGGCGGCGGAAAGCAGGCGGGTGGCGTACTTCTTCTCCCGGTAAATCTTGTAGGCCCGCTTGAAGCAGGCGATGCCGGCCCATTCCAGGATTCCGGGATCGCAGGGAACGCCCTGCTTCGACCAAATCGCCTTCAAGGCGTCGTCCAGCCGGCCGACCATCATGGTACAGATGGGGGACATTTGGGAAATGTCCTTGCCTTCGGCCTGCCGGCGCTTGAGCCCGCGCTCCACCGCCTCGGCCACCGCCAGAACCTGGGGAACGCAGAAGCTGACCGTGGCGTTGACGCTCACTCCCTGGTAGGTGGACTCCTCGACCGCCTCGACCCCCTCCTCGGTGACCGGCATCTTCACCTGGATGTTGGGGGCCAGGGTGTTGAAATACACCGCCTGCTTCACCATGGCCCCGGTGTCGCGGTAATTAACGGCGTTGGTCTGGATGGAGAGCCGGCCCTTCTTCCCCTTCTCCCTCTTGAAGACGTCCTCGAAAAGCTTGGCCCCCTTTATCGCCATCTCCTCGTTAAGCTTCCAGGCGATGTCGATTTCGGAGGCGTGGGCCATTTCCTTGACCAACTGGTTGATGCGATCGCGCCAGAGGTCCATTTCCTTCTTCAGGACGTTGCCGACGATGACCGGGTTGGTGGTGGCGCCGGTGGCCCCGTTCTCGATGGCCGGCTTCAATTCGGAAATGGCGCAGGAATCGTTCCAAAACTCGGTCTTGGTGGTCATGACGGTTTTGTGAAGCGGTGACTTGTAATCCATGGCTGTTCTCCTCGAAAAAGGCCCCGGCGAATGCGTCGCCGCCCGCGTTGCGATCCCCCATTAAAGCATCGAAACCGGATCCATGTCAAGGATTAAACGCACCCCCCGCTCCAAACCGGGCCGCAGCCGGGCGGCGGAGAGCCATTCCCCCAGAACGCCGCTGCCGGGGGCGAAAAGCAGCAGGTGCCGCCGGTGTACGTCCTGGAGCCGCTCCACCTCGCAGGGCGCCG
The DNA here is from genome assembly GCA_031269935.1 of Planctomycetota bacterium. GTDB lineage: Bacteria > Planctomycetota > SZUA-567 > SZUA-567 > SZUA-567 > JAJBSZ01. Next base: position 1,804 of record JAISYL010000139.1, read on the forward strand.
GCCCCAGCAGGCGGCAGCCCGGGGGCATGGCCTCCCTCGCCCTCCCCCCCGCCTCCCCGGCAGCCGCCCCGACCGCCGCCTCGTTCCCGCCCTGGACAATCACCCGGGCCAGGCGGCGATGGGGGGGATAGCCGTGCCGATCCCGATCGGCGATTTCCCCCCGGACGAAGGAAAGGTAATCCTGGGTCGCCGCCGCCGCCACCGCCGGATGCCCGGGCTGGAAGGCCTGGACCACGGCCAGGCCGGCCTTGCCGGCCCGGCCGGCCCGGCCGATGACCTGGGCCACCAACTGGAAGGTCCGCTCGGCGGAGCGGAAGTCCGCCAGCCCCAGGGCCCCGTCGGCCATCAGGACCCCCACCAGGGTGACGTTGGGGAAATCCAGGCCCTTGGCCACCATTTGGGTGCCGAGAAGGATGTCGTATTCGCCCCCGGCGAAGGCGGAAAGGTTGTTCTCGTAGGCGTCCCGGGCCGTCATGCTCTCCGAATCCATCCGGAGCAGCCGGGCCCGGGGAAACCGGCCGGCCAGGACGTCCTCGGCCCGCTCGGTGCCGCTCCCGAAAAAGCGCAGGGCGGGAGCGCCGCAGACCGGGCAGCGCTCCGGCGGGCTCCGCTCGAATCCGCAATAGCCGCAGCGCAGCACCCCGGCCTTCCGGTGATGGGTCATGGCCACGTCGCAGCGGCCGCACATTATCGCCTCCCCGCAGGCGGCGCAGCGGGCCGAGGTGTGATACCCCAGGCGGTTGAGGAAAATTATGGCCTGCTCGCGGCGCTCCAGGCAGGCGGCCAACTCCCGCTCCAGCCGCCGGGACAGCAGGACCGGCCGCCCCGCCTCGGCCCACTCCCGCCGGAGATCGACAATCTCCACCCTCGGCGGCTTCGCCCCGGCCGGCCGGGAAGCCAGGCTCAGCAGGCGGTGCTTGCCGGCGGAGGCGTTGAACCAGCTCTCCAGGCTGGGGGTGGCCGAACCCAGCACCGCCAGGGCGCCGGCCAGCCGGGCCCGCATCAGGGCCACGTCGCGGGCGTGGTAGCGGGGGTCGTTCTCCTGCTTGTAGGTCCGCTCGTGCTCCTCGTCGACCACCACCACCCCCAGATCCCGCACCGGCGCGAACACGGCCGAACGCGCCCCCACCGCCACCCTGAGCTCGCCCCCGCAAAGCCGGCGCCAATACCCGGCCCGCTCGCCCTCGCCCAGGCCGGAATGCAGGACGGCGATTTCGCCGAACCGCCGGCGGAACCTGGCCACCGTCTGGGGGGTGAGGCTGATTTCCGGAACCAGGACCAGGGCGCCCTTTCCCGCCGCCAGGGCGAGGGCAATCAGCCGCAGGTAAACCTCGGTTTTTCCGCTGCCGGTGATCCCGTGCAGGAGGAAGGAGCGGAATTCCCCCCCTCCGACGAGGGGCGACATTTCCCCCAGCGCCGCCGCCTGATCCGGGGTGAGCGCCAGGCCCTCCCCCCCGCCGCCGGGGCCGTCCCGGGCCGTCCCGGGCCCTTCCCCGCCCCGGGGCCGGTCCACCAGCCGGATTAGCCCCTTCCCGGCCAGTTGGGCGAGGATTTCCGGGGACGCCGCCTCTGCAAGATGGGGCGAATCGGCCGCCAGGGCCTCCCCGGGGTGTTCGCCGAACCAAGCCAGGAGGCTCTCCATGGCGCCCGCCTGCCTGGGCGCCCGGCCGAGCCGGGCCGCCGCTTCGGCCCCGTCCCCCGGGGACGCCAACTCGATGAAGCGCGGCCGGCGCTCGCGGCGGCGGGCCTTAACCCCGGAGGGGACGGCGGCGGCCAGCATCATCCCCCAGCTGCCGCGGTAATACGAGGCCGCCCAGCGGGACAATTCCAGGATATCCCCGGGGATGCGCTCCTCCTCGGGGGAAATGTCCAACAGTTCCTTGATCAGGGACGGATCGATGGGGGGGACCGACGACAAGGTGGCGACCACTCCCCGCGTCCGCCGGCGGGAAAAGGGGATGTCGACCCGATCCCCGGGCCGCACCCGCCCGGCCAGGCGTTCGGGAATCCGGTAATGGAATATCCGGGTAAGCGGCGCCTCCACCACGACGCCGGCGTAAAGTGCGGCGCCGGGAGCGGTCAAGACATCGGCTCCGCCTTGAAGCCGTGGCGGGGGCTGGCCAGGGCGTCCTGCGCCGCCACCAGCCTCAGTTCCCACGAATCGGCCTCCCGGGTGGCCAGCAGGACCTCGTAAACGGCGGCGGCGGTGAATTCCAGCGCCTCGCGAAGGCCGCGGCCCAGGAGGAGGGAGCCCAGGAGGACGGCGCTGGTCAAATCGCCCACCCCCACCGGCTCCCGCTCGAACCGGATCAGGGGGCGCTGGACGCGCCAGGCCTCCCCGGGACCGGCCAGGACCATCTCGAAGCATTCCGGATCCGAGGCGGCGTAGCTAAGGTGCTTGACCAGAACGATCCGCGGCCCCTTGCGGCAAAGTTCGCGGGCCGCCTCCAGGCAGCCGGCGGCGTCGCGGATTTCCCTCCCCACCAGGGTTTCCAGCTCCAGGATGTTGGGGGACATCAGGTCGGCGGCGAGCGCCGAACGATCCCGGTGGAATTCGGCCACCCCCGGCGCCACCTTGCAGCCCTTGACCGGGTGCCCCATGACCGGATCGCAAAAGAACCGGGCGGCGGGATTGGCCTTTTTCACCCGGGAGACGATTTGGAGAATCACCTCGCCCTGTTCGGCCGAGCCGATGTAGCCGGAAAGGACGGCGTCGCAACTCCCGAGTTTTCCCAGGTTCTCCAAGCCGGCGGCGATGTCCAGGAAATGTTCGCGGGACATCACCATTCCCTTCCAGCCTTCGGGATACTGGGTGTGATTGGAAAATTGCACGGCGTTGAGGGGCCAGACGTCCACCCCCAGCCGGCGGAGGGGGAAAACCGCGGCGGAATTGCCGGCGTGGCCATAAACCACGTGCGATTGAATGGAAAGAACCGACTTCATGGGCGCCCTTCCTCGATAAAAACCGGGACGGCCGGCCGGCCCGGTCCGGAAGCCGAAACCCGAAGCCCGTTCCCGCCGGCGAACGGGGAGGGACGGGCGGCCTCACTCCTCCGGCTGCGCCAAGCCCACGTTTTCCAGCACGCCCTGTACGCTAAGCACCAACCCCACCCGGCCGTCGCCCAGGATCGATCCCCCCTGCAGGCAGCGGATATTGGCGAATTCCTTGCCCAGGTCCTTCACCACCACCGACTGCTGGCCGATCAGTTCGTCCACCAGGAAGGCGGCGCTCACCCCATGCTTGCCCTGGACCAGCACCGCGGTGGCGTCGGTGACGTTTTCCTTCACCTGATCGGAATAAATGCCCAATATGCGGTTCAGGCGGACTATCGGGTGGAGAACCCCCCTGACGTTCAGGACCTCCCGCGAGCCCTTGATCACGTGGACCTGCCCGGAGGACGGCCTCACCGATTCCCGGACGTCGGAAAGGGGGATGATGTAAAATTGATCGCCCACCTGGGCCACCAGGCCGTCGATGACCGTGAGGGTGACGGTCATGGGGAGGGTTATGGTGAAGACGCTGCCCTTGCCGCGGGCGGAATCGATCGCGATGGCGCCGTTCATCCTGGTCAGGTTGGAAAGAACCACGTCCATGCCGACCCCGCGGCCGGAAACGTCGGTGACCACCCTGGCGGTGGACAGGCCGGCGTTGAAGATGAGCCGGAAGGCGTCCTTGTCCGGCAGGCTCCGGGCCGCCTCCTCGGTCAAGATGCCCCGGGAAACCGCCTTGGCCTTGATGGCCTCGACATCCAGTCCCTTGCCGTCGTCCTCGATGGCGAGGGTGAACCTTTCCTCGGTGGCCGCGGCGGTGATGCGGACCCGGCCGGTTTCCGGCTTGCCGGCGGCCTTGCGCTCCTCGGGGCCCTCCACCCCGTGATCGGCCGAATTCCTGACCATGTGGACCAGCGGGCTTTCCAGCCCCTCCAGGAGCGACTTGTCTATCTGCACATCCTCCCCGATTATTTCCAGGTCGATTTTCTTGTTCAGGGCGGCGGCGGTGTCGCGGATGATGCGGTGCAGCTTCTGCAGGACGCTCTTCAGGGGGACCCGGCGGACCTCCATGAGGCTTTTCTGGAGATTGGCGGACAGTTCGTTGAAGGACAGGTTGGCGTTCTTGAACTCCTGGGCCACCTTCCGGACCTCGGGATATTGTTCCAGCTTCTTCTGGATATAGGCGAACACCTCGCCGGTGATGATCAGCTCCCCGACGAAACTCATGAAGTGGTCGACTTTTTCCTCCGCCACCCGGAGGGTCTTGCCGGACGCCTCCTGGTGCGCCGGCGCCGGTTGTGCCGCCGGCGGCTTGGCGGCCTCGGCGGATTTTTCCCTCGGGCCGGCTTCCCCGGCGGCGGGCCCGCCCCCCCCCGAATCGGCGATCCCGGCCGAAGCCGCCTCCCCCTTTTCCAGATTCGGGAGGATTTTTTCCAGGCGTTCCCGGAACATGGCCCTCATTTTGCCGTCAATGCCGACTTGGCTGGCGATCAGGCCGTCGATGTCGCCGGCCAAGGCCGCCGCCGCCTGCCCCACTTCGGGCTTCCCCGCCTTGTCGCCGGCCTCGCCCAACTCCTGGAGCATGCGCACAAGCTCCGCCGCGTCCCCGGGATCCCTGGCCCGGGAATCCGGATCGGCGACGAAGTCCTCCAGTCGATTGACGATCGGGGTCACCTCGGCATCCCCCAGCCGATAGGTGAATTGTACAGGGGCCCGCAGTTCCAAAAACGACATGATCCCGGTCATGCGTTCCGAAATCAGGCTTTGCATAAGATCATCGAAGCCGATGTCGGATTCATGAATGGTGACGAAATCATCCCGGATCCGATCCAAAGCCTCGACAAGCCCGGGGCTTCCCGCCGCCAATTCCCCAAGCCGGGAAATGTCGCCGACAAAAGCATCCGAGGGGCCGGAATCCCTTTCCAGCTTCTTGATGTCCAGGATGAAGGCTTGCATGGATTTGACGAGGTCGCTGACGTTTTCATCGCGAAGGTAGAAATCTCCCTCGCCCCCTATTTCATATTTTTCCAATTTTTTCAGGACGGCGTCGAACCGCTCCCGGATAAGGCTGGTCATCAAGGGATCGAACCCGATTCCCGATTCGTGAATGGTGAGGAAATCGTCCTTGATTTGCTCGATTGGGCCGATTATTTCCGGATCGACCTTCCCCCCGTTGTCCTCGATGAATTGGATGGAGGTTAGAAAAACTTCGCAGAGGGCTTCGTCCTTTTCGTTTTTTTCCAGTCCCCCGATGAAACTGTCGATGGATTTCACAAACCCCGTAACGTCTTCCTTGCCAAGGCGGTAGCCAATTATCGGCTGTTTGTCGCCGCCGCCGTTTTTGAAAAATTCCGGCAACACCAATCGGATGAAGGATTTCAGGGCGGCGCCCAAACCTTCGAGGGCGGCGGTTTCGCCCCTCTTGGCCAACTCGTAGGCGTTCAACAGGTCGCCGGCCATCTCCTCGGCGCCGCCGGCCCCCTTCGCCCCCCCCTCCCCTCCCGATTCGTTGGCGGCCCGGTTCAGAAGTTCAAGATGAGCCTGCTCCTCGGGAAGAAACTGGCCGGAAAAATCCCCCTGGGCCAAGCGGTTGATCATGCCCCGGAGAAAATCGACACCTTTCAGCAGGAGATCGATCAAATGGGGGGTGGCCACCCGTTTCCGGGAGCGGAACTCGCCCAAAATGTTTTCCATTATATGGGCGAATTTCTTGATGTTCGCCAACCCGAAAAAACCCGAATTGCCCTTGACCGAATGTACCGGCCGGAATATCCCGTCCAATATCGACATGTCGTCGGGAGCCGCCTCGAGGGCGACGAACAGCGGATCCAGACCATCCAGCAATTCCTGGCTTTCCGAAATGAAATCCTGCAACAGGGAAGGATCGATGCCGCTCAGGTCGGACGCGGAATTATCTGCCATGGCTGTGCTCCGGGGCAACTTGTCGACAATACCGGCTCTCGCCGGACGGGCGTCCATAAACTTCAAATATAACGGCATTATACATAACGCGGGGGGGTTGGAAAAGGAAAAACCCGGCGGCGGCGCCCCTGGCGGCAAGCGGGCCAAGCGCCATCGCCGGGGACGGTTTCGTTCCCGAGTCCTTAGCGCCGGCCGGCCTCCCGCCGCCGCAACATTCTCCTGAACCAGGCCGGGGAAAGGCGGTTAAGATACACTCCGGCGCACTCCCAGCCGCCAATCAACCGTTCCGGACTTCCCTTGGCGATGGCGGGCAGGGCCCGGCGGGCGAATTCCCCGGGATCGATTCCGTTGAGCTGCCCCGCGTCCATCGCCCGGTGGGGACTGCCGTCGGCCTCCAGGGCCTGGCGGGAAATATCGGTCCGCACCCAGCCGGGAACCAGCAGGGTCACCTCCACCCCGGTCCCCCGCAATTCCTCCCGCAAGGAATCGAACCAGCCGTGCAGGGCGTGCTTGGCGGCGGCGTAAGCGGAACGCCGGGCCATGCCGAACTTTCCCTGAACGCTGGTCACCACGACCAGTTGCCCCGAACCCCGCCGAATCATGCCGGGGGCGACCGCCCGGACCAATTCCGCCGCGGCCCAGAAATCAATGTCCATAATCCGCCTGGCCACCGGCAATTCCGTGGCCAGGGCGGTACCCCGTTGGCCAACCCCGCCGGCGTTGACCAGCATGTCGATCCGGCCCAGGCGGCTTTCCGCCTCGGCGGCGGCGGCGGCCAATCCTTCCAAATCGGCCAAATCGAACGGGAGAACCTCCGCCTCGCCGCCCCTCCCCCGGCAAGCGGCGGCGGCGGCCTCCAACTCGGCCGCCCGCCGGGCCGAAAGCAGGACCCTGCCCCCGCCCCCGGCCAATTCCAGGGCCAGGGCCCGGCCTATTCCGGAGCTGGCTCCGGTTATCCAAATGGCTTTTCCCCCGGGCAGCATCCGCACCTCCCCGATTTTACCGCCGATTCAAAACTTTCGCTGTAAATTTACCCGTTTTTCCCGTATCATTTCAATTGTATGGATAAATTTCCCTGCCTGCCCGGCCTGATCCTGCTTCTCCTGACCCTGGGCCTCCCCCCCGGCGGGGCCGGGGAATTCGACGTGGACGCCCAGCGGGTCGTTCTCCGCCGGCTCCAGTTGTGCCAGGATTGCGGCGCCGCCTTGCTGGTAACCCGGGTGCACCCCGGCGTCCCGGTGCGCTGCCCCGATTGCGGCCGGGAACAGCCAAGGCTGGCCGACGACTTCCTGCTGACCCAGCTTTACCAACTTTGCCAGCTATGCGGGGCGCCCCTGGATTCGCGCAACCGTTCGCCCGGGGAAATCGTGGAGTGCGGCAATTGCCGCACCCGCCAAGTTCTTTCCGGGGATGCCTTTTTGGCCGAAACGGCCGCCCGGGGGGTTGGCTATGTCCCCGGCTTCCCCCCGGGTTCGGGCAAAAAAAAGCTCCTTTTTTCGCCGGAGATCCCGGAGGCGGCGATAGCCCCGATTCCCCTGGAAGACGAAAGCTTGGCCGCCCTGGCCAGCCCTCCCCCCCCGGGGGATTCCCCCTCATCCCGTCCCCCGGGAGAGGCCCTCCCCCCCGAATCCGGGCAAATCGTCGAGGTGCCGGCGGTGACCCTGGATTTGTTCACCGGCGGCGGAAAGCGGCCCGGCCCGGCGGCGGCCGAATCCGGCTGGCTGCCGGCCGGGGGAATCGCCGCGCGGGTCGACGGGGCGGCGATTTACCTGTCTGAGCTCAACCGGTTTCTCGAACTCAACCTTCGCCGCTCCGGAAAGAACGCCGACGCCGGCAATACCCGGGAAGGGGGGGAACAATTGCGCCGGGAAATACTGGAGCGCCTAATCGACCGGGAATTGGCGGTCCGGGAAGCGGCGGCGCTGGGATACCTCCCCGATCCCGGGGAGGTCCGCCGCCGGGAAATCGAACTCAGGCGGCTGTTCCCCTCCGCCGGCGGGCTCGACTATCGCCGGGAGGCGGTTCGCGACGCGGTCATGGCGGACATGCGAAACCGCCTGGCGAACCGGCCCGGAGCCATTTCCCCCATGGCGGCGCGCGATTATTACCGGGAGCGCCTGGAACAATTCAAACTGCCCCGCCGCCTCGCCCTCGATCAAATAACGATTTTCGAGGAACGGGCCGGCCGGCCGGATCGCCGCCATTACCGCCTAATCGCCGGGGAAATATCGGCGGCGCTGGAACGGGGAGCCGCCTTCGCCGAATTGAAGGCGTCCCACGGGGAGTTCCCCGATCCCGCCCCTCCCTCCCTGCTTCCGGAAAGCGCCTACGCCTCCCTAATCCTGGAATCGGCCGGGGACTTCCGCCGGGGCGCGGTGTTCGGCCCCGTTTTCCTGGACGGCTTGGCTCTTTTCGGAAAAGTGGCGGACGAACGACCGGCCGGCCCCGCCCCCTTCGCCGAGGTGGAAGGGGAAATCCGGCGCCTCCTGGAGGCGGAAGCCGGCGAAAAGGCCTTTAACGGCTGGCTGAAACGCTTGCGGCAAAAGGCGAAAATAGTTTATTCGGAGGCCAAGCCGCCCGCTTAGGGTCTGTCATAAATAACGTTTGCTTCAGAATCAACCTCCAAGGCCGGAGGGGAATTCACTTCCCCGGAGGCGGAATTCGGCTGAACCGGGGTCAATCCCCGTAAAGTCCAAATCAAAGATTTGGACTTTACGGAACACTAGCGGCGAAGCGAATCATCGCCGCCGCCGGGAAGGCGGGCAAGCCGGCCGTTTTGCTCCCCTTCCCTCCCCTCGGCGGGGGATTCCGCGCCGAGGCGATAATAGGACACCAGGCGGCGAAGATCCTCGGCCTGGCCGGAAAGATCGCCCGCCGAGGAGGCTATCTGCCTGGCGTTCTTGGAGTTATCCCGGGTCACCAGATCGATTTGCCCCAAACTTTGCACTATTTCCGACATGGACGAGGACTGGGCGAGGGAGGCGTCGGCAATGCTGGCGAACAGTTGGGCGACCTGGGCGGTGGTCTTGACGATTTCCTGAAACTCCTGGTCGGAATGCAGGGCCAGCCGGGTGCCGCTTTCCATCAACTTGAGCATGGATTCCACCATTTCCCCGGTTTCATGGGCCGCCTTGGCGGAACGGGCGGAAAGACTGCGAACCTCGTCGGCCACCACCGAAAAACCCTTGCCGTGCCTTCCCGCCCGGGAGGCCTCCACCGCCGCGTTGAGCGCGAGCAAATTGGTTTGGAAGGCGATGTCGTCGATAAGCTTGGCCACCGAGGCGATTTTCTTGCCGGATTGCTGAATTTCCGCCATGGCGGCGGTAAGCTTGATCACCGAGTCGTATCCCCGGTTGGCGGCGTCGCGGCTGGTGACGGCGAGCTGATTGGCGCCCCGGGCGTGGGTGGCGTTTTCCTGGGCCTGGTGATCCACCGTTTCCACCGTCGAGGATATTTTCTTCAACTCGGCCTCGGAGGTTTCCACCCCCTGGGAGAGGGATATGGAAACATTGGAGACGTCCTCCGCCCCCTGGCCGACCCGCTTGACCGCCTGATTGACCTGGAAAAGCGTCTGCTTGTTGATGCGTATCATGGCGTTCAGGGCTTTCCCGAGAAGATCCATGCCTGATTTAAGCCGAATGGAGCGGGTGTAGTCCCCCCGGGCGATGGTGTTGACCATTTCGATCTCTTCCCGGCGGGACAAGGTCAGGCCGTGGAGGGAACGGGCCAGGAGCCCTATCTCGTCGTAACGCCGCTGATCCGAGCTTGACATTGACCCCTCGACGGTCGCGATGTCGCCCACGGCCAGGCGGGACATTTGCCCGGCCATGTCCTTGATGGGGCGGCTGATGTTCCACGCCATCAAAACCGCTATGAGGATTACCGCCAGGCACAGGACAACCGTGGTCAAGGTCAACTGCTCGAAGGTCGCCTCCATGTTTTCGCTGATCGACAACCCCAGCTTGGCCTCGGTTTCCCTGGCCGGACGGGAGAAGTGTTCGAGGCCGGAACCGATGGCGACGAAGCCAAAGCCGCGCCGGGAATAACCGTTGGCGGCCGAGGGGGCGTACGGGCCGGTGTAATAGGGGATGGCGGCGGCGGTGGTTAGTTTATAAAGTCCGCTCCACAGTATATAGAACGACCCCGAACCCCCGTCCCCGGTCAAATCCATCCAGCCGGTGCATTGGGGGGCGTTGTTGAGATAGCGGCCGTCCAGGCCCACCAGCCCGTCCCGGGTCAATTCGGCGGCCGGTTTTTTCGCGCGGGACTGCTCGTGGAAGACGGGATGGTCCTTTACGTAATCCGTCCATTTCGCCAGGCCGCTCCGCCGCCAGCCGGCGAAGATGGACTCCTCCAGCCAGGGAACCTCGGGATCGCCGGTTTCGGGATTGAAGCCCACTATGGAATGGTGCCGGGGATGGCAAACGCTGCGGCATTTGTAATCCCAGATGAAGGCGTAATTGCCTTCATAGGCGGAAGGGAGTTCCGTATAGCGCTCGTCCATGGGGGTGATGTGATCCACGAATTCCATGAGGTGATCGTGGTTGAGGGCCAAGGTGACGTAACCGGCGATTTCTCCGTCGGCCCCGGCCACCGGGGTTCCCCAGCGCACAATGCCCTCGAATCGGCGCCCGCGGGGATTTTCGGCGCCGGAATAAGCCTGTTCCTCGGGCTTGTAGGCTATTTCATAACCCCTGGTTTGGGAAGCGGCCGCCAGATTGCCGGGAGTGTACATGCCGATGTAGTTGGACCCCACGTAGGCGCCGATGACGTCGGAGACGTAAATCTCGCCCGGGCGCAGCTTTTTCAGCTCGGCGAAATAGGTTTCCGCCCTGACGTAGGTGTTTTCCCTCCGGGATACGTCCTTCCTGTCCGGATCCAGGGGGTAATGGCGCTTGGGCGAGTCGGACGCCACCGCCTTGAACAGTTCCCGGCCGGAGGGATCGATAAAGGTGATTTCGTCGTAAACGGGGAGATTGTCGTAGGCGAAGTTATCCCTGGGGAAAGTGTTGAAGCCGTCCATGTCGTTGTTTTCGGGATTGCTGCTGGCGGCGGCCTCGGGCGGCGGCGGTTCCGCCCCAATCCAGGATTTCCCGTCGGGGGACAATTCCCGGGGACCGGGCTTGACCACCCTCCTCCGGATGCCGTTCACAAAGGCGGAATAACTTTCCTGCCCCGGGGTCAGCCTGGCGGCGTAACGGATATTGTCGTCGCATTCGTAAAGGAATTCCGCCACCCGCCTGGCGGTATCGGTGGTCAGGCGCTCGATGTTCTTGATCGCCCTGTCGTTCAGGGAGTTGGCCGAATCGTTGACCGCGATGTCCCTCAGGACATCCCCCAGAAGGGCGAACTGGCGCCAAGCGATGAGAGTCAGCAAAATCAGGGGGATCACCTTGACCAGCAGAAAAATGACGATGAGCTTCGTCTGCATGGACAGGCCGTAGCGGGCGAATAGCCGGACAAAGATTCCAAATGGATGTCTAAGCATGGTCGTTTCTGCGGGCTAGGGGTTGAAAAGGTTCCCAAAAAAAACGGCCAAAATTCCCCCCGGCGGTTCGGGCCGGGGTGGCGGGCGTCAAGAAAACATTTTACCGATTTAGGGGTACGAAACAATCAAAAACCGGCTTCGTCCGACGAATTATACCGGCGGACTTGGATTTCGGCAAAGGTCGAGGCTTGCCGAAGTTGTCATACCGTGGATTATCCGCCCCTTTTTTCAGCCGGCGTCCAATCCCGCCGCCGCCAATGGTACGGCGGAATATGCCGTTTCATCGTCAATAATGCCGGAATGGCTTAATTCCCGGTGCAGGAGTTCCTGAATCCTTGTTTTGTACCCGGCGGCTTTCGACTTCCAGAAGGCGCGAACGGCATTGTCGGGCTTAATCGACAGAAGTTCGTCGCGCAGTTTTTCCAGCCGGGGCGCGCGTTCGCCATGCTCATCGACGCCGACGCGCGCGACCTGGAACCCGGTCTGTCCGCCCTTGCCGCGCGTCTCGATTTTCCAGACGGTAAGCAGGCCGCCAGCCGGCAACCCGGCGATTTTTCCTCCCACGAACCGATTTTCCGCGGGCAGGGCCAGGCATTCGCCGAGGAGCTTGCATACCATTGGGTGTTCCAGGCCAAGGAGTTGAAGATTTTCGTCCTGGACGGCCGCCCCCCTTTCCGTCGTGAATTCCGCCGAGGCGCCGCCCGGGGTTTTCCATCGCCAGCGCCTCTCGCCGGCCGGCTGGAAAACGGAGCCGGAGAATTTGGCCGCCCTGGTCACGAAGTGAACCAGGCGGCGCATGCCCTGTCCCTGATCGTCGAAGCGGCGGTAATCGCCGAGATTGAAGCGATCCAAATCCTGGAACAGTTCGAACACAACCCGCCTGGCCAAATTGGCGTTGGTCACCGCGATATCCAATTCCTGCCGCGTTCTTTTCAAAGTCGGATCGCTCACGCCATCCTGATAGAGCCGGGCGAAGCTAATCGATCCTCCCAACTGTCCCAACACCTGTTCCCGCAGGTCCTCGGCAACCTGCCCATGTTCGTCCAGCTTGCCCAGGGCCTTGGCGATGTCGCGAAGCTTCTCTTCCAGAAGCAGGTAAATCTGTCCCTCGATGGTGTCGCGCGAAACAAGATTATACACCTGCGAGGTGGATTCCTGCCCATAACGGTGTATGCGCCCTATGCGCTGCTCCAAATCCATGGGATTCCAGGGCAGGTCGTAGTTGAACAGGACGTGGGCGAATTGCAGATTGATGCCTTCCCGGCCGGCGGCGGTGCTGACCAGCACCTTGGGCCCATCCTTTCTTTTGAAGCGCTTCTGCGCCGCCGTCTTGGAACCATGATCCCCGCCCTTGAGCACCTCCACGCCGGCTTCGGGGAAAACGCCGTCCAATTGCCTCCTGATCGCCTCCACCGTCCCCAGGTAGGTGGCGAAGACGACGATTTTTTCCTCCGGGTTCTGCCGCCATATTTCCCGCACGGCCCGGGCCAGCATGGAGGTTTTGGATTCGATGCCGGGAGGATAAAGCGCCAGCAGTTCCCGGAGGCGCTTGCGCTCTTCCGGCAGGGCCGAGGCCACCAGCAGCGCCGCCGATTCTTCGCCTTCGCCCGACCGCCGCTCGGAATCCGAGCCGCTTTCCGCCGACTTAAGGTAAGCAAGGGCGTCCCCGCGTTTTTTCAGCAATTGATATTTCGCGTCGGCGAAAAGCTGATCCGCCTGGGCGTTGCCGATGGCATCGAAAGACAGGCCATGAATCTCATGAATGATTTGCCTCGCCTCGGCGAACAGTCCGTCCCGGGCGTCGACATCCAGCCGCTCATCCCGGTCAACCCCCTCCTGGATGGTCAGCATGAGCAGCCGGCGCCTGAGGGTGGAGCGGATGGCCGCGAAACTGCTGGCCGCGATTTTCTGAAAAACGGTCATCACGAATCCCAGGGCGCGGCCTTGGCTCCCCTGCGCCGCCGCGAGATCGTAGCCGTCGCGCAGATACTCCAGGATGGCGGCGTAGAATCGCTTTTCCGGGTCGGATAGGGCGAAGGCTTCGGTTGAGACCATGCGCCGGGCGAAAAGGGGGCCGCCGTCCTGGGCGCAGGCGTCGGCCTTGGTGCGGCGGATAACGACGGCGTTAAGGCGGTGGCGGTTGGCCACCATATCCTTTTCGTTCAGGAACAATTCGGGATTGAGCAGGCGGATTAGCGTCCAGAAGCGGAAATGGTCGCCCTGATGCGGCGTGGCCGAAAGCAAAAGCAGGTCGCGGCAATGATCGCGCAGGGCCTCGGCCAGCTTGAAATTTTCCGTCCTGGCCACCTTCCTGCCCGTACGGTAGACGCTCAAATGGTGCGCCTCGTCGAAAACCGCCAGATCCCAGGGCGGGGCCTCCAACAGGCGCTTGATCCGGGCCGGGCGCTTCAGGGTGTCGATGGAGGCGATAAGGCGGTTGTGCTTGGCGAAGGCGTTGGTCTTGCGGTCGGTCACGTCCCCTTCGCCGCCGAACACCTCGAAATCAAGATGGAAAACGTCGTTGAGTTCCCGCCGCCAGTTTTCCACCAAGCCGGCGGGCACCACCATCAGGGCCCGCGACAGTTCCCCCCTGGAAGCCAATTCCCGCAGGATCAGGGCCGTTTCAATGGTCTTGCCGAGACCGACCTCGTCGGCGATTAGGAAACGCCTCGGCCGCGCGTTGGTTATCCGGTGCACCAGGACAATCTGGTGCGGCAGAAGATCGACTTTCGCCGAGGTAAGGGCGGCGGCGCTTTCCAGAAGCGGCAGTTCCTCCGCTTCCAGCGCCAGCCAAAGCCGTTCCGCCGCTTCTTTTTCCCCATCGGGGCTTGGGGACGGCTTGCCGCCAAAAACGATCCGGTCGAACGCATCCGCCGAAAGGCGCAGGAATTCGGCGGGAACCCGCCGTTCGCCGTGTTCGCGGAAAAACACCGCCGCATACCCGGCCTCGGCCGAGACGACGACGCCATCGCCAAGTTCGGAATGGCTGACCTTTCGACCCGGGGCGAGTTCAGGAAATGCGGGCGACATGGTAGCCAAGCGTTTCCTCCCCGCCCTGTTCCGTTGCCCGGACAATGCGTTTCAGGCCGATGGTCGCGCCGCCGTCCCAAAGCCCGTCCGACAGGCGTACTGTTTGCTGATCGCGGCGCCTGAACAAAACTTCGTCATTCATCCCGCCTTCCGCGAAAGCCTGCCCGGGCGAAGCAAACCTGAAGACAAGGCCGCAGGCGGGCCAGGCGGCTTGCAATTCCCTAATCACCGGGCGGACGCGATAGATAAGAAAATCATAGGCCTCCGGCGGCGACAAAACCTGCAACACGGTTTCGAGGCCGGATATCAGGAGCGACTCCCTCCTTTCCGGAGGATCGGCCGGAAGGGATTGCTCCAGCCAGGAAAGGGCCTGCCGCAGGGAAATGGCGTCTCCGGCCGCAAGCAGGGAACTCAGGGCTTCGCGGTCAAAGACCACGCTGGAGCCTTTTTCGCGCCAAACATCGATTGACATGACGTCCATCGGCTTTCCTCCCCTCCGTCCCGACAACGGATCCCATTCCGAAAAGGATGCCTTTCAGCATTTCCTCGGCGGACAGCTCTTCCAGCAAGAAAATCAGGCGTTTCATCATAGGGCGGTCTCCGGAAAAAAGCCGTGTTTCCAGAGATAGCCCATCTGGTCGCCCTCGGCCATAAGGGCGGCCACTTGTCCGTCGTCCTTAACCCGACGGACTTTGGTACAGCCGTCATTTTTCTCCAACCAGAACACTTCTTCAAGTTTCACGGCATTCAAAAAATCCGGGGAATGGGTGGAAACAAAAACCTGTCCGCCCCGGTTGGCGTAATCGCGGAATTCTTCCGCCAGTTCCGGGAGCAACTTGTGATAAAGCTGGTTTTCCGGCTCTTCCACGCATAAAAGGGGATGGGGTCGGGGATCATACAATAACAGCAGATAGGCGAACATTCTGATGGTGCCGTCGGAAACATATTTATCGATAAAGGGGTCCTGAAAGGCTCCATCCTGAAACTTCAGCAACAATCGTCCATCTCTTGTCGGTTCAGGTTCAATTAGACTGACGCCCAGCACTCGCCTGGTTATCAATTTCAAAATATTATCGAAAATGTCCCTTCTCTCCTGGTACAACCGGTTCGCCACCAATTGCAGGTTGTCGCCGGTCACGGAAAGGTGGTCGGAAATGCCCGCCGCGTCCTTGCTGCCCCGGGCAAGATTGATGTGAAAGTCGGAAATATGCCAATTCTCGATGAGTTGCCTGAATGCCTTCGCCGCCTTGAACTTGGCGAATTGCCCCAAACCCTTGACGGTGAGGATGTCGCTGCCGTCAAGATCCTGTTCCTCCTTGGTCAAGCCCTCGTCCGTCTTGTCGAAATCGTCTTCGTTGACCACCGCTCTTCCCTTGCCTTTGACGAAATCCAGAAAATGGAAGGGAGAGCCGTGGGCGCCGCGCTTATAGCGCAGAATTTCCCGGGCTATTTCCACTTTGTTTTTGTTCTCTTCAAGTTCAAGATAATAGGTGACCAGCCTTTCCACGCCGCCGATCTCCATGCGAAACTGCAATTCGACGACGATGGTTTCCTTCTCATGCCCCCGGCTGACCAATTCCTTCCATCCCCCCCGGCTCCGCATCGCCGAGGCGACGTTGAAGGTGAGGCAATCCTTGAGAAAGCCGAAGACCTGGAAAAGCGTCGACTTGCCCGTACCGTTCGCCCCGACGACGACGCAGAAATTCGGCACCTCGGAGAGCCTGGCGTTCTGGAAGGATTTAAAATTCTTCAAACGGACGCTTTCAATCTTCATCCTTGTTCATCCTTCTCCAGGGCGGCGAAAAGATTGCCTTGAACCACGCGAGGTTCGGCCTGCCGCAAGCGCCAATTTTTTAGAAGTTCGGCAGCCAGTTGCGCGGCATTGCGCACCTCGGAATCGTCGTGCGTCCGCGCCTGCCAGGCCAGAATGTCATCGACGGATTGTTTAACTCGGAAGTTGGGATTGTTCAGTTCCGTCTCCAGCTTCAGGCCAGCCAAGACGGCGCCGATAGAGAACTCGGCCTGATCCAGATCGGTCTTGATGGCTTTGCGGTTGCGTCCGGGTTGCGTAAAAAAGACGAAGCGCTCGCGCACCGGCACAATCTGCACTGTTTTGCCCACCAGGCGCAGCCAGCCCCTGGCTTCCAGATCGGCCGGCGACATTCCGGTGCCCCGCAGGCGCTTGTGCAGTTCGTCCCGCGCCAATTCGGATCGGTTTTTGAAAATGCCCAGGAACAGGCGGCTGGCCGGTTCGGCGCTGTCGGGCGGGCGCAGGCCGCCCGCTTGGGCGGAGCTTTCCAGGATGTCGTCCAGCAATTGGTTGATGCCGAGCAGCGCCTCGCGCACCTCCAGCCGCTGCCCTTCGCCGGTAAAGACCCGCCCGTAGTGGCGGGAGTAGAATTCTAGCGATTTGCCGCGCAAAATCACCCGCAGATCGGATTCCGGCAGGGTCTGGCCGTGGGTTCGCTCCAGCAGGTCTTTCAGCCGTTCCGCCTCTTCCCGCACCCAGCGCCGCATCCGCGACCAGGCCACCGGCTCCGGTGCCCGCAGGCGCTTGCGGCAGACATGAATGATGTCGTATTCGATTTTTTGCGAGCCAAAGGCGGCGGTTTCGCCCTTGGTTTCGTCGCTCCGTATCGGGTAGGTGGCAACCAGCAGGTATCCGGCGTCGAACAGGGCGCGAAGCACGTCAAGCCAGGCCTGATCCTCGTTATGGTGGAAGGTGAAGGCCATGAGACCGCCGTCCCTGAGCAGGCGTCCTGCTTCTGTCCAGCAGGCGGCGAGCGTCTGGCAGTAAAAATCGCTGGAAGGCTCGGGGCGGTACAGGGGATTCGGGTCTTTTTCACACAGGCTGCCGTTTCCGCTATTTTGGCGAATGGCGGCAAGATGTTTCGCGGATATGAAAAGTTCTTTTTCATAGTCGGCGCGATCATCCGGATGCTCGACCGGATTGTCGATCGCTTCCAAGCTATGCGGAGTGCGTTCCGGCGCGAAATAGGCGGCCTCGGGCAATCCCGCATACCACTTTTGCAAGGGAATACGCAGCCAGACATGGAAAAAATCGGCCAGATCGGCATAAAATAGGTTGTTGCCGAAAGGCGGATCGGTAATGATCAGGTCGAATTTCTCGGACCCAAGGGTAGAGAGGTCGGTTGATGAGCCGCAGTAGGTTTCATTACCAGGGATGATGATGTCTTCTGTATATATTTTTTTGATTTTAAATTACCGCCGACTGCGATTTGCAATTCATATGTTTTTTTTGACCAATTTAATGCTTCATAAATAGTATCTTGACATGACAGCCACCTACCATAGCCCAATGTGCCAAAAACAGCCGTTTCGACAACATTATTTTTGGGATGGTAGTTTGCATTCGATAAAGCAGGAGCAAGTTTATCATATGTTTGATGCCAAAAAGAAAACATACACATCATGCGCAAATACTGCTGAAACGCCCCTAGCGCTTGCTCGCGCACATCCAGCGGCCAGTCGTCTTCCGGCA
>JAISYL010000186.1 GCA_031269935.1 Planctomycetota bacterium
AGCGTGTTGTTAAATGCCGTCTCGTCGGGTTATACCGCGTCAAAAGCCGCTTCTCGGATGATTTTTACCCCTGACCGCCGGCCAAAAATCATCCTGCCAGCGACTTTTTCCTTGTCCAACCCGGACGATCCGGCATTTAATAACAGCCTCTTAAATCCCGGCGATGCGGCCAAGAATCCCCCGGTCGGTGATTAAACCCGCCGGCCGGTTGTTTTCCATCACCAGCGCCAGTTGAATCCGGCGGGAGTGGAACAGGCGGAGCGCCTCCGGGACCGGTTGGCCGGAACGGAGGCGCTCCAGTTGCCGGGCCGCCGGGAGTACGGGCTCGTCCGGCCCGCCCGGGGTCAGGATCAGATCCTTCAGGGAGACCGCCCGGCCGGTGGGGCGGCCGCCGGGATCGACCAGGAGGGCGGGCAGTTCCCGGGAGCGGGCCAGGGCGGCCAGGGCCTGGCTCCGGCTGGCCCCGGCGGGGATTAGGCAAAGGCGGCGGAGGGGAATCATGCAGTCGCCGGCGGAAATCCCCTCCAGGCGGATGATCCGCCCCGCCATGCGGTTCTGCTCCCCGCTCAGGATGTTGTCCGCCACCCCGGCGTCGAGGTGTTCCAGGAGCAGGGCGCGCCGGGAGGGCGAGAGATCGGTCCGGCCGGGGGAGCCGCACAGCCGCCGCAGGCCCTCCGAAAGCAGGTTAAGCGTCTTCACCAGGGGGAAAAAGAGGATTTCCAGGCTGCGGAAAATCCGCACCAGTTCCCCCGCCAGGCGATCCGCGTGGTTGTAGGCCAGTTGCTTGGGCAGCGATTCGGCGAAGACGAAGAAGGCCGGGGTGAGAATCAGGGTGGCCGTCAATTCGGCCTGGGGAACGGCCCAGTGGGCCAGCTGGACGGTCAGCAGGTAGGCGCCAAGGTAGGAGGCGAGGTTGTTGTTGACGAGTATGACGGTCACCATGTCGTTGACGCCGTCGAGGACCCGGAGAAGCGCCCGGGCCCGCGAATCGCCCTTTTCCGCCCGGAGGCGCAGCCGCGCCCGGCTGACCCGGTAAAGGGCGGTTTCCATGGCCGAGGCGAAAAAAATGAGCAGGCCGGTCCCGAGAACGCCGATCAGCCGGAGGATGGGGGACATGTCCTCCCTTCCGTTTCCGGCGGTTCCAGCCTCGCCTCCACCCGGCTTACCCGGTTGCGCTCCACCTCCAGGACGGTCAAGCGGATGTTCCGGAGCCTCGCCTGATCGCCGGGCCTGGCCATCCGGCCGAGAAGCGAGACTATCAGGCCGCCCAGGGTGACGCTTCTGGGCAGGGCCTCCGAGATGTCGAAAAATTCGCGCCACTCCTTGACGCTCAGCCTCCCGGAAAGGATGAAGCCGTCCCCGGTCTCCTGAATCAGGGGAAGCCCCTCGCCGCCGGGGGCGCCGGTTATTTCGTCCATGAGGTCGCGGAGGGTGAAGAATCCGACCGCCTGCCCCCGTTCGTCCACCACCGCGAACAATTCGTTTCCCCGGTTCCTTATCCGGGCCAGGGCCTGGTCGGCCCGGTCATGTTCGGAAAAGAAGCGGAACCCCCTCAGGTGCCCGGCCAGGCCATCCGGGGGCCGGGCCCGGCCGGCCGCGCCCTCCGGCCGGGGGGCGAGGAGATCGCGCGCGTCGATCCAGCCGGAAAAATCGGTCCCGGCGGAATCCAGGATCGGAATCTTGCAGTGCCCGGTTTCCCTGGCCAGGGCCAGCGCCCGTTCCGGATCGGCTCCGGAAACGAGGGGGGGGACGTCGACCCGGGGGATCATGAGATCGCGGATCCTCACCTCCGGAAGCTCCACCACCCCGTCGATCAATTCGTATTCGCCGTCGCTAATCACCCCGTCCCGGCGGCTTATCTCCATGAGCAGGCGCAGTTCCTCCTCCCGCAATTCCAGGCTTCTTCCGGCGCCTCCGGGGGAAATCAGCCGTTCGCAGACGGTCACCAGGGAATTGAGAATCGACAGGGGCCTCACCAGCAGGCGGCGGCAGCACCACACCGGAAGGGCGACGAGGCGGCAGACGGTCAGGCTGGAGGAAATGGCGAATTGCTTGGGGAACGCCTCCCCCAGGAACAGCACCAGGAAAAGGCTGGCCGAACCGAAGAGCAGGGCGGCGCCGGCTCCCCGCTCCTCCCCCAGCCTGGCGGCGATTGAGGAGGAAAGGGAATACATCAGGGTGTTGACCGCCATGTTGCAGAACAGCAGGATCGGCAGGAGGGTTTTCAGGTTGGCGTGCAATTCGGCGATGGCCCGATCCAGGCGGCTTCGCCCGGCGCGGATGCGGTTGAGTTCGGGGACGGTAAGGGAGAAAAGCGAGGTCTCGCAGCCCGAGAAGGTGGCCGACAGCGACAACAGCAACAGGAATAGGATGATGCCGGAAAGATTCTCCGCCGGAAGGGATGGCATGGAAGCGGCCGACCCGTCAAACCCGGCCTTGCCGAACCGCCGGAAACAAACTCCCGTTCCTTTTCAAGGGCCGCCGCCCGCCGCCGGCCCGGGGGACGGCGGAACCGGGTCGTACGGGCTCAAGCGGTGGCGGCGGGGGCTTCGACATGAATCCTGCGTTTGTTCATTTCAAATTTGACCACCCCGCCGGCCAGGGCGAAAAGGGTGAAATCGCGCCCCTGGCCGACATTCAGGCCGGGATGGAAACGATTGCCCTTCTGCCTCACCAGGATGGTTCCGGGAGTCACCTTCTGGCCGCCAAACCTCTTGACTCCCCGAAATTTCGGGTTGGAATCGCGCCCGTTGCGGCTGCTTCCCTGGCCAACCTTGTGCGCCATAACCAAATTCCTCCGCCAGGCCGTATTGCAAAAACGGCCCTGAAACGAACGCCCTGAAACTTCAAAAGCCCGCCGTCAGTCCACTTTTATGCCGGTGATTTTGACCCGGTGGTAATTCTGGCGATGCCCCTTGGTGGACATGCTGTCCTTGCGCCGGCGGAAAAAAACGGTCCGGACTTTTTTGCCCCGGGTTTGCTCAAGCACCTTGGCCGACACCGAGACGCCTTCCAGCCCGGGGGCGCCGATCCGGGAATCGGCGCCGTCCACCAGCATCAGGACGTCGTCGAACCTTACTTCCCCTCCCGGCTCCGCCTCCAGCAATTCGACCTCGAAAACATCGCCTTCCGCCACCAGGGCCTGCTTGCCGCCGGTCCGGATAACCGCCCGCCTAGCCATTCCCGCTCCTTTAAGAGCGTGTCGTTAAATGCCGTCTCATCGGGTTATGCCGCGGCAAAAGTCGCTTCCCGGATGATTTTTGCCCTTGACCTCCGGCCAAAAATCATCCCGCCGGCGCCTTTTTCCTTGTCCAACCCGGACGATCCGGCATTTAACAACAGCCTCTAAAAGCCGCAACCGCCAAAAACAATCACCTTCCGGGCTCTCGGCCGGAAGGTCGAAAATTCTGGCGGCTAACGCGAAAACATCGTCGCCGATCCACGATTATAGCGGGGGAGGGAAGGAAATCCAGTAAAAAATCGGCGGAAATTCTTCCGGGTTCCCTCCGGTCCCCGGACATCGCAAGGAGATTGTTTTTCGCCGAAAAAGTCCACCCGCCGGCCCCGAGTTAAAAATAGCTTGACTTCGCCCATTTTTGGCATATACCAAGCGGTGGGCGCTTGAATGCCCGCAAGCGGGCGGGATCTCCTTCGACCGGCCCGGGGATCGCGCAAAGGAATAACGGTTGCCTCGGGGCGCGGCGGTTCATTGCCCGCCCGGCGCTTTCCCGTCGAAGTTGTGAATTCCATTTATTTCCGCGCCCTTGCCGTCGGGCGGGGGATGAAAGCCGAATGGCCGATTCCGAATTCAGGTTCAGACATTTCGCCTTCATGATGCTGGCGGCCTTTTTCTGTTATCTCCCGATGATCATGCCGCTTTCGTCCCTTTCCATTTACGTCACCCGCGATTTGGGATTGTCCAATTTTCTGGCCGGGGTCGCCGCCGGGGCCGGCTTCCTCACCACTTTTGCCTTCCGGAGGTTCGCGGGCGGCTTGGCGGACCGCTTCGGCGGCAAGCGCTGTTTCATCCTGGGGAGTTTGGGCTACGCGGCGGGGGGCTTGGTGTGCCTGGTCTCCGTCCTGGGCGATCTCCCGAGGATCGGCGGCTTCGCCGCCCTTCTTTCCGGGCGCCTGATCCTCGGCTTCGCCGAAAGCCTGGCCAACGTGGGAATGGGCCACTGGTGCATCGGCCGGATGGGCATGGCCAGGGCCGGGAAGGTGATGGCCAGCCACGGCATGTGCCTTTATGGAACCGTGGCTTTCGGCGGCTGGGTCGGCTACACCCTTTACGAAAGGTTTGGCTTCGCCAGCGTCCTGGCCGTCTGCGTCCTCGCGCCCCTGCTCGCCCTGGCCATCGCCCTGCCCAGCCCGGAATCGGCCCCTCCCGTTCCCGCCGTCTCCGGGCTGCCGCCGCCGTCCCTGTGGAACGTGGTCAGCCGGATCTGGCGGCTGAGCCTGCCCTGCGGCCTGCACGCGGTCGGCTTCGCGGTCCTGAGCGCCTTCCTTTCCAAGACCTTCCTGGAACGGGGCTGGGATTACGCCGGAATCGCCTTCACCGTGACCGGCGTCGGCTTTGTCGGCATGCGCCTGGTTCTCGGCGGCCTGCCGGACAAATGGGGCGGGGTGGCGGTGGCCCGCCTTTCCGGCCTGGTCGAGATGCTGGGCGGATATCTCCTGTGGCTGGCGCCGGGGCCGCTGACGGGGCTGGCGGGGGCTCTTCTGGTGGGGGCCGGCTGTTCCATGGTGTTTCCCTCCCTGACCCTGGAGGTGGTGCGCCTGGCCCCGGAAAGCATCCGGGGAATCTGCATGAGCGTCAACAGCGCCTCCATCGACGCCGCCTATTGCTTTTCCGGCCCGATTGCCGGCCTGGCGATCGACCGGCTGGGCGGCGGCGACGATCAGGCGGCCTATCTCATGGGCGCCCTGGCGGTGACCCTGGGGCAGATCCTGCTGTTGTCGCTGTCGCTGAAACCCAGCCGGAACCTGTCCGGCCGCTCTTTTTCCGCCCGTTGGTTCAGGAACGGGGATTCCCGCCGGGACGGCCCCGGAATTTGAAGCGTCCCCGTTCCCGGCCGGCAAGGGAGAAAACAATGGAATCGGAATCCTTAGGCGCCGCCCGGCCGCCGGCGAGATCCATGTGGATCTGCCTGGTCCTGGCTTGGGTGTTTTTCCTGCTGCCCATTCCCCTGACCGTACTCGTCGCCGTCCCGCTCGATCTGGCCGCCTTCATCCTGGCGATAATCTGCCTGATCCGGGGCGGAATCATGCACGGGGTACTGGGATTGTTCGGCGGGGTGGTGGTTTCGTTAATCCTTTACCTGGTGGGATTGGGCGGCATGCTGGTCTGGCTTTAGGGCTCGTCCATAAAGTTTCAGGGCTTTCGTTTCAGAGCCGTTTTTTTGCCATGTCGCCGGCTTGAGCCGAATTGACGAAAAAACAATCCATTGAAACGAAAGCGGTTGAGTCTTTAAAAGTCGACTCTTAGCCAGCCGGGGAGGGGGTTGGGCGATGGCCGCGGATTCGGGGGGGACGCCCCTGGTCTGGCTCCTGGATTCTGAACGGGGAACCCTGGCCGAATGCCTCGACGCCTTCGCCGACTGGGCCGAGGCCCGGCTGATCGCCCCGGACGCCGGCCGGCCGGATTGGGACAATCCCCCCGACGCCGTTTTCTTCTCCGCCGAGATGGCCGGCGGGGCGGGGGGGGAAGGCTTCGCGGAATTGCGCCGGGAGGCGGGGGATGTTCCCCTGCTGGCCGTGGCCCGCTGGCGCAGCCTGGCCCAGGCGCTGGACTTCATCCGGGCCGGGGCCGACGACTACCTGCCGCTGCCGCTGGAGCGGGGCGAAGCCAGGGAACGCCTGCGGGCCGTCCTGGAAAAGCTGGAGCGCCGGGCTTTCCGCCGCCCGGACCCGGATCAGGAGGAGGACATCCTGGCCGGCATGGCCGCCGAACGGGAGGCTTCGGAGGCGGACGAGCCGGAAATCGTCGACGGCCTCCCCGTCCCGACCCTGTGGGAGGAGTTGCCCTGCGGCATCCTGGTCTTCGATTCCGCCGGCAACCTGGTTTTTTCCAACTCGCTCGGGCTGTCCCTGTTCGGGCATGATTCGCCCGCGGCCCTGCGGGAGGCTTTGGAGAGCGGCCTGGCCTCCTTCGCCGCCCACGCCACCAACCGCAAACCGCTGGCCGACAACCAGTGGCCGCATATCCTGGCCCGAAAAGTGCGTACCGCCCGATCCGCCGTGCTGTCCATCGAAAAGCCGGATCGCCGCCGGCTCTGGCTGAGAATTGATTGCCTCCCCCACCTTTCCGAGGGGGAAATCAACCGTTTGAGCATGACCATCGTCAACCTGACCGGGGAATTGCCGGATTTCGTCCCGCCCCCGATACATCCGGACGGTCCCAAACGGAAAAACCGGCGGAGGCGCTAGGGGTACG
>JAISYL010000212.1 GCA_031269935.1 Planctomycetota bacterium
GAAGTGGGGGCGATAATTCTCGGGCCCACTCCCGGCAAGGGGGAAACCCGCGAGTTCACCCGCTGGGAAATAGAAAACCGCTTGCTGGAGATGGGCGTCACGGCCAGGGTTTCCTTCACCGGCAACGAACAGGTGCTGGTCCTTGGCGGCGGCGGCCGGCCGCGCGCGCGGGAAACCCCGGAACGTTTGGCGGAACTTGCCCCGTTTCCGGAAAAAATTTCCTCCCCCCCTCCGGCTTCCCCGGCCGTTTCCCGGGCCGGAAGCGATGGCGGTTCCCCCGCCGGGAAGGCGGATTCCCTGACTCCGGAAGCCCGGAAACGCTTGGCCGGTGTCGTGGCCGATTACCTGGCGGGACGGTACCGCCGCCCCGACGTGGAAATAGCCGCCGAAATCATCTCCTTTTCCGGTTCCCTTCCCGATTCGGTCCGGGAAATCCAGGTGGAGGAGGCGGCGGGAAGAATCCCCGGCAAGGCCACCTTCAGGCTTGGCTTGAGGGAGACGCCCGCCTCCGAACCCGGGCGGACGGTACTTGTCGCCGAAGTCAAGCTTACCGCCCTGGCCCTGGTGGCGTCCCGGCAACTGCGGCGGGGCGAGGTGCTGGCGGCGGCCGACGTCAAGATCGCCAGGATTCCCATGGAGTCCGGCCGTTCCTACCTTCCTCCCCGGCGGGAGGCGGCCGCCGGGAGGGAACTTGCCCGGGACGTCGGGCCGGGCGCGGCCATTTTCGCCGACGAGGCCGTCCCGACCGCCGCCGTCAAGCGCGGCGAAATGGTGCAGAGCGTCACCCGGGACCGGGGATGGGAAATCGCGGCCCGGGGCAAGGCCCTGTCCGGCGGCATGATTGGCGATCTCATCCAGGTCGAGGATTCGGTCACCCGGGCGAAATACCAGGCGAGAATCACCGACCGGGGGGTGGTTTCGGTGGTTCCCGGGCGGAACAAGTGAAAAGCGGCCGGTTCGGAGAAGTTGACTTTTAAGGAAAATCGAACCGACCGCCGCTTGATTTCCTTTAAAAGTCCACAAGAAAGGATAGCCCATGCCCAAGGAAAGAAAAATTCAAATCCGGCGCGAGCACGAATTGATCAAACGTTGCCTGTTGTTGCTGGCGGGAGCCCTCTTCTTCTTCCTGCTGGCGGCAATCCGCGCCCGGGGGGCCGAAGTTTATTTTCAGGCCGGAGATCCCTGGCGGCCAACGCCGGAGGAGGAGTTCGAATACGACGTGATGTCGGACGACGATCACATCATGGCCTCGCGCCTGCGGCGGCGGGTGATCGGCGGCCGTTCGCTCTACCATCGCCGCAAGGCCTCGCGGGTTCACGACAGCGTCACCATCGTCGTCTCCGAGAACACCACCAGCGAACTGGCCAGCGCCAACGATCTTTCCCGGAACAGTTCCAACCAGATGACCCTCAGCAATTGGCTGACCCCGAAACTTTCCGGGGGCTTGGGCGCCACCCAGCACGGCGCCGCCGCCAACGGCAACACCCCCACCATTTCCTACAGCAACAACCGCGCCCACGCCTCGGATTCCACCGTCGAGCGCTCGCAAAACTTCGTCACCACCATCACCGGCGAGGTCATCGAAGTGCAGCGGAACGGCTACTTGGTGGTGGAGGCGCGGAAAACCGTGAACGTCAACGGCGAGGAGCAGACCGTCAAGGTGACCGGCATCGTCAATCCCGAATTCATGGACTCCAACAGCGCCGTCAAGGCGGAATTGCTGATGGACATGTCGGTTAGCTACACCGGCAAGGGGCCGATGACCCGCATGGACAAGCGCGGCTGGGGATCGAAAATCATCGACTTCCTCAACCCGTTCTGAAAGTTGCGCCCCGTCCCGGCATTTCGCTTGAAGGCGCCGGCCGGCGGAGTCCGATATAATTATACGGCGCAAGTTGAAAAAGGGAACCCCTCATGCCGGGAATCAGCCGACAATCCCCCGGTCAGGTCGTGATTCTGACCCTCCTGGCCATGTTGGCCCCATGCTTCGTCCAGGCCGGGGCCGTCCGCGAGCTGGTCGACATCCAGGGGGCGGTCCCCATCACCCTGGAAGGGGTCGGCATCGTCACCGGCTTGGCCAACACCGGCGACAGCAAGGGGGCGGCGCTGGAATTGCTCCGGAAGTATTTGCGCAACATCAATTTCGACTTCGATACGGCCAGCCTCGCCTCCGGCAACATCGCCCTGGTGCGGGTAACGGCCGAGCTTCCTCCCTTCGGCCGGCCGGGCCAGAACTTCCCGGTCGGGGTAACTTCCCTGAACGGGGCCAAGAGCTTGGCCGGGGGGGAATTGCTGGCCTGCGATCTTTTCGACGGGGTTTCGGAGGAGCCGGTGGCCCGAGCGACCGGGCAGGTGATGGTGGGGACCGGCATTCTCACCCGGGGGACCATTCCCGACGGCCGGAACAGCGGGGCCAGGCAACTAGCCGTCTATCCCTTCGGCAACGTGGTCAATCGCGAGGGAATCGTCCGCCTGAACCTCCGCCGGGCCAATTGGGCCGACGCCACCGGCATCGCCCGGCAAATCAATCAGAGTCCGGCGCTCAATCCCTATCTCCAGGAAACCTCCATGTTCGCCGAAACCGGAGAAGCGCGGCCGGTGGCCTACGCCAAGGACGCCGGCCAGGTTCTGGTGCGGATCCCGGATTTGTACCGGAACGACACGACCCGCTACATCAGCAATGTTCTCGAGGTCCCGGTGTCGGTGGACCAGCCCGCCCGCATCCTGGTCAACCGGGCCAGGAATTCCATCGTGGTGACCGGCGACATCCAGGTGAACAACGCCATGATCAGCCTCCAGGACAAGACCGTCACCATCCGCCCGGAGACGGAGGACGAACCGCCCGCCTACGTCCTGGACCCGGCCACCCCGAGAAGCGCCGTCGAGGTCGAGGGTCCGGGCACCTACGCCGACCTCCAGGGCCTTATCGACACCATGAACGCCATGGGCATGTCCACGGAACAGGTGATAACCGTTTTCGAGCAGTTGCGCGAGGCCGGCGCCATAAAGGCCGACCTGATCAACCAATGAAGGAAGGGGGACGGGAAATGCTGGATGTCATTGAAGCCGCCGGGGGGGAATCCGGCGCTCTGGGGGCGATAAGCGGCAAGAACCGGGCGGAGAGGGCGCGGGAGCGGGCCAGGGCGGCCGCCGGTGGCCTGACGGACCGGGAATCGGCGAAAACCGACGCCGGGATTCGGGAAGCGGCGGAGGGGTTCGTCGCCGTCTTTATGAACCAGGTGGTCAAATCCATGCGGGCCACGGTCCAGGAAAACCCGGCTCTGCACGGGGACAACGGAGAAAAATACTTCCAGGAAATGCTGGATGCCGAACAGGCCAAGACCCTGGCCGGGGGTCGGGGTTACGGGCTGACCGAACTGGTTTATCAATCGCTCCTGACCCGGACTCGCGTCGAAGAAGGCGGGGCGGCCCCGGAGGCCGGGGAAATCCGGTAAAGGACGAAAACCATGGACAGGGAAAAAGCCGCCGCCCTGCGGCGCGGGATCGGCATGCTGGAGTCGATTCTGGTCCGCCAGATCGACCTGCACCGGGAGATGCTGGCCCTGGCGGAGGACAAGCGCGAGGCCATAATCGCCGGAAATCTGGAAAAACTGGAAAAAACCGTGGCGGAGGAAAAAAGGCTGGTGTCCGGAATCGCGGCCGAGGAAAAGAGGCGTCTCGCCGTCATGCCGCTGATCAAGGCCGGGTTGGGGCTGGACGATTCGCCCACGAGGCTGGGGGAGTTGCTGCCGGGCTTTCCCGAGCCCGAGGGCGGCCGGCTGGCCGGGATCGCCGCCGATTTGCGGGCCGCGGTCGAGGCGGTTCAGGTCAGGAACCGCCACAACGCGGAACTTCTGAGAACCAGCCTGGCGCACGTGGAATCGTTTCTTCGTTCCCTGGCCGGCGCGGTCCGCGCCGGCGCCAATTACCGGGGGGACGGCGGTCGCGCCGCCCCGGGCCCCGCCATCCTCGATCGCAGCGCCTGAGGGCGGCGCCCGCGGCTTCTCAACGCCGCCAGAAAGTCCGGGAGCAGAGTACCAATAGGGTGAACAGTTCCAGCCGTCCCAGCAGCATATCCAGGCTAAGAATCCATTTGGCGGGATCCGGGAGCCATTGGAAGTTTTCGGCGGGCCCGACTCCGCCGAAACCGGGTCCCACGTTGGCGAGGCAGGTTAGGGAAGCGCTGAGCGAAGTGGCCAAGTCCAACCCGATGGCCGCCAGAGCCAAGGCCGACGCCGCCCAGACGAGGAAAAAAAGGGCGACGAAGCCGACGCAGCCGTCGATCACGTTTTTCGGCAGTTCGACTTGGTTAAGCTTGGTGGGCCGCACCGAGTTCGGGTGCGCCAGCCGAAACACCTCGCGATGGAGAACTTTTCCCAGCACCAGTACCCGCAGGCACTTTATCCCGCCGGCGGTCGAGCCGGCCGAACCGCCAATCAGCATCAGGATCAGGAGGATCGTCTGGGCCAGGGGGGGCCAGATCTCGTAATCGGCGGTGACGAAGCCGGTGGTGGTCATGATTGAAACCGCCTGGAAGGAGGCGGTTCGCAGGGCCGGTTCCAGGTTCATGCCGTCCGCCAGAAGCTGAAAGGAGATGATCAGGGCCGCCGCGCCGCCTATGCAGGCGTAAAGGCGAAACTCCTCGTCGGCCAGGGAAAGCCGGAATTTGCCCCGCAACAGGTTGAAGTGGATGGTGAAGTTGACCCCGGCCATGAACATGAAAACGACGCACACCCATTGGCTGTAAGGGCTGAAAGCCGCCAGCGAGGCGTTCCGGGTGGAGAAGCCGCCGGTGGCCAGGGTGGCGAAGGAGTGCGTCGCCGCCTCGACAAAATCCATCTCTCCCAGGAGCAGCAGGAGAAACATGGCAATGGTCAGGAACAGGTAGACCTGCCAGAGGATGATCGCGGTGTCTTTCAGACGCGGGGTCAATCGGTCGGAATTGGGGCCGGGAACCTCGGCCCGGAACAATTGCAGGCCGCCGACTCCCAAATGGGGAAGAATGGCGAGCGACAGGACGATTATCCCCATGCCTCCCAGCCAGTGGGTCATGCCGCGCCACAGCAGGAGGCTGGCCGGCGCCGCCTCGATGTCGGCGAGTACGGAGGATCCGGTGGTTGAAAAGCCGGAGAACGATTCAAAGGCCGCGTCGGTGAAGGAGTCGAACATTCCTCCCAGGCGGTAGGGGAGGCCCCCGAGCAGCCCGGTGGCCAGCCATCCCCCGGCCACCGCCGTCACCCCTTCCCGGGCGTCCAGGTTGGGATCGCGGGAAAACCGCCAACGAAAAACCCGCAGGGCGGCGGCGCCTCCGCCCAGCATCGCCAGCATGGTGATTAGGAGCGGATAGGTTCCGGCGTCGGCGTGATACAGGGCATAAAGAAAGGGCAGGGCCATGCCGGCGCCGGTCGCGAAAATCATGCCGCCGATTATGTAGGCTATCACCCTCGGCCGCATGGCTGGCTCCCGGGGCGGTTTTTCATTTTTTCCCGTCCAGCAGGGATTTCACCCAGGCCAGGCGGCAACGATCGCAAATCAGGGTTACGGAATCGCCGGTCCTGAGGACCGTGTCGCCTCCGGGGATGAACGCCTCCCCTCCCCGAACCACAGCCAACAGGTTGATGCCGGAGGGGATGGACAACTGGCGGAGTGGGCGTTCCAGGAGTTCCGAATTTGGCCTGGGCATTGCCTCCAGCATCTCCACGTTTTCGTCCTGGGTCAGGATCGAGGAAAGCCTCAAGCCCTTCCGGAGCAGGCGGATGACCGAATTCGAGGCTGCCAGCCGGGGATTGACGCTCAACTTCAGCCCTATGGCCCGGACGATTGGCAGGTAGGCGCCCTTGTTCACCCGGGGGATGGTGTTGGGGCAGCCGAGCGATTTGGCGAGGAGGCAAACCAGGATATTGGTCTCGTCGTCGCCGGTAAGCGCGATCGTCATGTCGGTGTCGCCCAGGCTTTCCTCCAGCATGAACCGCCGGTCGGTGCCGTCGCCGACCAGCACCACGGCGTTTTTCAGCCTGCCGGCCAGGATGGCGCAGCGTTTTTCATCCCGATCCACCAGCTTGACCTGGAAATTCCCGGCCTCGAGCCTTTCCGCCAGCCGCAGGCCGATGTCCCCGCTGCCGACGACGGCCAGGCGTCGGATCGGAGCGGCGTTCGAGTCGGTCAGGTCGAGGACGGTCGCCAAGCTTTCCTCCAGGCAGGCGAAATACACCACGTCGCCGGCGGCGACGCTTTCCTCGGCGGAGGGGATGATGATCCGCTCCCGGCGGAGGATTCCCCCGATCCGCAAGCCGGGATCGCCGGCGATTTCCGGGAATTCCCGCAGCGGTCTGCCGATCAGCGGGCCAGAAAGCGTTTCCACCGCGATAATCTTGACCAGGCCGCCGCCCAGTTCGCCGTAATCCGCCGCCCGGGGCAGGGCGATCATTTTTTCGATGCCGTCGACCACCTCGGCGTCGGGGTTGATCCTCGCCCTGAGGTTCAGGACATCGGGGGCCATTAGTTCGGGCAGGCGGGCGTAGCCGTGTTGCGGATCCTATCCATCTTGAGGGAGGAGGGATTCAGCCGGTTGGCGATTAGGCAGGTGATTAGGTTGACCTCGTCATTGTCGGTCGCCGCGATCAGGATTTCCGCCTCGCCCGCTCCCGCCCTTTACAGCGTTTCCGGGCCGACATTCCCGGCGAGGATTTGCACATCCATTAGCCGGTGCGCCGCCAGGAGTTTTTCCTGATCGCGGTCCACCCGCACCACTTGTCAGCCTTCCCGGGCTAGGCGCTCGGCGATGTCGCCGCCCATCTCCCCCGCCCCGACGATAATCGCGGTGCGGGCGGCGTTCAGGGAAATTTCGCGTTTGAAGTCCAAGGCGGCCCCTGGGAGGAACCGGATTCACCGGTTTTTGTAATAGGTGGCGAATTCCTTGTCAT
Organism: Planctomycetota bacterium; assembly: GCA_031269935.1. Taxonomy (GTDB): domain Bacteria; phylum Planctomycetota; class SZUA-567; order SZUA-567; family SZUA-567; genus JAJBSZ01. The sequence continues at coordinate 6,924 of JAISYL010000212.1, forward strand.
GCACCATGATATGGTCCTTTAGCCAATTTACCACCGTATTGTTGATTTTTAACATGGTCGGCAAGCTTTGACCGGAGGTGTCGAATTCCTTTTTCAGGTCGTTGAAGGTTGAGATGAATTTGGTATGATACCCCTTGTGGAGATCGGCTTTGGGATATTTGGAGGCGGCATGGAGAACCTGCTCGTCGGTGAAATGCTTAACCACGTAATTCCCAAGGAATTTCAGGGTTTCCGGAATTCGATCCTTTTTGCTGTTGTCCATCAGGATGTCGACTTGGCGAAAAAGTTCCTTGTGCTGCGAGTCGATTTGCGGAACCCCCACTTCCAGGCCCGTATTCCACAGCATGTGCGTCTCCTTTCGTCCTCTCCCCACCTCGCTTCTTTTTCACCCCGTCCGGGGGGTCCGACCCGGACGGTTTTCCGGGAATCTCCAAGGCTTTCTTTTATAAACCGATCCACCTCGGATTGCAAGCGGATAGGATCATATTCGTCGGCAATCGCGAAAGCAAAGGCAAAATTGGGGAAGGAAGAGCCCCGGGGCTTTCCGAAATGCTCCGGCCGAAATAGCCAAGCTTGACAAATCCCCTGGCTTCGGCTAAAAATTGAAGGTCATGAACGGACTTCCAAGCGGTTTTCGGTGAAGTTTTCAAATGTAGGGCTGGTCGTCCCCTTGTCGCCCGGCCCGATTTTTCCGGAGACTTCTCCGGGCGGGGGGATGTTCGCGGCTTCGAAATCATCTCAGAAAGGGAAAAGTGTGGAAAACGTATTCGCCAATATGAAAAGCCATTCCGTGTTCAAATGGGACAATTTGGGCGACATCAAGGTTGGCCGGGGCGCCTTGGGCGAGCTTATGCCGGTTTTGGTTTACCGCCTGATGCAATATACCATGCTGGATGTCATCAGCAAGGAACTGGGGGAGGATCGGGCGAACGGGTTTTTCCGGGCCGCCGGATTTTTGGCCGGCACCGAGTTCGCGAAAAACACCCTGGATCTGAATCTGGGATTCGACGCCTTTGTCGCCCAACTGCAACAGGTTCTTGCCGAATTGAAAATCGGAATTCTCCGCATGGAAGCTTTCGACAAGGAGACCGGGAACCTCACCCTTACCGTGGGAGAGGATCTGGATTGTAGCGGGCTTCCGGTAACCGATGAAAATGTTTGCACTTACGACGAGGGATTCATTTCCGGAATTTTGGAGAGCTATACCGGCAAAAAATACGATGTGCGGGAAGTCGACTGCTGGGCCAGCGGAAACCGGGTCTGTCGCTTTCGGGGGGAGGTGGTCGGCTGAATCCCCTGAGGGAGCGGTTTGTTGAAAAGCCGGATCGGCGCCGCGGAGGCGGCCGGCGGCGATCCGGCTTTTCGGCGAGCCTCCGATGTCCGTTGGAGTCGAAATTTCGGCGAATTTCGGCATGACTACCAAATCGACCGGTACCGGGCGGGGCAGGGAAATGGACGCCGAGCGGCTCGGAGGGGTGATCGACATTCTCTTCCAGTTCCTGGGAAACCTCCTTTACAATCCCGAAAAAGCCAAGTTGAGGCCCGACGAATTGCCGGAGGCGTTTCAGCCGTTCGGCAAGGGCTTGCTTTTTTTCGCCCAGAAGCTGAATGAAATGCGGAATTTCGCGGGGGAGCTCAGCCGGGGAAACCTGGGAGTGAAGCTTCCCCCCACCGACAACGAGTTTGCCGCCCCCCTGAAGAACCTCCATGCCAGCCTCAAGCACCTTACCTGGCAGACCCAGCAGGTGGCCAAGGGCGATTACAGCCAGCGGGTTGATTTCATGGGCGATTTTTCCGACGCCTTCAACGCCATGATTCGGCTGCTGGACGAAAGGTACCACGCCCTTACCGAGGAGATCGAAAACGGCAGGCAAAAGACCCGCGCCCTGGAGCAGAACATCGATCTTTTCAAGGCCATAACCGATCGCATCTCCCAGTGGATCATCGTTCTGGACCGGGACACGGGAACGCCGCTCTTCAGCAACAACGCGATGGCCGCCATCATGGAAAAGGACTCCGCCCTGGCCATGGAATTGTTCGCCTGGATGCGCCGCAATTTTTCCCGGGGCGTCATGGACAGCGCCACCCACGAAGAGGTGGAATTGGAGGCCGGATCCCGCACCTGGTATCTTTCCGTCGCCAAGTACCAGTTGGTTTGGCTTAACCACCCGGCCGCGGTTTTTTCCATGACCGACGTCAGCGAGGAGCACCGCTATATCGAGGAATTGCGGTCGGTGGCCGAGCAGGACGCCCTCACCCAGGTCAACAGCCGGCATTTCGGCATGCGTACCCTCCACGAGTGGGTCAAGAATCATTACGAGTTCTGCATCTGTTTCGTGGACATGGATTTCCTGAAATACGTCAACGACACCTTCGGGCACCAGGCCGGCGACGATTATATCACCAGCGTCGCCCGGCTTCTGTCGAGCTTTTCCCGGGACGTGATGGTGAATCGCCTGGGAGGCGACGAATTCATGTTGCTGCAGCGGGATTGGGATGCGGCTCGGGCCGAAGCCAGGATGCGGGAGCTGGCGAAGGAATTGGGCCGGGAGGATCGGGAACAGGGAACCCCCTATGCCCGCAGCATCAGTTACGGGGTGGTGTACGTGCCGACCGACAATTCCATCCCGGCCAGCGATCTTTTGAGCCAGGCGGACGAGAAGATGTACCTGTTCAAGCGCCAGAACAAGAAAAACCGGGGCGTCGAATCCTGCCCGATCCGTCCGACCGGAATGGTTAAGGCCGGGGAGACGGAAAATACGGCTGGATAATCCGTCGGGATGGCAAGAAAGTCCACTTGGCTGCCAAGGGACGGAGAGATGGCCGAGCGGCCGAAGGCGGCGGTTTTGAAAACCGCTTTGGGGCAACCCAACGGGGGTTCGAATCCCTCTCTCTCCGCCAATTTATTA
>JAISYL010000284.1 GCA_031269935.1 Planctomycetota bacterium
ACCAACACTTCCTCCTCAATCCCACGCAAGTCTATGGGTGGATACTTGTTGGAACCCAAAAACTTCTTTTTCATGGCTTTCCTCCAGATAAAGTGGCCTACACAACTTTATCCGGAATCTACTCGGCGATTACAAGCAAAATCCGTATAACAAATGTGAGATGCGCCCGAAGCCAGGAAGCCAGGTCCGGGAAGCTGACGGAAACCTCGCTGGCCGGACTCAAAAACATATGGGATGAAGCTTGAGGCGGCTGACGAAATCCAGTCCATTCAGGCGGGATCCGAAGTTGTTTTCAAGCCGTTAGCTTGGATGACAGGAATGTCGAAGCGACCGAAAATCGCCCTGTGTTTCCCCAATTTCGCCTGGCAAGTTTCCGATGCCTCCTTTCAATGGCATATGCTCCCCCATTCCCTGTGCATCCTGGCGGCTATGGTGCGCGATGTTTGCGAGGTCGACATTATCGACGCCTACAAGGAAAATATGTCGCGGGATGGATTTGCGGAAAGGCTGGGTTCGGGCAAATATGATTTGGTCGGGATTTCGGTATTGATGGATTTGTTTTCCCGTTCCGGTCAAATGGCGGTATCGCTGGCGAAAAAAACTCTTCCGAATTGCGTCACCATAATGGGCGGCGTCTACGCCACCATGAATCCGGGAGACGCCATGAAAAACCCGGATCTGGATTTTGTGTGCATAGGCGAGGGGGAGGAAGCGTTCCCCGCCCTGATCCGGCACCTTTTCCTGGGAGGGGAAAGGCCGCGGGAAGGTTTCGCCTATCGGAATGGGGAGGAGGTCGCCGTCCAGGCGCGGGCCCGCTTTGTGCAAGATCTGGACAATTTGCCGCCGCCGGCCTACGATTTGATTGATTTTTCCGCCTACGCGAATTGGAACCAACGGAAAACGATAGACGACACGGGCGCGCTTCCCTGTGTCACCTTGTTCACTTCGCGAGGCTGTCCCCAGTCATGCTGCTTTTGCCAAGCGGCGAAAATCGCCGGGCATAGGGTCAGGGCCAAAAGTCCGGAAAAGGTGCTGGAGGAAATGACTTTTTTCAAAAATGTCCACGGCGTTCGCTCGATTGTGTTTGCGGATGAAAATTTGCTGGCCATCCGCCCCCGGGCGGAAGCCATCTTCAAGGGCATGATTGAACGAGGGTTGGCCATGCCGTGGTTTTCCGCCGTGGCCTCCTTCAATCTGGACGAGGAATTACTGGCGCTTATGAAGGAAAGCGGCTGCGTGTGCATAAATCCGGCGGTTGAATCCGGTTCGCCCAGGGTTCTCAGGGAAATAATCCATAAACCGGTGAACTTGACCCATACGAAACGCATAGTCAAGGCGGCGAACGCCATGGGAATTTTTACGATCGCCAATTTCATAGTGGGGTTTCCGGGCGAGACTTGGGAGGAAATTCGCGAAACCCTGCGCTTCGCCGAGGAATTGGAGGCCGGCTACGTCAAGATATTCGCGGCCATCCCCCTGCGCCATACGGAATTGTGGGAAGTGTGCGAACGGGAAAATGCCTTCGCGCCGGGATTTTGTTCAACCGAGACGTCCTGGAATCAGGGACAAATCGTCTCGCCGCATTTCGACGCCCGGGAACTTACCCTGTTGCGGGCCTATGAATGGGATCGGATTAATTTTTCGACTCCCGAAAAGAGGGCGAGGATAGCGGAAAGAATGGGTGTTGGCGCCGCGGAATTGGATGCCATCCGCCGGGATACCCGTAAACTCGCCCTGTCCAGAATGTGATTGGCCGGTTGGGCCAAACCAAACGGCCGGATTAAGATTGGATGCATTGCCATGGCGTACGTGGACTTTCTTTCATCCCTGCACCGGGCGACCAAGCGGGACTATCTCGCCCGGATGACCGGTTATCCCAAGGCCGAGGCGATAGAAGTGGCCAAGCGCTACGATCACGATTATTGGGACGGGGATCGCCGCTACGACTTCGGCGGCTACCGCTACGACGGCCGCTGGCGGCCGGTGGCGGCCGGTGGCGGAGGCGATGGCGGCGCATTACGGCCTCCGGGCCGGGGATCGGGTCCTGGACGTCGGCTGCGGCAAGGCCTTCCTCCTTTACGAACTGGCCCGGGCGGCGCCGGGAATCGAGGTGGCGGGGGTGGATATTTCGGCCTACGCCCTGGATCACGCCAAGGAGGAGGTGAAGCCGTTTCTCGCCCGGGCCGACGCGGCGGCCCTGCCCTTCGGGGACGGCGAATTCGATCTCGTCCTTTCCCTCAACACCCTCCACAACCTGTATTGCCAGGATCTCTTCCGGGCCCTGAAGGAAATGGAGCGGGTGGGGAAAAAAAACAAGTACCTGGCGGTCGAGTCCTACCGTACGGAACGGGAAAAGGTTAACCTGATGTGCTGGGTGCTGACCGGCGAATGCTTTTTCCACACGTCCGAGTGGGAATGGTGGTTCGGGCTGGCCGGCTACGGCGGGGATTATTCGTTCGTTTTTTTCGAATGACGGGGAGCCATGGAAACCAGGGAGGAAAATGAGGAGGTCCTGTTCGCGCTGGATCGGCTGCGGACGTTTTCCCCGGCCGACATCGAGGAACTGGCGGGCAGGGCTCTGCGTAGTCGGACCGGCAAAATCCGCATCTGCCTTCACCATGCGCCCGGCGACCTCTTCCATGAAATGCTGGTGGCGTTGCGGCGGGAGGTTAAATACCTCGCGCAATTTCACCCGCGCAAGGAAGAATCGTATTGCATTCTGAAGGGGAGTCTGGTTTTTTCCCTTTACGGGCCGGACGGGGAAAAGACCATCCTGCCCCTGGGCGACGCCTCGACCGGCAGAAACTGCTTCGTCCGGATCCCGGCCGGGATGAGTCACCGTTTCGACATTGATTCCGAGGTGGTGGTATTCCTGGAAGCCAAGTTGGGACCCTTTTCCCCAAATGACACTGTCATTATCCCTGACGGTGGTGAGGACGACAAGCCATGATTCCCTGGTGGAAAGTGGAATTCGGCGAGCCGGCGGCCCGGGCCGCCTACCGGGCGGTGGTGGATCGCCGCCTGACCATGGGACCCCTGACGGCGGAATTCGAGAGGCGGCTGG
>JAISYL010000015.1 GCA_031269935.1 Planctomycetota bacterium
GCCGCTCGCGCTCCCCGAGATGAGGCCAGACATCAACCAGAAAGGATACGCGTAAATCAACTTTTGCCATAAATACAGTATAACGAATTCAACATCATTTGCAAATGTTATTAATTTCCATCTTCTAAATGTGGGCGTTGTCGGCGTCTAAACCAGTCTTCGAGTGGATCGCTGGTGTTGGCGGCCTTGTCGCCCATTTTCAGTTTCCAGTCGGGTTGCGCCGCCTGGCGGATGCCTTCCGCGCCCTGGTGCAGGAAGCGGACGGATTCCTCGCTCCAGCCCCTGGCCGCGCCCTGCCACTTCGCTTCCTTTGTGAAATCCAGCTTCGAAAACTCTTCCGCTTCCTCTTTCAGGCCCGTAGACGTAAACGGATTGGCCGAATGGTCATTTCCCTGTCCCGGTCAGGGCGGAAAGCTTCCCGATGCGCTTTACCTTGCCGGTGCGCCGCAAGGTATCGCGTTCCCGGCAGAAGTCATAATTTGTCTGCATGTTGAACCAGATTTCCGGGCCGTTGCCAAAAGCATCGCCAAAAAGGAGTGCGAGACGCGGGTTGATTCCCCGCTTCCTCCGAACCACATCATTGACGACGACGAGGTTGACGCCAATATGCCGGGCCAATTCGGCCTGGGTAATTCCGTAAGGTTCCAAAAACTCCTCAAGAAGAATCTGGCCGGGATGAACCGGCGCCTGCTTCTCAACAACGATCTTTTTATTTTTCGGCTTTATTTCGCTCATGGCGTCCCTTTCAATCATGATAGTCAATAAACTCGACACCCTCCGCCGCGCCGTCAATCCATTGGAATATGATCCGGTATTGGTCGTTAACCCGAAGGCTCCACCAATCGGCCAATTTGCCGCCCAGTTTCTTCAACCTGTTGGATGGTGGCACCCGAAGAGCATCAACCCGGTCCGCTGCATCAATCATTTGCAGCCGGTTGGTCGCCTTGCGCGCAATTTCTGCCGCAACTCCCTTCGGCCTCTTGCCTTTGTACAGTTCAACGGTTCTTTCATCCCCGAAGTTTCGAATCATGCCATCCCCTTAAATGCGTCAATCAATACTATCATAATATCATGAAACTTGCTGATGTCAAGTCAGTGTCAGCAAAATAACCCTTGTCCTATGCACTCCAATCACATTTTGTTAGCAACACGCCGGCTGCGCGTTCACCCTTCGACAAAAAATACCGCCCCAACTGTCGAAGATGAGTCTGGAACGGTTCCTGGACCGAGGGCGTCAACAACCCGGCCCTTGTCGCCAACCGCTTCGACTCCGGCCACGACTACGGCGTGGACGTCCCGCTGGGCGTTCGCTTCAACAAGATGTTCCGCTTCGGCTGCGACGGCGGTTTCGTTGTCCCCAAAGTCCGCGCCGCCTTCGTCTATGCCGCCGACAAGTCCCGCCCGTCCATCACCGCCGGCTATGCCAATACACCCGGCGGCGCGAAGATGGTCGGCGTCGATCCCGGCCGCAGCCATTGGCGCGTCGGCGCGGGCCTGTCCGGACGCGTCAACAGCCGCATCGATTTCCGCGTCGACTACGACTTCGAAACCCGCTCCGGCTTCAAGGGCCACAATCTGAACGCTTCGGTGGGACTGGCGTTCTGACCGGTCGGGCCGTTTGCCGGCGGCGGTGGACAAAGAGTTGTTTTTTTTCGCCGCTCCCTCCCGTATAATGACAGGGGGAGGTGTTGTTTTGGCGACACGTGCGGAAAGTGGATGGCGTATGCTTATTTATCTGGATCAATGTTGTTTCAACCGTCCCTTTGATACTCAAGAGCAAATGCGCATCCGTCAGGAGGCCGACGCAAAACTTTATATCCAGGCGCGGGTCTCGGCGGGTTTTGTTGAATTGTGCTGGTCGTATATGCTCGACTTCGAAAACAGTCACAATCCATATGAGGATCGGCGAATCGCCATAGACAAATGGAAATATAAAGCGTTGAAGTATTGCCCTGCATCCGAAGCGGTGAGAGTGTTGGCCAACGAATTCGCCGGAGCCGGTATCGCTCCGAAGGATGCCCTTCATGTAGCCTGCGCCAGGGTCTCGGGATGCCAATACTTCATCACAACGGATTTGAAACTTCTCAAAAAGAAGGAGTGCGGTATCTCCATCATCAATCCCATTGATTTTATAAGGGATACGGAAGGGAAAATATGAAAGCCGATGCGATTGTACGATTGGAGGCGATAGACGCCTTGATTGATAAATTGGGTGAAGTCGACGCCGAACGCTTTGTCCAAATGATCAAGAAGGAAAACTTCGACTATACCCGATGGCGCGACAGTTTATGGCCTGGTAAAAGCGTGGATGAAATTCACGAGCAAGCCATCGCCTATGAACAAACCGGCGGAGGCAAATGAAGGGGGACATACGGAGGCAGGTTGTTGGGCCGACTGTCGGGATTCGAAGAGAAAACAAAATGTTGGTTCTTTTTGAAGCGTATGCTAACGCTTACGTTGAACCAATGCGAGGTGGTGTTCGAATACCGATCCACCGAGGCTGCCGGTCCTGCCCGGCAACGCGCCGAATTTCGGCGAGGCTTTTTTCCCTTCTATGACGAACTATGGAACTTGATAAATCTTCGAAACGACCTCCAGCATTATCAGAGCGGGTTGTTTGTGGATGACGTACCGACATTCGACAAGCGCACGGTGCGCGAGGTCATAATGAATGCAGTTTGTCATCGCGACTATCAACTGGGTGGAAGCGTCTTCATTATCCAGATATCCTCGAAGATTGATAGTGAAGAGTCCAGGAGGTTTTCCCCAAGGCATTACCCCTGATAATATTCTGAACCGGCAGTCTCCCCGTAACCCCAAGCGTTGCACCCTCGTATTCCACGCCTCGGCGAACTTGGAGTCATCGAACAGGCGGCGCGCGGGCGATATGTACTGAGCCGGAAATATTATACTGCCACGGGGAAAAAAGGGGTATATACCCGCAAGATCGGCTTGGCTCGGGAAACGAACAAGGAATTACTGTTAAAGCATTTGCGGGACAATGTGCAAGATGGAAGCCGTCTGGAGGAGTTATGCCAAGTGCTTCCCGGACGTTCCCGAGCCCAAGTCCAAGGGCTCCTGCGTGACCTTAAAAAGGAGGGTAAGGCGCGGCTTGTAGGCATTACGCGTGCCGGGAAATGGTTTATTGTGTCCGATGGATAGCTTGGCAGCTATTGCTCGGTAAGATCATCAGCGAGCAATAAGAATGCAATAAACCTGCAATAAATTCAGCAACGCATTATAAATAAGCATGTTACCGTTTAACCTTATTGCTCCGGAATTGCGATTCCCGGAAAATAGCGAGCAATCGGGGGACAAAAAGGCGGGTACAGGGGAGCGTTGTGGGAAGGGGTGGGCGGAGGCCGATTTTCCGCACTGTTTTCTTCAGTTCCAACCAGTCGGTAATGAAATCCTTAACCTCCGCCGCATGATCGGCGGCGGCATCGGGACCGGCCAGAATGATTGGCTTCCCGTCCGCGTCGGCGATCATCCTGGATACGGAAATATCCTCTTTTTATGCCGCCTGAATCCCATCCCGTTTCGATGAATGGCCAGGGCCAGCCGGCGCAATTCCTGGAAAATCGCATTGAAGCGGATGTTGTCCTCGCCGGTTTTCTTTTCGAATTCGGCGTTCAGTTCGTCGAGGCGGCGGGCAAGCTCCCGGTTCGCA
>JAISYL010000022.1 GCA_031269935.1 Planctomycetota bacterium
CAAATCCCCGATAAGCGGCCGGCCATAACGAATAAAGGCGTCGGTCACGTCGTTCCGGGAAGAAGCGATGAATTCATCCGGCATGCGCCGGGTTTTGCCGGCGACGTTTTTCAGAGGAACCAATTTATAATCGGCCTTGTAAGGATCGTCGGATATCCGGACAATGGCGCAGGAGCCGTCTATGTTGCCGGATTGGGCGGAAGCAGCGGCAAAACGCCCGAGAGCCAGGGCCTCTTCGCGATCCACCGGACTTTGGTCGGGGAAAGACCGCTGCACGTAACCGAAAGTATCCCCGCGGGCGCGGACTTTTCCCACTCCCTCTTTTTCCAGGCGGACCTTGAGAAATTCCACCAATTTGTCGGCCAGGGCGCCGGTGCCGGAAAGTTGGACGTTTCCGTGGCTGTCCTTCTCCAGGGCGCCGCCGGCGGAAAGCGCCTGGAGGATGGGGGTGTGCCCGGCGTCTTCAATCCCTTCGGACACGGCGACCACGCAACGCCCCAGCCGCTTGTATACGGCGACCACGTCCCCGGCGAAGCCGTCAAGATCGAAAACGCATTCGGGAAGGTAAATCAAATGCGGCCCTTCGTCGGGAAGGGTCCGGCCGAGGGCGGCGGCGGCGGTGAGAAAGCCGGCGTGCCTGCCCATGCAAACGCCGACATAGAGGCCCCCGAAACATTGATTGTCTAGGCTGACCCCCCGGAAGGCGTTGGCCACAAAGCGGGCGGCGGAGCCGTAGCCCGGGGTGTGATCGTTTTCCATCAGATCGTTGTCCACCGTCTTGGCCACGTGCAGAACCCGGAGTTCGAATTCACGATCCCGGGCGGCGTCGTTGATGATGTCCAGCGATTCCGAGGTGTCGTTGCCGCCGATGCCGAAAACATAACGGATATTGTGTTTCAGGAACACGTCCAGCATCCGGGCGTTGTCGGCGTCGTTGGGCTTGCGGCGGGTGGAACGCAATTGCGAGGCGGGGGTGTAACTGATGTTCTCCAGGGTTTTCGCGGTCTGGGCCATCAGATCCACGAAATCCTCCTTCATGATGCCCTCTATTCCGTTGATGGCGCCCCAGATATCGGTGATGTCGTGATTAAGCATCAACCCCTGGACCACTCCCACCCAGGAAGCGTTGATTACGGCCGTTGGCCCGCCTTGAGTGAAGATGACAGCCTTGCCCTTGATGGTATCCACCATGATCCCCGCCCTCCCGAATTGAATTTTTGCGTCCCAAACGAATTTGCTTCTGGAATTTCAAATCAACCGCGGCCCGTCCCGGCATCGAGGAAGTCTTGAATCCTCCGCCGGCAATCAAGCTTTTGGCTTGGGTTTCCCTTTTCGGCGATGGATTAACGAAACAATGATGGCGGGCCATCGGCGAAAGTCAATGCTTTTTCTCTTGCCGAAAATTGCTTTTCCCGCTTGCCGTCCGGCTGGCCGCTTGGTATCATGGGGGGAGTTGCCCGATTCGCGTTCGCAGGAGGCGGTCATGTCCAAGTTTCGCGACCTCGCCCTCAACCTGGCCATTGAGGCGGAAACCGCCGCTCCGGCCATGGCGGCGGCCGATGGCGGCCGGAAAAACGCCGTCCTCCTGGCTCTGGCCGATTTGCTGGAAAAATCGGCCAAACGCTTGATCGCCGCCAACCTAAAGGATTTGCTGGCCGCCCGGAAGGCCGGGCTTTCCCCGGCCCGGTTGGATCGCTTGACCCTGAATCAAAGGCGAATTTCGGCCATGGCGGACGGCGCCCGCCAAGTGGCGGCGCTTCCCGATCCGGTGGGTCGGGTTTTGGACGGCGCCGTCCGGCCCAACGGCCTCCGGCTAAGCCGGATCGCCGTACCCTTGGGCGTCATCCTTCTAGTGTATGAGTCGCGCCCCAACGTCACCGTGGACGCGGCTTGCCTAAGCCTCAAATCCGGCAACGCCTGCATACTTCGAGGTGGCCGGGAGGCGTTCATCTCCAACCGGGAGTTGGGGCGGCTTGTTTCCCGCGCCCTCAAGTCGGCCGGGCTGCCGGAACGGGCGGCCCAGGTGGCCGGGGCGCCTGATCGGGAATTGGTGACCAGCCTCCTCGCCCTGGACCGGCATATTGATCTGGTCGTGCCCCGGGGCGGCAAGGAGTTGGTGGCGGAGGTTCTCGAACACAGCCGCATTCCGGTACTCAAGCACCTGGAGGGAATCTGCCATACCTATGTGGACGCCTCCGCCGACCCCGGCCTAGCCAAGCGCGTGGTCCTCAATGCCAAAACCGACCGGCCATCCACCTGCAACGCCACCGAAACCTTGCTGGTCCATCACGATCTGGCCGGCGTCTTCCTGCCGGATTGCCTGGCCGCCCTGGCCGGGGCGGGAGTGGAAATCCGGGCCGACCCGGCGACGGAAACAATCGCCGGCCGGGCCGGGGTGAATGTGGTCAAGGCGACGGAGGAGGACTGGAAAACCGAATATAATGAGCTGATCCTGTCGGTGAAGGTGGTTCCCGACCTTGATTCGGCCATACGCCACATTAATTCGTACGGCTCCCGCCATACCGACGCCATAATAACCTCCAGTCTTACGGCGGCCGAACGTTTCCAGCGGGAGGTCGACAGTTCGTCGGTGATGGTGAACGCCTCCACCCGCCTGGCCGATGGCCATGAATACGGCTTGGGGGCGGAAATAGGCATCTCCACCGGCAAGCTCCACGCCCGGGGGCCGGTGGGCCTGGAAGGATTGACCACCTACAAGTGGCTGGTGGAAGGAAGCGGCCATTTGCGGGAATAAAGGGGTTGGCGAATTCACGCCAGGTTGGGCAAACCACCCGGCCTGGCCATAAATCACGGATTTGCGCATATTCGGTCACGGTTCAGCCGCAAAGAGTTTAAAAGTTAATTCGGGAATGGTTGAGCATTCAATATAGGCCGGAAACATGGTGGATAATGATTCCCAGGCGATTTCCCTTGTCTGCACCCATGGCCCCCTGCAAGGCAAGAAGTTCGAGCTTGTCGGCGGCCCGGTGTTCATTTTTGGGCGCTACGCCAAAGCGCATTTCAATTTGTCGGACGATTCGTCAATCAGTCACCTGCATTTTCTCATCGACGTATCCGACAACCGCATCCGGATAATTGATCTAGGTTCGACCAACGGGTTGATGGTTAATACCCGACGCTTGGGGGGAAGAGACCGGGATTCCCTCAACGCCTTCGTTTCCTTGAGGCACGGCGACGTCATCCTGGCCGGTTCCAGCCTGTTCAGGGTGTCCGTGGGCGGGGAAACGCCATTGCCGTCCCCGGAGTTGGGCGCCGCCGAGATATTCGCGGCGGCCGAGAGGGAGCCGCTTCGCCAGGACAACCTCACCGCCGTGGTTCCCTTGAAAGACCAGTCCGAACTCGACAGCCCCGTTCGGCGGGAACCGATGGGAGAATTCGCGGATGGCCTTCCGAAAATCGAGGGCTATACCGTCACCGCCCGTTTGCCGGGCGGCGGCGATCGCGAGTTGTTCCGGGCGATCAAGGAGGACAGCGGCGCCGCCGCCGCCATCAAGATGTTGCGGATTTTTCGGAACAAGGCGAAGACCCTGCGTCGGTTGGACATTTTCCGGCGGGAAACCGAAATCGCCAAGCTCCTGAACCATCCCAACGTCATCCGCTATTTCAGCGACGGTTTGTGGGATGACCGGCCCTATTTGGCGGTGGAATATGTCGAGGGGGGGGCTCTGGAAAATCTTATCGGCCGGAACCCGGGCGCGGGAATGGGGTTTTACGAGGCCGCGCCCCTTTTCGTACAGTTGCTCGAGGCGGTCGCCGCCATGCACGAGGCGCGTTTGTGCCATCGCAACATAAACCCCGGCAACATTCTCTTGGATCGACGGCGGGGAGGCGGTTTGGCGGTGAAGCTCTCCTCCCTGGGGTTGGCCAGCCGTTCCCCGGATACGGGAGGAGGGGACGATTTCCCTCCCCTCATCCACGAGTGGGGCATGCCCGCCTACCTGCCGCCCGAGCAGTTGACCGATCTTATCCGGACGATTCCCCAGTCGGATGTTTTTAGCGCCGCCGCCGTCTTTTTCCATATGCTGACCGGGGTCGAGGTCTATGATTTTTCCGGACGGGACCGAAAATCCGGCGTTCTTTCCGGAAGTCTGCGATCCCTTCCCGAACTGCGGCCGGAACTCGATTCCGAGGTGGTGAAGGTTCTGTCCACGGCGCTGGACCCGGATCCCAATCAACGCTACCCCGACGCCGGCGAATTTTTGAGCGACTTTCGCCAGGCTCTGTCCTGATTACGGAAACGGCGACGCGGTCCGAAAACTGGCGGGCGGCGCGCGAGGCTTGACGAGCAGGAAAGCGGACTCCCGATGGCGGCGAATACGGTCGACGGTACGATTACCGACGCGGGGATGGCGAAGGGATCGCCGGGAAAGCCGGCCGATTCCCTCCTGGCCTCGCGCGGCATTCTGGCCATCGCCGGCATTCCCGATCGGGACGGCATGTTCGAGTCGCTGGCCGCTTACCTGACGGCGACCGCCAAGGCGGCGGACGAAGGAGGGGCGAAGGCAAGGGCCGATGCCCTCAAGGCGATTCAGGATCGCTATTGGCGTTTCTTTATCGCGATATTGTCGGCCGCCGCCCGCCGGGGAACCGCCCTGGAATTTTCCGACGAGGAACGCCTGTTCCTCGATCTGGGGCTCGTCGACGTCAGAATGCTGGGCGGCGGATATGCCCAGGCCGTCCACGAACTTGTGGCCAAGCTTAACCGGAAAGGGTCGCCCGGCTGTTATTATCTGACCGAATGGCTGGCCGAGTTGCATCGACAGATGCAGCTAGAGTCAACCCTGTCGCGGCGCGAGCCGGCGACCGAGACCAATTCCTCGGCCAAGATAACCGAGATGCGGGTCCGGGTTCTCAACCGGCTGGCGCCCTTGCTGACGGGATTGCCGGGCATTCCCCTGGAAGTGTCGGAAGCCATGCGGCTGGGCAATCTGGATCGGGAAGTTATTTCCAGCGGCCTGGCGGCCCTGCGCGATCCCAGGCGGCAAACTTTTTGGCGCCGGCGCAGCCTTTGGCTGCTTAGGGCCCAATTGCTGGAAAAGGTCAGGGCCAGGGCCGGAGATCAGAACAACCTTCGCCTGCTGGAACTGTTGGATGAGATCTACGTCAGGGATTGGCGCGAGCGGTATGAGAATTTCATCCAGGAGATTCCCGCCTGGCGGTCATCCCGAATCGAATCCCAATCCCAGCCGAGCCCGGCCGAACCCGAGGCCGAGGCCGCCAATCCCCGGCTGGACGCCCTGGTGGACGAGGGGCGGCAATTGCGCCTGCGCCTGGCGTTGATGGACGCGATCAACGGCAAGGAAGGCCCCGATCCGGCGCTTACTTCCGGCTCCGGCCTGCTGGCAAAAGAGGATTTGGCGAAGTTTCTTCTTGTCGCCCAGACCTTCGACCGGACCTTGACTGAAATCCCTCCCCTGATCATCATGCCGGGCTCGGGACGCGGATTCTTCTCCTGGGAAAACGGCTGCTTGTTGATCTGCCTTAGGCCCCTCGTGAGTCCCGAGGATTCGGCCGCCACCGCCTTGGCTTGGTACCGGATGCTTCATGATCGCTTTAACAACAACGGGATGCTGCGGACGGCCTACGGGAAAAAATTCCCCGGCGCCGTGTTCCACACCGAATTTCCCGCCGATTACCGGGCTTGGCTCTGCCATGCGGTCAAAGGCGATCTCTCGGCCATGAATCCCCAGCGGAGGGTGTTTTTCCGCGATTTTATCGGGCCGGACATTTCCGGCCCCATGCTTCCGGCCAATCTCCGGAATATCGGTCCCCAAACCTTGGCGACCATAGCCCGCCGGCTGGAAAAGCAAATAGCCGGCGGCGACAAGGATGTCAAACTGTATCGCCGGCTGGCCGCCATTTATTGGCAACAGGGCAACAACCAGGCGGCCGGCATGCAATACACCGCCGCCATGGGGCTGGCCCCCAACGATGGCGAAACCATATTCGCCGCCGGCATGTTTCTGCGTTCCAATGGGGATATCGAGGCGGCGAACGAGTGCTTCCGCATCGGCCGCGAACAGGCGTCCGGCAGCCTCTGGGGAATTTATTGCCGGGACGCCCTGGACAATTTGTTGTAGGGAACCTCGATTCGCCTTGTTTTATGGCAAAACCTCAAATCCCCGAAGGCTGAAACCGGATGAACAGTGGTGGACTGCAAGGGCATTTGACAACACGCCCTAAGGGGAAATGGGCAATTCCCGCAATGACTTGGCGAAAGAGGGTCCGGCAATGAAGGTTCTCGCGGTCAACGGCAGCCCGCGCAAAAAGTGGAACACCGCCCGCCTGCTGGAAAAAGCCTTGGAGGGAGCGTCCGGCGCCGGCGCCGGAACCGGGCTGGTTCATCTCTATGATTTGACGTATCGCGGCTGCTCCAGTTGCTTCGCCTGCAAACGGATTGGCGGCCCCAGCTACGGTAGTTGCGCCATACGGGACGATTTGACTCCATGGCTGGATGAACTGGCCGGGGCCGATGCCATAATCCTCGGTTCCCCCGTCTATTTTTTCGCGGAAACCGGCGAGATGCGATCCTGCATGGAACGTCTGTGTTTTCCGTATCTTCGCTACTCCAATCCTCCGTCCTCGCTTTTCCCCCGACGTATCCGTACCGCGCTGGTTCTCACCATGAACATCACGGAGGATGGCGTATCCTCCCTGGGATTGGACAGGATTATCGAAATAAGCCGGGGTTTTATGGAACGGGTATTCGGAAATTGCGAAATCCTCTTGTCCACCGATACCCTTCAATTCGACGATTATTCCAAGTATGACAACAGCCGCTTCGACTCCGAGGCTAAATTGCGCCGTCGACACGAGGTGTTTCCGCATGACGAGGCGCAGGCATTCGCTCTGGGAAAGCGAATGGCTTCGCCGCTGTAAGAGCGTGTTGTTAAATGCCGTCTCGTCGGGTTATACTGCGTCAAAAGCCGCTTCTCGGATGATTTTTACCCCTGACCGCCGGCCAAAAATCATCCTGCCAGCGACTTTTTCCTTGTCCAACCCGGGCGATCCGGT
>JAISYL010000065.1 GCA_031269935.1 Planctomycetota bacterium
GATTCCCGGACGGGGGCGGGGGGGGAAACCGCTTCCGGCCGGCCGCCGGCCGCTTCGCCCCCGGAACCGGCGGGAACCCGGGATCCGGGAACGGGAGAGGCCGGGGACGGCGATTCCTCCCGGATTGGGGCCGGCGGCGGCCAAGGCGCGAAGCCGGCGGCCTCCTCCGCGAACGGAATTTCCGGGGAGATCCCGACTTTTTCCCCGAGCTCGGGAACGGGAGAGACCGGGGACGGCGATTCCTCCCGGGTGGGTGCCGGCGGCGGCCAAGGCGCGAAGCCGGCGGCCTCCCCCGCGAACGGAATTTCCGGGGAGATCCCGGCTTTTTCCCCGAGCTCGGGAACGGGAGAGGCCGGGGACGGCGGTTCCTCCCGGATTGGGGCCGGCGGCGGCCGGGGCGCGAAGCCGGCGGCCTCCTCCGCGGGCGGAATTCGCGGGGAAGTCCCGGCTTCCCCCCGAAACTCGGGAGTGGGGGAGGACGGGGACGGCGGTTCCTCCCGGGCCGGGGCCGGCGGCCGGCCTGGGAAGGGGATTTCGAGGTTTTCTCCTTCTCCGGATCCGGAATCGGGAGGGAAGAATCCGGAGACGAAGCGTTCCCGGACTCGCCAACCGCGGGGCGGGGCTTGCCGGAAGCGTTCCGTTTCCGGGCAGGTCCGCGCCGTCGGAATCTCGGGCGGATTCGGCGGCGCCGGGGCGGCGGAGGCTCGTTCGCCGGCGCCCGGACCGCCGGCCGGGGCTAGGCGGGGACTGAACAACAGGCCGGCCAGCCGGCCCAGCCGGGGCGCCAGCGAAGCCAAGCCCAGGACGGCGTCCCGGAGGCCGAAGGCGGTCCGGCGGAGGGCGAAGACCGCCTCCTCCCCGAAGGCCAGCAATATCCCGACGGCGAAGACTCCGAGGGCGGCGATGATTATGCCCCAGCGGCCGAAATAGAGTAGGAGGGGGGGGGAAAGGTAGAGGGCGAGAAAGCCCCCGGTGTTCAGGTCGTAGCGGTTGGCCGCCGCCGCGTGGCCAAGGGAGACGGCCAGCAGAATCAGGGCGCCGCCGAACAGCCTGAGCCAGGCCGGCGGCCGGCCGGGGGAAAAGCGATCGCCCAGGGCGGCCTGGCCCCCCCAGAAAACC
The DNA here is from genome assembly GCA_031269935.1 of Planctomycetota bacterium. Lineage (GTDB taxonomy): Bacteria > Planctomycetota > SZUA-567 > SZUA-567 > SZUA-567 > JAJBSZ01. The sequence continues at coordinate 1,120 of JAISYL010000065.1, forward strand.
AGGAGGAGGGCGAGAATCCGGGCCGAGGATTCGCCCAGGGTGAGGCCGCAGGCGAAAGCCAGCCAGGCGCCCGCCAGGCCGGTCCAGTTTTCCCGGGCGGCGGTGTTGAAATCCGGTCCGGGGTCGGTGGTGACGAGGGAAAGGAGCAGGAACGCCCCCAGCCCGGCCAGCGCCAGGCCCCCGATCCCGGCCAGTCCAAGCCGGAACCGGGATTGGCCGGTCCGGCCGCCATTGTCGCCGCTGTTCATGAGCGGTCCTTTATGGGTTTTTATCTCAGAAGTAAAGCAGGCCCGCCGTCCCCGCCAAGCCGCAATAGCCGGCGAACCAAGGCAAGCGGCCGTTCCCGGCCAGCCTTTCCAGCAGGGAAAGGGCGAAATGCCCGGAAAGTCCGGCCGCCGCCAGGCCGACCGCCAGGGGGCCGATCCCGACTCCCCGGACCAGGCCGCCCGGCCCGTCCCGGACCATGATCTCCAGAAAATGCAGGCCCGCCGCCCCCAGGATGATCGGAATGGACATGATGAAGCTGAAACGAAACGCCTCGTCCCGGCCGGTCCGGCAAAGCAGGGCGCCGGACAGGGTCAGCCCGCTGCGGCTGACCCCCGGCGCCAGGGCCAGGGCCTGGCAAAGCCCAATCGCGAACGCCTCGAACCGGGACAGCCCCCGCCAAAGGCCGGCGGCATTCCGCCTGGCCAGTTCCGTCGCCGCCAGGGCGCCGGCGGTGACCAGGAGACCGAGGCAAATCATGGCCGGCGACCGGCGCAGGGCGGTCAATTCCCCCTTGAAAGCCAGGCCGGCGGCGGCGGCGGGCAGGCTGGCGATCGCAACCAGCAGGACGGGCCGGAAATCGCCTTCCCGCAGCAGCCGGGCGAGATCCCGCCGGAAGTAGCGCCCCACCACCGCCAGGGTGGCCAGATGCAGGAGGAGATCGAAGGCGGGCGGCGCCTCGCGGCCCAGCCCCAGGTGCTCGGCCAGGGCCAGGTGCCCGCTCGAGGACACCGGGAGGAATTCCGTCGCGCCCTGGAGAATCCCCAGGGCCGCGGCCCAAAAATAACCCAGGTTGAACGCGTCCGTCCCGCCGTCCATGTCCGCCCCCCCCGATTTTACGAATCCGGTCCGCCCCGGCGATTCCCGGCGGCGGACCGGGATGCCCGCCGCTCCGCGGAGCGGACTTTAAGAGCGTGTCGTTAAATGCCGTCTCGCCCGGGTTATACCGCGTCAAAAGCCGCTTCTCGGATGATTTTTACCCCTGACCGCCGGCCAAAAATCATTCCGCCGGCGACTTTTTCCTTGTCCAACCCGGGCGATCCGGTATTTAACGACACGCTCTAAAAGTCAACCCATCCACCCCGTCTTATCGACCGCTTCGCCGGTCCGGGCCGACAATTTCGCCCGTAAGAGGCCCGCCGCAAAATAACGTTTACCCTCGGGGAGCGGCGGGACAACGCCAGCCAAGCTCATAACCGGGAAACATGTAAAATTTATTTCGCCTCGCTCCCAAGTTTGACAATAATCGGGAAAGGGGTATAGTGGATTTTTGAAGTTTCAGGGCGTTCGCTTCGGAGCCGTTTTTTGCCATGTCGCCGGCCCGGGTCGAGTTGACGAAAAACAACCCGTTGAAAAGAAAGCGGTTGAATCTTTAAAGGAAATCGGGCGGCGGTTGGCCCGGTTTCCTTTAAGAGCGTGTTGTTAAATACCGGATCGCCCGGGTTAGACAAGGAAAAAGTCGCTGGCAGGATGATTTTTGGCCGGCGGTCAGGGGTAAAAATCATCCGAAAAGCGGCTTTTGACGCAGTATAACCCGACGAGACGGCATTTAACAACAGGCTCTAAGAGTCCAACCCGGAGGAACGACAACCATGACCATCGCCATTCGCGACATCCGCGCCATCTGCACCGCCCCGGAGGGGATCAATCTGGTGGCGGTGAAGGTGGAGACGACGGAACCGGGCCTGTATGGCCTGGGCTGCGCCACCTTCGCCTACCGCCACCTGGCGGTCAAGCTGGTGGTGGAGGAATACCTGAAGCCGCTGCTGGCCGGCCAGGACGCGGGGAACATCGAGCAACTCTG
>JAISYL010000069.1 GCA_031269935.1 Planctomycetota bacterium
AAGATGAGGACTTGCAATTTCCGGCCGCTTCCCCTGAAGCCGGTGGAAAAGCGGAGATCGCCCAGCCGCTCGGCCAGGAAGGAGGAAACGTTCACCGGCGATTCGACTTGAAGCCGGTCGAGATCGAGCTTGTCCACCACCCCCCGGTCGACGTAGTTCATCAGGAAATCGGCGGTCAAGTCGACGTTGACCAGGAAATGCCTGGCCAGATGGTCGTGCGGCTGCGCCAAGGGGAAAATGTCCATGGTTTCCTTTCAAAAGTCAACTTCAATACCGGCCGTTCAGGGCTCCGCCTCCCCCGAAGGCTCCGCCTCCCCGGGCGGGGGTTCCTCGGCGAAAAATTCGCCCGCCGGGGGGAAAATCCGGTTCCTCTCCCCTTCGCTCAAAAGATAAAGCTGTCCGGGTCGGGTGGAAACCTCGGCCAGGGAGCGGCCTTCGTCGACCAGGACTTTCAGGGCCAGATCCGGCCGCCCGGCGGCCGAAAGGACGAGCGAGTAGCTTTCGGCCGCCGCCGCCTTCCCGGCCAGGGCCGGATCCGCCGCGTCCTCGGCCTTGACCAGGGAGGCGGCCGAAACCCAACTGTCCAGCCGTTCCGGCTTGAATTTATCCCCGGCTCCGCCGGCTTCCAGCTTCCAGGGGCCGGGAGGGCCTCCGGCTTCCCCGGCCTCCCGCGCCAGGACCAAACCGGGGCCGCCCGGATATTCCAGCTTGGCCCGGAGCAATTCGCCGGCCGGAAGGTCGATCAGGGTCAAATCCAGCCAGTCGCGGGCCGCCGGGGCCGGAGAGGCGGCCGAAAACATCCCGGCGGTCCGGCGCAAGTCCCGATCCACCCGGTAAACCCGGTCCTCCCCCCCCAGCCGGACATAGGACTCGCCGTAAACCCCGCCCGCCCGTTCCCCCGCGTAAACGACCAGCGGCTTTCCGGATCCGTACTCGACTTCGACGCGGAGCGCCCCGGCCTCGTCCACCCCCAGTTCCGGATGGAGGGATTTCCCCTCGGCCTGGAGGTCGCCGGCGAGGGCGGACAAATCGGCCAGCAATTCCCCGATCTTGGCGGCGTTGGCCGGAGCCCCGCGGGAACTCGCGACTTTCCAGGCGCCCTCCTCCCGGATCAGCCGGACTTCCCGGAGTTCCAGAGAGGGGGGGCTCCCGGAATCGCCCCCGGGGACGGGGGGAGCCGGGCGCGAGAGAACGATCCCCGTCGCCTTCTCCGAAGAGAAGCCCGGACCGGGCAGGCGGACTAGGCCGGCCTGCCCGGCCAAATCGGCGGCCGGCCGGGGGGAGGGCCGGCGGAGCAGCCAGCCGGCGGCCAGCAGGATCAAGAGAGCGGCGGCCATGACGACGAAATGCCTGGATTTCATGTTTCCTCCCTATGGGATCGCCGGGGTTCAATGTCCCGGGGTTTCGGAATTCTTCCCGCCGGCGGCCGCCCGCCGGCGCCGGGCCAGGCGCCAGCGCCAGACCAGGAGCCCGGCGAGGGTCAGGAAAAGCGCGTGCCCGGCCACCTGCAGGGCTTTCCAGAAGGCGGCGGAGGCGTCCGAAAGGGGGTTCAGGAGCCGGAAGACCGACGCCTTGTCCTTGAGATCCCGGATGGCCGCGTCGTCGGCGTCCAGGGCCAGGCGGGAGGCGGCGTTGAGCAGGAGCGACAATTCGGGATAGCGAATCAGATCCTGATCGAGGGCCATGGCGTTGCCGATGATGAACAGCTTCCCCGGCTTGGCCTCGAAAACGTCAAGCGGTTCGGCCGGCCCGGGTTCGCCGCCTCCGGGGGCGCCGGGATAAGACGCCGGGGGCCAGGCCGGCTTTTCGCTAAAGCGGAGGGGAAAGGTCCCGCTCACCAGGGCCGCCACCGGGAAGCGCTCGGCCGGGATTTCCCCCGGCTTCCGGAGTTCGGACTCTCGCGCTTGGCCGCCGGAAAACCGCCTGATCCAGGAGCCGGAGTTGGAGCGGACGACCACCTGGCAGTCCAGTCCGGCCTGTTTCAGGGCCTCGGGATCGATTTTCAGGGGGGAAGTCCAGGGCAGGCGCAGGGTCGGGGCCTGGCGGAAGAGATCGGCCGGGCCGGTCAGGGCGTCGCCGGAGAGTTCGACGTGCATGGGCCAGGCGGGGAAGGGCATGGGCATGGCCCCGAGGACGGTTTCGACCTTCAGGGGAATCGAGACCCCGGGGTCGGCCATCAGCATCCCCTCCGCCAGGTCCAGCCCGGGCGGGAGGACGTTTTCCAGGCCGGGATCGAGATCGCGGACGAGGCGGCGCACCCGGTTGTAGTCCGGCTCGTATTTCATGGCCTGGCGCTGGGCCGCCAGGATCACCGGCTTCCCCTTGGCCAGGGCCAGGTTTATTTCGTATTGCTGACGGGGGTTAAGCTTTTCCGGCCCCACCACCACCAGCAAATCGAATTCCGCCGGCAGGGGGTCGTTGGCCTCCAGCATCACCCGCCGGCAGGTGAAGCCCTCCAGTTCGGTGAGGCCGTAGGCGAGGTAGGGCCAGGGATCCCTGGCCTCCAGCTGCCGGCCCATCTGGGCGTAGAGCATGGCCAGCTGCTGATCCGGCATTTCCACCGGGGCGTAGATGGCCGCCACCGGCTGGCGCTCCCGGGTCGCCTTGCGGGCGTAGGCGGCGACCCGGTATTCGATCTCGCCCAGGCCGGCCACGGCGGGCGGCCGGGGTTCGGCCATGACGCAGGGCAGCACCTCGGGCTCGACCTTCTTGGAGGGATAGGTTATTTCCAGGGCCGAGTAGATGAGCTGGGCGGTGGCCCTGCCCTCGTCCAGGGCCTCGATGGAGAACGGCCTGATTTTTCGGAAGAGCCGCCTTTCCAGGCCCTGGGCCTCGGTCCCCTCCCCTTCCCCTTCCCCCTCCGGCCGCTCCTCCTCCTCCTGGCCGGACACTTCCCGGTAAATCACCTGGTATTCGATCCGGCCGGCGGAGGCGTGGACCAGGGCGTCGAGCTGGTCGACCAGGTCCCGCTCCAGATCCTGGAGCGAGGCGGGCATCCGCTCCCGGGGGGTGACGTGGTAGCGGAGGCGGAGCTTTTCCGGCAGCCGGGAAAGGATGCGGGAGGTGACTTCCGACACGGTGAAGGCGCCTTCCGAGGTCAGGTCGGCCCGAGGAAAGGCCACCTCGGCGAAGACCCAGTTGGCGGCGGCCCCGACCGCGAAGACGAGGACGGCGGCCCCGAGAAAAAGGGTGTCCCCCCCCCGGCGCCCGCGCCGCTCGAGGGAAAGCGAGTTCAGGATCAGGAAAAGCAGGATCCAGACCGCGAAAAAGAGGACGTCCCCCAGATCCAGGAGGCCCCGGGAGAGATTGTTGAAATGGATGAAAACCCCGACGTAGCCTCCCAGCGCCCCCCCGAGGCCGGGGCCGAGGAAGGACAGGGCCTTGTCCAGGGCCTGCTCCACGAAGGGGAGGCCGAGTAGGAAGGCGAAGAAAAGGACCGGGGCGGTGAGGACGAAGGCGACTATCTGATCCGAACAGAGGCCGGAAACGAAAAGCCCGAAGGCGATGAACATCCCCCCCAGGAGGATGAGGCCCAGGTAGCCGGAGGCGGCGGCCCCGGCGTCCAGGAGGCCGGACCAGGGCGAATCGGCCGGAACCGGGCCGGCGCCCCCGGCCAGGATCATCATCAGGGGCACGGTGAGGGTGAGGCCCAGGGCCAGGGAATAAAAGGCCCAGGCGGCGAGGAATTTGCCCAGGGTCAGTTCCCGGGCCCGCATGGGGAGGGTGAGCAGCATCTCGAAGGTGTTGCCCTTGCGCTCCTCGGCCCACAGCCGCATGGTCACCGCCGCCACCAGGAAGGCGGAAATGCCGGCGACCACGTGGAAGTACTTGCGCATGTCGGCCACGGGGTAGTCGAAGAAGCCGGGGGCGATGACGAACAGCCCCAGCAAGTTGGCGAAGAGGATGAAGGCGGCGAGGAAAACGTAGCCTATCGGGTTGATGAAATAGGCCGTGAATTCCCGGCGAAACAGGGTCCAGATGTTTTTCATGCGGCGGTTTCCCCCTTTTGCGCGATTTTTTCCCCGGCGGTCAGGGCCAGGAAGGTTTCCTCCAGGGTGAAGGGGAGGGCGGCCAGCTTGGCCACCCGCCAACCCTTTTCCCGGGCCAGCCCCCCGGCCCGGAAAACGATTTCCGCCTCGTCCCCGCCGGCCAGGAGATAGCGGCAGACTCCCTCCCCCTCCCCTTGGAACCGGCATTCCTCCACTCCGGGAAGCTTTCCGATCGCCTCCTCCGAATCCCCCCGGGCGGCCTGGACCGCGAATTCCACCCGCCCTCCCCGCCCGGCCTGGCGGCGAAGCTCCTCCCGGGTCCCCTGGCCGGTGATTCTGCCCTGACTGATGATGATGACCCGGCCGGCCATGGCCTCGGCCTCCTGGAGGATGTGGGTCGAGAGGATCACGGTCTTGTTTTCCGCCAATTCGGCCACCAGGGCGCGGATTTCATGAATCTGGTGCGGATCCAGGCCGCTGGTCGGTTCGTCCAGGATGACCACCTCCGGGTCGTGGATAAGCGCCTGGGCCAAGCCCGTCCGCTGGCGGAACCCCTTGGAAAGAAAGCGGATGGGGGTTCGGAAAACCGGCTCCAGGCCGCAGCGCCGGCTCGCCCAGGCCAGCCGGCGGCGGAGGGCGTCCCCCCCCAGGCCCCGGGAGCGGCCCACGAACTCCAGGTATTCCGCCGTTTCCATGTCGAGGTAGAGGGGCGGGTTTTCCGGGAGGTAGCCGATCCGCCGGCGGACCTCGATCGGATCGTTCTCGATGGAAAAGCCGGCCACCCGCGCGGTTCCGGAACTGGGGGCGAGAAAGGTGGTGAGAATGCGCATGGTGGAGGATTTCCCGGCCCCGTTCGGGCCCAGGAGTCCGGCCACCTCCCCCTTCTCCACCCGGAACGACGCCCCGTCCACCGCCAGGAACGATCCGAAGCGCATGCCCAGGTTTTCCGCCTCAATCATGGGACATCTCCTTGGGTTGACTTTCGAAGATTAAACCGCTTGCGTTTCAATGGGTTGTTTTTTCGTCGACTCGGCTCAAGCCGGCGATCTGGCAAAAAAAGGCTTTGAAGCGAACGCCCCGAAATTTCAAAATTCCACTGAAAGATACACTGTCGGGCCGCCCCGGTCAATCCTTCGCGAAAATTTTCCCGCCCGCTCGCAAGTCCGCCGGGAAGGGAAGGGACTGTTTTCCCGGCCCGTTTCACGGCTTTCGCCCTTGCCGATCGGGGATTTTTCCGTATACTGAACGCGGTTGACCTTCAAGTCCACTTAAAGTCCGCCTATGGGCGATGGACCGGGGAGCGGCATGCTGGGACTTTACGACATCGAAAACGGCTTGTTGGTGGAAAAAGCCGGCGAGCCGGCCCTGTTGAGGGTTTACGTCGCCCCCTCCGAGGCGGAGCGCCGCCGGCTGCTGGAGGAGGATTTCCTGGACGAGCATACCCTGGCCTCGTCCCTGGACCCGGACGAGCTCTCCCGCCTGGAATTCGAACCCGCCCACGTGGCCATGATTTTCAAGCGCCCCCGCAACCAGACCCTGGGAGGGGAGGCCCGGCTGGAGTTCACCGTCACCTCGGTGGGCGTCTTCATTTTCCAGGACAAGCTGATCCTGGTCCAGCCCCAGGAACTCCCGGTCTCCATCGGGATAAAGCCGATCAACCGGCCGATGAGCCTCCGGGAAGCGGTTCTCCGCATGCTCTACCGGACCATCATCCATTTCCTGGATCACCTCAAGGCCATCAACATGATGGTGGACGCCATCGAGAAGGAAATCAACCGCTCCTCGGAAAATCGGCACCTGCTTTCGCTTTTCACCCTCGAAAAATCCCTGGTCTTCTACGTCAACGCCATCAACTCGAACGGGGCGCTCCTCCAGAAGATGCGCAACAACGCCGGCAAGATGGGGTTTTCCCCCGAGGAAATCGAGCTCCTGGACGACATCGGCATCGAAAACGAGCAGTGCGCCCGCCAGGCCCAGATCTATTCCAACATCCTCGCCGGGATGATGGACGCCCGGGTCAGCATCGTCTCCAACAACCTCAACGTCCTGATGAAGAACCTGACCATGATAACCATTTGCCTCCAGGTTCCGACCATGGTGGTGTCGATCTTCTCCATGAACGTCCGCCTTCCCGTTCCCAACGACAACGGCTGGGCCTTCTGGCTGGTGATGACCCTTTCGGCCCTGTCGGTGGCCGGCTTCATGTGCCTCTGGCGCTGGCGGAAATGGTGACTTCCCGGAGGGCGGGATCCCCCCGCCGGGGGGCCTTTGGCCGTTTCGGCTTCCGGGGGCCCCCATGAACGGAGGCCGCGGCCACTATCCCCCCTCGATTGCCCGCCTGGTGGACGAATTCGCCAAACTGCCCGGCGTCGGCCGGCGGACGGCCGAGAGGCTGGCCTTCCATTGCCTGGCGTCCCCCCGGGAGGAGGCCATGGGCCTGGCCCGGGCGATCCGCGACGCCCGGAACAACCTGAGGGCCTGCTCCCGCTGTTTCCACGTGGCCGAGGGGGAGCTTTGCCAGGTATGCTCCGATCCCGGCCGCGACCGGGAGCTTATCTGCGTCATGGAACTGCCCCGGGACGCCATCGCCCTGGAGAAGGCCGGCGTCTACCGGGGGCTCTACCACATTCTCCAGGGCCGGCTGTCGCCCTCCGAGGGAACCGGCCCGGGCGACCTCCGGATAGGGGAGCTCATGGAGCGCCTGGCCGCCGCGGCCGGGGAGGGAAGGCCGGCGGCGGAAGTCATTCTCGCCACCCGCCCGACCGCCGAGGGCGACGCCACCGCCGAGTACCTGGCCGGGGAACTGCGGGCCGGCTTCCCCGGCCTCCGGGTCACCCGCCTGGCCCGGGGGCTGGCCAGCGGAACCGAATTCGAGGCCGCCGCCCCCTCCTCGCTAATCTTCGCCTTCCAGGGCCGGCGGGAGTGAATGCCCATGGCCGAAATCAGCGATCCCTCCCGGCGGCGGACCTGGCTGGAAGTCGATTTGGGCGCCATCGCCCACAACGTCCGCCGCTTCCGGGAGCTGGCCGGCCCCCGGGCCCTGATCATGCCGGCGGTCAAGGCCGACGCCTACGGCCACGGCGCCGTCCCGGCGGCCCGGGCCGCCCTGGCCGGGGGCGCCGGGCGGCTGGCGGTGGCGACCTGCCGGGAGGGGCTGGAGTTGCGCCGGGCCGGAATCGGGGTTCCCGTGCAAATCCTGGGGGCCGTCCTCCCGGAGGAGGTGGAGCCGGCGGCGCGGGGGGGCCTGATCCTGTCGCTGCACGAGCCGGGGACGGCGGAGGCGGCCTCCCGGGCGGCGGCCAGGGCCGGCCGGCCGGTCCGGGTCCATCTGAAGGTGGATTCCGGGATGGGCCGGCTGGGGGTTCTCCCGGAGGCGGCGGCGGAAACCGGGGCGAGGATCGCGGGGCTGCCGGGGCTGGCGCTGGAGGGGGTTTTCATGCATTTCGCCGAGGCGGACGACCGGGATTACAGCCTTTGGCAGCTGGAGCGGTTCCGGGAGGCCTGCGCCGGGCTGGAGGCGGCCGGGGCGGGGGGATTCCTCCGCCACGCCGCCGGCACCACGGCCGCCCTGCTGCATCCCGAGGCCGTTCTCGATTTGATTCGCCCGGGGGCCGGGATCTACGGCTACGCCTCCCCGGACGGCTTGGCCAAGGCGGCGGGCCTGCGCCCGGTCCTGGCTTGGCGAGCCCTCGTCGTCCAGGTCAAGGATTACCCGCCGGGCGCGAACCTGGGCTATAACCGGACTTTCACGACCCGGCGGCCGACCCGGGTGGCGGTGCTGCCGGTCGGCTACGCCGACGGCTACCGCCGGGAATTCTCCAACCGGGCCCGGGTAATCGTCGGGGGCAGGCGGGCCCCGGTGGTGGGAATGGTGTCGATGGACTACACCCTGGTCGACGTGAGCGACTTGCCGGGGACGGCGGCGGGCGACCGGGCGACCCTGCTGGGGGGCGAGGGGGACGAGCACATCGGGGCCGAGGAATTGGCCGCCTGGGGCGGCACCATACCCTATTGCCTCACCACCGGCATCGGGCCGAGGGTGGAAAGAATCCATGGTCCGATCTAGGGCGCCTTCGGGGAGCGGGGAAATGGCCGGGGAACGGATTCTCGAGGGGGTGATCACGGAGGCGGCCGGCGGGACGGTGACGGTCGGCCTCGAGACCGGATCCGAACACGCCGCCTGCGGCGGCTGCGCCGCCAAAAAATTTTGCGGCCCCGACAAATTCCGGCGGCGGCTGATCCGCCTGGAAAACGGCGGCGATTCCCCCGGCCGGGCCGGCGAGCGGGTGCGGCTGGCCTGCCTTTCCCCCAACCCGGCCCTGGCCGCCCTGGTCCTCTTTTCCCCTCCCCTGGCCGGGATATTCCTGGGCGGCGCCCTCGCCCGTTCGCTGTCGGGGGGCGAGGCGGCGTTTCTGTCGGCGGTCCTGGCGGGCTTCGCGGGAGGCCTCGCCCTCGCCTTTTTTTGCGCCCGGCGCTTCCCCGCCCTGCGTTCCCGGTTCCGGCTCCTTCCCCCTTCCGCCCCGGCCGGGGAGGGAGAGGGCGGCCGGGATCGCGATTCGCCCACTTAGAGCGTGTTGTTAAATACCGAATCGCCCGGGTTAGACAAGGAAAAAGTCGCTGGCAGGATGATTTTTGGCCGGCGGTCAGGGGTAAAAATCATCCAAGAAGCGGCTTTTGACGCAGTATAACCCGACGAGACGACATTTAACAACACGCTCTTAGAGCGTGTTGTTAACTAGTCGTCCCGGAAAAATAATCTTTTTGGCGAAAAATCTCGAAAATCCAGGAAAAACAGCTTGAAATTCGATGAAAACCGATGCAATTATCGCAAGGTTCCGGGTTAAACAGCCTTGAAGGCTCGCAAAATGAAGCCGAAAAAGAGCGAAATCGACAACG
>JAISYL010000294.1 GCA_031269935.1 Planctomycetota bacterium
ACAAGGAAAAAGGCGCTGGCAGGATGATTTTTGGCCGGAGGTCAAGGGCAAAAATCATCCGGGAAGCGACTTTTGACGCGGTATAACCCGATGAGACGGTATTTAACAACACGCTCTAAGAGCCGCGGGAAAATCGGGACAAAAATCACCAGGAGGCGGCTTTTGGCGCGGCAGGGCCCGGAAGATGGGGTAAATTCGTCCCCGGTCTTCCGATCGCCCGGCAAAAAATCGGACAGTCGCCGCGGCGGTTTTCAATGGCGCCGATTTTGGTCCGGACGCCGGGGGAGTCTTTCCCGAAACCGGCTTGTTCCCGCCATCCCCGCGAATCATTTTATTCGCGGGGTCTCCGCCCGCAAATAATTTATATTTTAACCCGGGATTGGGCGCATGCTTGAAGTAAGGCCATTTTCTCCGATGGATCAGCGTTTGCGCGCCTTGATGAATTTAGGCCGCCCGCCGGACGGCGAAGCCGAGGCGGAAGCCGCCCGGGTGATAAAGGCGCTGCGCGAGAAAGGGGCGGCCGATTTGGCCGGAACCGCGATAGGAACGGATCTGATGATCGAGGCCCGCAATCGGGTGTCGGAACGTTTCCTGACCGCGATTTCCCTGGCCCGGGTCAAATTGCGGAAATTCCATGAATATCAGCGTCGACACGGTTACGCGCACGATGACGGGGACGGGGTCACCCTTTCACGGCTCGTCCGTCCGCTGGCGAGGGTGGGCGTTTGTTGCTCGGGTTCGCCTTCGGAGCTTTTGATGTGCGTGGTTCCGGCCCAGGTGGCGGGAGTGGGGGAAATAGTCGTGGCGGCGGCGGCCGGCGAGGACGGCCGGGTGGCTCCGGCCATTTTGGCGACTCTGCGGATGCTTGATCTCCGGGAAGCTTATCGCCTGGACGGGGCGATCGCCGCGGCGGCGCTGGCTTTGGGCCAGGGTCCGATCCGCAAGGTCGACAAGGTGGTCGGCCGCCTTAGCGCGGCCGGCGCCGCCGCGGGAAGAATGCTCTCCGGGCGAACCGGTTTCGCGGTATCGCCGGAGGCGGGGGGATTGGCGATAGTGGCCGATGCTTCCGCCAACGCCAAGTTCGCGGCCATGGACATGTTGGCCAGGGCGGAAATGTTCGATCCCGGCCCCTTGGTTCTTTTTGCCACGGAACGCCTGTTCGCCGAGGCGGTGCGGATTGAAATTTCCCGATGCCTGGACGCCATGGACAAGGCCGGGCGGGTCGGAGCCAATCTTGAGCGCGGGGGCGGGATTTTCCTTTGTTCCGGGATTGGCGAAGCCATGCGGGCCGTGAACCTTTTGGAACCGGCCAGATTGCAACTGATGACCGGGGACAACCAAGCCTGCCTGGCCGAGGTGGAAAACGCCGGGGCCGTGTTTTTGGGCGCCTGGTCTCCGGATGGCTCCGGGGACGTTTTCGCCGGGGCCGGCTTGGGCTTGCCGGGGCTTGGCAGCGCCAGTTTCGCCTCCGGCATCGGGGTGGGCGATTTCGTCAAGGAAATGTCGGTGGTGGAGTACGGGCCCGAACGTCTGTTTAAAACCAGCCGCCATTTGCGGGAATTGATGGAGGGTGACGTCTTCGGCCCGCTGGCCCTTCAGGAGCGGTTGAATCTGCTGGCCGGAAATTGACAAATTGCCCCGGCGTCCGGGCCGAGGCCCGCCGCAATCGGGAGAAAAAGGTCGAAAGCGAGTTTCGGCGCGGCTTGAACCCGCACAGCTTGTTTTGGGACAAGCCATAACCGGTTCCCGTGGCCGGGTGGCGAAACGCCGATTTTACGCGGGTCCCGCCGCTTTGCCAAGTCGAGGGATATGCTTATGCCTGGTTTTATGGGATTACGGGGGCTGGAATTGAAGGACGCCCGCGAAATTGAATTGCACCGCCGCGGCGAGCACAGAAAAGCCGGCGGGGAAAAGCGCGACACCGAGAGGATGGAGAGAATCATCCAGAAGCAAACCCAGGTGATTTCGGCTCCTCCGAAAACCGCCAGGGATTCCGATCGGTTCAACCCCGCCAGGCGGACCGGTTCCCTGTCCGAGGTTGGCGACATCATGTCCGGCCGGGTGGCGGTGCTGACCTTTGACGATTCCATCCTGGTGGCGCATGAGATTTTTGCCCGGGTCAAGATTCACCACCTCCCCATAATCGACGAACAGGGCGGCATTATCGGGGTAATTTCCGATCGCGACGTCCTGAAGAATTCCAGCCCGTTCTTCGGCACGATTAACGAGCAGAAGCGCGATGTGGAAATCATGAACCGCAAGGTTGGCTTGATCATGAGCCGAAACCCGCTCTGCGTGAATCCCGACATTCCGGTGGTCGAGGCGATCAAGCTTATGAACGGCAAGCACATTTCCTGCCTGCCCATCGTGGATGTCGACGGGCGCAAACTTCTCGGCATTCTGACCTGGAAGGATGTGGTCCGCGCCCTGTGTCCGGAAGGTTTTGATTCCAGTCACGACAGCGGTCGCCTGCGGATCATCAATACCCTCGATACCCTGGAAAGGGGCGCGGAAAAAGACGGGGCATCCTCCCCGGAGAAAATTCCCGAATCCCCCCCGGGCTGAGGCCGTCAAATCGGAAGCGGTCCAAAATTTCCATTTTCGCGGCCCGCGATTCAAGGATCTCCGGTCTGGAGGGAAAGGGCGAACTTTGAAGAAAATCAATCGAACCTCCGATTGGTTTCCTTCAAGGTTTCAGGGCGTTCGTTTCAGGGCTGTTTTTTTGCCATGTCGTCGGCTTGGGTCGAGTTGACGAAAAAACAACCAATTGAAACGAAAGCGGTTGAATCTTTAAAGAAAATCAGGCGGCGGTTGGCCCGATTTTCTTTAAAAGTCGACAAGGGGAAAGGCATTATGAAAAGGGTGGCGGCAAAGCTGGTTGGTCCGAAAAAATTCGATTTTTTCGAGGAGGACATTCCCGTACTCGCCGACGGCGAGATGTTGATTCGGTTGCGGGCCGCGGGATTATGCCACTCCGACCTGCCTCCGTATCTAGGAATAGGGGCCTCCGTCCTCAACCGCCACGGCTATCATGTCATGACCTCAAGCCTGCCCTATCCCTACCCGCTGGGTCATGAACCCCTGGGGGTGGTGGAGGAGATTGGCCGCGGGGTCAAGGATTTCCGGCCCGGCGACGCCGTCGGCGGCATGGCTCACGGAGCCTTTGCCACCCATATCGTCACCACCGGCTTGGCCATGGCGAAGGTCGATCCCAATCCGGCCAAGCTGCCCCTGGCGGAACCCATGATGTGCGTCGCCAACATTGCCCGCATCGCCAGGCCGGAATTCGGCGACCGGGTGGCGGTCATCGGTTGCGGTTACATGGGCCTCCTGGTTATTCAAGCCCTGGCCGGCGCCAATATTGAAACCTTGGCGGCGATTGATCTTCTTGATAATCGCCTGGAATTGGCGAAAAAATACGGCGCTTCCCTCGCCGTCAATCCCGCCCGGGAAGACCTGGAAGACGCCGCCTTCGCCGCCACCGGCGGACGCATGTTCGATGTGGTGGTGGAAATCACCGGCAGCCTGCGCGGGTTTGACGGCGCCATGTCGATAATACGGTTGGCGGATCGCATAGGCCCCAAGGGACAGGGACGGCTGATTCTGCCGTCGGTTTACGCCAAGGAGGAGAAATGGAGCCTGGGGACCGGCTGGAACCTGATGCTCCGCTCGCCGATTATTCATGTCGCCCACCCGCGTTACGCCACCGATTTGCAGGATGTCCTGGAACGGGGCATCGCCATGTACAACCTTGGCCGCCTGAAATCCGACGAATTGATTTCGCATCGGATCCCTTTTCCCAATATCGGCGACGGATTTGAAATTCTGGCCTCTGGAAGTCCCGATTATCTCAAGGGAGTGGTGGTATTCTGATCCCGAGGGGATCTCCATCGTTGACTTTTAAAGGAAATCGGGCCAACATCGCGGCGGGCTTTCCTAAACATCGATTTCCTCCGCCGCCCGGGAGGCTAGGACAAACACCAGGTTGAGCGATTCGCCGACGGCGAGGGCGGCGGCTTGGCAATCGCCGTATTCCGGTTGCCGGCGGATTAGTTTCCCGGCCAGCCAGCCCAGCTTAATCCGGATCGGTTGCCCCAGCACCGTCACGGTTCGGAAATCCCGGGCTAGGGTCAGGCGGGAACGTTCGCTTACCCGCATGCCGAAGGTGGTTGATTCCTTCCAGACGACATCCGCCACCGGTTCGGCCTGCCCGGCGGGCGCCAGCAAGGTCACCTCGTGACCCGGCCGCCCCTTTTTCATCACGGCCGGAAGGATGTAAAAGTCAAGCGCCCCGGCGGCCAGGCATTTTTCGCCCAGGTGAGCCAGCGATTCGGGCGTCATGTCGTCCACCGCGAAGCGCAATTCCACCACTCGATCCCCCTCGGGAATTTTGTCGCCGGGAAGCATCGGCGGAACGGGGACCACTTCCGAAACGCTTTCGGCGATAATGGTGTGCCCGCGCCGGGGGGAACCGTGACTTTCCCCCTCTCCGGAAACCGGTATCGCCTTGCCGACAATAATCCGAAGCAGGTTCGGCACGTCCGGGAATTCGCGCCGTCCGGCGCCATAGCCGATGCGCAGGACCGTAAGCCCGGGCGAGGGGCCAAAGGATTCCGCGAGGCCGGCCAGAATCGCCACCCCGGTGGGGGTGGCCCGTTCGCCGTCCCCGCCCGATCGCCAGGGGATGTTGAACCGTTTCAATATTTCCAGGGTGGCCGGGGCCGGTACCGGAAAAATGCCGTGCTCGCACATCACCATGCCCGAACCAGCCGTGAGGAGCGAGGCGGAGACGCTGTCGATCTCCAGATGTTCAAGGGCCAGGCAGCCGCCGATGACATCCACGGCGGTGTCAATGCCGCTGATTTCGTGGAAATGCACCTTGTCCGGCGATGAACCGTGCACCGCCGCTTCGGCTTCGGCCAGGAGACGGAAAATCCGTTCCGCTCGGGCGGAAGCCCGGGCCGGCAGGGAGCCCTTTTCCAGCAAGGCCAACAAATCGGCCAGATGCCGGTGCGGTCCCCCGCTCGGGATTCCCTGTCGATGTCCTCCGGCGGGTTCGTCGTTTGGCGCCTCCTCCCGGTCGGGGGAAGGCGAATCGGGCCAGGTTACCTCGGCCAGCAGAGCGGTAACGCCCTTTCGGGAAACCCGCCGGCAGGAAAATCCGAAAGGGTCGGGAATGATTTCACCCAGGGTCCGCAATATCCCTTCGCCGTCGGCGCCGGCGTCCACTAGGGCGGCCAGCAGCATGTCGCCCGCCAATCCGAATTGGCAATCAATATGCAAATGCATGAATCGCTCTCCCGTTCCAACGAAGCGGGGCATCCCCCGGGGATGCCCCAGTCCCCCCTTCGGCGGGAAATGTTTTCAAGCGGTCTTGGCCGAATCCGGCGCCAGAATCGGCGTCTCGTCCAGATTGACGCGATTGACGAGAATCTCCCGCGCCCGGGGATGGCTGTCATCGTAAATTCGCCGCATTTCCGCCGCGGTTATATGGGTGTAGATTTGGGTTGTGGATATGTTTTCATGGCCAAGCAATTCCTGCACCACCCTGAGATCGGCGCCTCGCTGAAGAAGGTGGGTGGCAAAGGAATGCCGCAGGGTGTGGGGCGACACTTCGCCGGGAAGTCCGGCCAGGGAAGAATAGTGGGTCAACATTCGCCTTACCGAACGGGTGGTCAGCCGCCGCCCCCGGATGTTCAGGAAGACCGCGTCCAAATCGAAGCATGATTTTCCGGCCTGTTCGGCTTTCAACCTAAGATAATTGCTCAGGGCCTCCACGGCGTAGCGGCCAATGGGGTTCACCCGTTCCTTCATGCCCTTTCCCCGCAACCGGAGGAAGCGCCGCTCCAAATCCATGTCCCGGTGGTTGAGCCCGACCAATTCGAATGACCGCAGCCCGGCCGAATAAATCAGTTCCAGGATTGCCAAATCCCGGCCGCCGGCGAAGGTGCTCCGGTCGGGGGCGGCCAGCAGGCGCTCCATCATTTCGATGCTGAGAAACATGGGAATTTTCTTATCCAGCTTGGGGGTACGGACGGAGCGGGCCGGGTTGATTTCTATCCGGCCCCGACGCTGGAGGAATTTGTAGAAACTGCGCAGGGCCGCCACCTTCCTTGCCACCGTCTGCCGGGTAACGCCCCTATTGTTAAGGGCTACCATGAAGGAACGGATGCGCAAATGATCCACTTCGGCGGGAAATTCGTCCAATTTGCCGAGACCGGTCAGGTATTCGGCAAACTGGGCCAAATCGACTCCGTAATTGCGCACCGTGTGTTCCGACATGTTTCGTTCGCTGGCGAGATAGTCGAGAAAATCCCTTATGACCTCGTGTTTAACCCGGTTTAAAGTCGACACGGCTGTCCCTTTCCTGCCTTTGCCTCTAAACGGAAAATGGCTCTTTTCTAGGGATTTCTTCATCGGTGGACTTTTAAGGGAAATCAAGCAAACCCCTGTTTGATTCCCCTTAAAATTTCCGGGCTTTGGATTATAGCCACGAATTATGACAAACTCATGGGTTCAACCCGGTTTGATAAAAAGCAACTCATTGAAACAAAAATGCTTAAAGCTTTAAAGGAAATCGAGTGGCGGTTGGCTCGATTTTCTTTAAAAGTCAACCATCGGACTAATGTTTCATCGGATGACCGGAGGGATGGACTTTACGCAATTTGAGGGGAAACCGAGAAAGCGGACAGCCGGACAGTGAATCCGGATTGCCGCCGTGGATGCGGGAAATCGCGGGGAACAGGCATTTGGCGGGTATTCCGGAGTCGGGATTTTCGCTAATTACAGCGTAATGGGCGCGGGTGGAAAACTGTCGATGTCCAGGGTCTTTTCATGGTATTTCCGCGCCCTCGCCACCCGCCCGGCAAGGCCGTATTCCGCGTCATCCACCGAGATGGGAAGGTCGACGGCGGAGCCGGAAAAGGCCGACTTGTACAGGGCGGTCACCAGCTCGACGGGTTGCCTGGCCGCCTTTCCGTTCAGCAGCAGCGGTTCGCCCTTTTCCACCGCGTCGACCATGTTGCGCAATTGGACGACGTGGCCCTCCTCCGGCAAGGCCGGCAGGCCATCGTACACGGCCGTCGCCTTTTCGACCAATTCCGCGTTGTCCTTGGGGAAGCCGTTGGGGAGGCTCAGGCTGGCGTCGATGCGGAAAGGGAGGGATATGGCGCCTTTTTCGCACTGGAACTCGTAGAGCTTGTTCTCGCCGTGGTGGACGACCGAGCAGGACAACAGGCCGACGGCGTTGTCCTCGTAGGTCAATATCGAGTGCGAGATATCCTCGATCTCGGAATTGGCGTGCGCGAGATTGGCCATGACGCTGACCACCCGCGCCGGAAGCCGTCCCATGAGATACACGAGGCCGTCCACCTGGTGTATGGCGTGGTTGAGCGTCGGTCCGCCGCCTTCGCTTTCCCACCGGCCGCGCCACTTCAGGTCGTAATAACACGCTCCTCGCCACCACAGGGAATCGACGCGGACGCTAAGCACCCGACCAAGCAGGCCGCTGTCCAACACCCCTTTCAGGCGCTGGATGTCCGTCTTGTAACGGTTTTGCGAAATAACGCCCAAGAGGATGCCGGCCGCGTCGGCGGCGGCGTTCATCTCGTCGATTTCCCGTAGCGACATGGCCATCGGCTTCTCGACCAGGACGTGCTTGCCGGCGGCGGCGAGTTCCACGGCCGCCGGCGCGTGCAAAAGCGGCGGCAGGCACACGGACACCATTTCCACCCCGGGATCGGCGGCGAGCTTGCCTATCGACGCATGGACGCGGCAGGACAGGCCGAACTCCTTCACCCTCGCCGCGGCCTTTTCCCCGTCCACGTCGGCCACGGCCACTATCTCGCAGTTGTCGATTTGCTTGTACGCGGCGATATGGATGCCCGATATCGCCCCCGCTCCCAGTATCGCCACCTTTACCATAGCGTTCCTCCCTCAAGCGTTCCCGGTTTGGGGAAATGCGTCGGGAACGGTACAGGCTCGTCCAAAAATAACCTATACAAGTTTATACCGCGTCACCAACGCCGCTCTCGTAAATTTTGCCCAACCACGGGCGAAAATTTACCGCCACGACTAGTAGCCAGTCAAAGTTAATGCTGTGGGTAAAGGCATTTCAGTTTAATCAAACAGTTTCAATACTGACTGTCAACTAGGTTTCTTGTCTAAACATGCATAAGTTATTTTTGGGCGGACTCTACCCGGCCGCGCGCCTGTTTTCCGCATGCCGTTGCCGGCGCCGTTCATATCCTTGTTTTGTTCGAATTATTTGACAAATGTCAAAATCAATCAACAAAGGAATCGAGGAATCATCTTTTTCTGACAAGCAAATCAAGCCGGCAAGGCAAGGCCCTTGCTTCATTGAGCCAACGGATGGCGTCCCGGGGATAACCGGCGGTTGGCCCGATTCCCGGGATGAGCTTGCCGAACCAGGCGTTGAGCCCGGTCATGAATTCTTCACGGACGTATTTGGCCGTCATGCTGGCAAGGGCGACGGCAAAAGCGTCGCGATCCGCCTTGGCTTGGAAACGAATCTCCATGTTTCCTTCTCCGCGACGAACGAGGTACCGGGAAATGTTCGCCCCGGTTTCCAGCGCATCCAGCCAGGCACCGGGGAAAATCCCTGAAAGAAAGGGAAGATAATCATTTCTGCCGCCCTGTTTGTCGACCGTGATTAACATGGGCGTCCGAGGAAACTTTTCCGCCAGATTGACGAGTTGGCGTCCGGTTTCCCGAAGCAGGGCCTGGTGTTTGTTCAAGCCGATTTCGAATCGGCGGTTGAGCGATGGTTCGAAAAGAACCGCGGCTTCCAGATGCGACGCCCGGGCCCGGGCGCGTTCCAATTCTTTCTCCAGTCGTTCGGCGGCGGCGTTTGTCTCCCCCATTCCCGCCGCCAGTGAAAAGGAATCCAGGCAGTTCCGGTAGCAGGGATGCGGTGGCGATTCGCCCGCTTCGGAGGAAATCGATATTGGCGGGCGCCTGGATTGATTGGCCAGGAGGGAAAAGGCGGACACCGTCGCTTCCAGAAGTCGGGCCCCCCCATGCCGATAAACCAGTTTGCTGTCGGCGACCGCCAGCGTGGACGCGCTCCGGCTGGGGATTCTTCCCACTGTTTCCGTCAGGCGTTCCCAGGGCGTGTCGTAATTCCACCCGTCCGGCGCGGTCAGGGCGGCCGAGGCGGTTACCAGCGGCCCCAGGGTCGGTCCAAGGCCGGCCTCGTCCACCCCAGCCAGAATTAACACCGGATTCCGGCCGCCAGGGCCGGCAGGCCGGCCAAAAGACACATGCCGTCGACCTCCGCCTGAAGAAGGCTTGCGTCCAAAAGGCGGCGGTTTTTGACTCGCTCCAGCAGAATTTGCCCCAGGCCCGGCGCCAGGGAAATGAGCGCGACGGAGATGAGCCAAGCCGGGGCGAAGGTTCCCCGTACGGCGGCCTGAATCGCGCTGGTCGCCGGGATCAGGGCGGCGGCGGCGAAGCAGGCGCTTGCCAGCCTCCCGGCCGAACCAGGGCCCAGGCGCGAAGAAAGCGTGTCGATGCCAAGCAGGCGATCGCTGGCGATGTCGTGCAGGTCGCGAACCAGGGCGCCCCCGAGGCGGATGAAAAAAACCATAAGCATGGCGGCCAGTCCGGGGAAAAGGGAACCGCTTTTCCAGGCGGGCGGAGCGGCCAGGATCAAGGCCCAGCCGATCGGCATGGCCCAGTAGCGCGGACTGAAAATTCCCCTTATCCGGGCGATTCGGCGGGGAGCCGGGGGGGCGGGAAGGGCGTAAAGGACGGCCGCCAGCGAAGCGGCGAGGAACAGGGAAAAAATCGCCGGACCCGACCTAGCCGCCAAGGCCGCCCCGGAACCGGCCGACAGCCAGGCGATCCCAAGCATTCGTCTCCGCCTGGCTTGGTAAAATGAGTCGATCGGGGAAAGGCGGGCCGCTTCCGGATTGTCGGGCAGGCGGCGATTCAGGACATGGGCGAAAAAAACATAACCGGCGCCAGCCAAAATCAGGCTGGGAACCATCCCGGTTTCGGCAAGTTGTTGCGCCGCCGCCGCCAAACCCGCCGCCGCCAGGGCCGTGGATATCCGGCTTTCCGACAAAAAATGCGCCAGGCGGGACAAGCTGTCGCCCAGCCCCGGACGGCCCAGGCGGTAGAGCCGCGAAGCCACCTCCTGGGTTATCCAGCCAGGGGTGCTGGCCCCGGCGATGACGGCGGCGACGGAATGACCGGCAAAATCCCCGGCCTGGAGATCGGATGCCGTCTCCACCAGGATGGCGGTCTTTCCGGACGCCTTGCCGGCCTCCAGCAGCCGGCGGGTGTTGGCGCTGCGGCGGCTTCCCACCACCACCAGGATATCGGCGGCGGCGGCCAGTCTTTCCGCCTCTTCCTGGCGGTTATGCGTGGCCAGGCAAATGCTGTCGACGATTCGGCAGTCTTTGAAGCGCCTGGACATGGCCTCGGACATTTCCCCGAATAATTTGGCGTTGAACGTGGTTTGGGCCAGAAAAAGGATGCCTCCGGCCGCCGTGTCCTCCCCCAGTTCATCCACCTCGGCCAAGCTGGAAACGAGGCGGCAATTTGTCCCCGCTTCGCCCGCCACCGCCAGGGTTTCCGGGTGGCTGGGGTCGGCGGCGATGATTACGGCCATGCCGGCGGCGGCGGCCTCGCGGGCCAGCCGCTGGTTGTTGGCCACGTGGGGACAGGTGGCGTCGATCACTTTCCGTCCCGACGCGAGCAAGCGGCGGCGGCATTCGGGGGGGACGCCATGGGCGCGGATCAATACCGAACCGGCGGGGAAAGATTCCCCGGCCGAATCGGGATCTTCGGGAAACTCGCGGACGCCCCGGAGGGAAAGGAACCGCAGGGCTTGATCATTGTGGACCAGCGGCCCGTATGTCGCCAGTTCCTCCCCTTCGACCGCCGACAGAGCCATGAACATGGCTCGGCGAACGCCGTCGCAGAAACCCGAGGTCCTGGCGATTATGGTTTTCATGGTCAGGGATCGTAACCGGCGGTCGGCTCTTCCGGCTCGTCCAGAATGCCTTTGTCGCCGCAACCGGTTTCAATGGGGTAGGCGCCGTCGAAACAGGCGATGCAATAGGATCTTTTGTCGGCAAAGGGGGAAAGCAGTCCGCTTACGCTAAGATATCCCAGACTGTCGGCGTCCATGTATTTCCGTATTTCCTCCACCGATTTGCTGGAGGCGATAAGTTCGTCCGGGGTCGGGAAGTCAATGCCGTAATAGCAGGGGTGCGCCACCGGCGGGCAGGAGATCCTGAGATGCACCTGGCGGGCTCCCGCTTCCCGCAGGATGCGAACCCGCCGGCGCATGGTGGTGCCGCGGACGATGGAATCGTCGACCACGATCACCCGTTTGCCGCGAACGGTTTCCGGCATCGCGGCCAATTTCTTGTCCGCCTGGCTGGCCCGTTCCTCGTGTCCGGGCATGATGAAAGTGCGCCCGACATAATGATTGCGGATGAACCCCATTTCATAAGGGATGCCGCTTTTCCGGGCATATCCAAGGGCGGCGGAATTGCCGCTGTCCGGAACGGCCACAACGATGTCCGCCTCGACGGGATATTCCTCCGCCAGGCGCTCGCCATAGGAAACCCGGACTTGGTGCACATTGTGTCCGAACACCCGGCTGTCGGGGCGGGAGAAATAGACGATTTCGAAAACGCAATGGGAAAGGCCGGCCCCTACCCGGGAAAGCCGGGTGGAGGCTATGCCGCCGGAATCCACCGTCACCAACTCGCCCGGTTCTATCTCCCGTTCGTACTCGGCGCCGATTTGGGTGAAGGCGCAGGTTTCGGAGGCAAAAACCCAACCTCCGCCCAGCCGACCCATCACCAGGGGCTTGAATCCGTGCGGATCCCGGGCGGCATAGAGGCGGTCACGGGACATGATGAGGAATGAATAGGCTCCGCACAGCGCTTCGCAGGCGTGGGCAACCCGTTTCGGGCTTTTTCGATACTCCGGCGCCGCCAACAGGTGCAGAAACATTTCGCTGTCGGTCCCGGTCTGAAAAAGCGCTCCCGATTCCTGGTGCAGGCGCCTGAGTTCATGGGCGTTGACTATATTGCCGTTATGGGCCACGGCCCAGCGCCCGTCAACGCAATCGCCGATAAGCGGCTGGACATTGTGGGCTATGGCGCCCCCTCCGGTGGTGGAATAACGGACGTGGCCAATGCCCAGATTGCCCTTGAGTTCGGAGGCCCGGTTCGAGGGAAACACTTGCGACAACAATCCCAATCCTTTAAGGCAGCGAATTTTGCCGCTGTCGGAAGTGGCTATGCCGGCGCCTTCCTGTCCCCGGTGCTGTTGGGAAAAAAGCCCGTCATAGATTATTCTGGCCGCATCCGGGCAACCGAATACGCCAAAGAGGCCGCATTCCTCGCCAGGACGATCTTCATAGACGGAAGCGGAATTTTTCTCCCCGATTTGATCTTGGGGATCCATGATTTTTGTGATGCCTCCCGAATTCAAAGCGGAATACGATGCCAAGGAACCGCATTTTATGGATTTTCATTTTTTTGAAAAGGGAGCCGGGAAATTTCAAGCGGATTTAATACGTCCTCAATTTATTTTGTCGGGGTCAACCCGGGTTCTCCCGGGGGTGGCCCCGGACAGCCAGTCGTTCAACATGGCATTCCAGCGTTCGTCGATCCGCATGTCCGGCCCCATGACCACAAAAGGGGAATCGGAATATCCGCCCACGGAAAGAACTTCCAATCCGCCAAGTCCGTAAGGTTCCAGAAATTCCGTCACCGCCGCCGGGGCCGAATTGTAGAATCCCAATTCCAGGCGATCCCGGCTGTAAACGCGGATGCGCAGGTTGCGCCGGGGGCCGCGGATCCAAAAGTAATACTTGTTGTGCCAGTTGATCGTGAAGGTTGTTTTTTTGGTGGCGGCGAGCATATCATCCATGGTGTTGGCCAGCCTGGGATTAAGCCGATCGGCATAATAAACCTTGCCCTTGACGCGCCAGGGTTCCGAAGTTTCGGCGGAATTTTTCCTGGCCCCGGAGGGGATGACGACGTCGGGATCCACTCTGGGGACCATTTGTTCGGCAAAAAATATGTCCTGCCCGCCAACAATGAATTTGCGGTAACGTATGCCTATGGCGTTTACGCCCCGGTAGTTAAGCCAGTCAATGACCCCGGTCAACCGGGAGGAAAAGGCTTCGGCGGCGATGATCATGCGCTGGGAATTGTTGATCAGGGAAAAAAAATCCTCGGCGTCGCGCTCAAAAGCGGCCGCCAGCAGGCTGGCCAGTTCAACCGAATCCTCGGATTCCTCGACATCCATGTCTTCCCAGAGGCGGCGCAACTGTTCGTTGGCGGGGCGATCAATGAAATTCCTGGCTATGCGGCCCAATTCCTCTCCGGTGAGGGCGTCAAGGTTGGCCGCCAATTGCAGGGTCGCGGTCTGCTGAGCGATGTCGGCCATGCCCATGTTTATGGAAATGACGGCAGAACGGCCGATGGCGTCGATGGCCACCAAAGTATCGTCCCCCGGTTGGCAGATGGAGGGAAAATCCTCGGCCTCGGCTATGACAACCAGGGGTTCGCCGAGAAAGTTCGGTTGGATTTTAACCCGCCGCCGGATGTCGGCCAGTCCCTCCTCGTCTATGGGAAGCGGGGAGATTTCCTGAAAGACCCGGCCGGTACCGGTATACATCTTGCTCATTCTCGCTCCTGGCTGTTTCCGGCGGCTTGCGGACGGATTAACAATCCGTCCCTCCGGCGGTTCTGGGGCATCCAGCCGCTTGGTTTGGCCGGTGAGATTGCGGGCAAATTACCCATTCGGCGATATATCCCCCATTTGTCGGGTGAGCCGAGGGGCGGAAATTGGCCGGCTGTTCGCCAAGGCGACGGAAAACTTGGCTTCCATTGCGGTACGGCCGTTCTTTTGAACTCGGCCTTTCATGAAAAAGGCGTTGGCCAGCCGTTCCACCAATTCCGCCTGGACTAAAAGTTCGTCGCCCGGAAATACCGCCGACTTGAACTTGGCCTCCTGGATGCGGGTAACCATTGGAACGCCGGAAAGACCTAATTCAACGGCCAGCCGCCCCGTCATGATCGCCGCCGCCTGGAAAAGCATTTCGCAAAGCAGCGCTCCCGGAGTTATGGGGTTGCCGGGATAGTGGCCGGCGTAAATCCTGGACCACAACTCGTCTTCCGGACGCGGGACGGCTCGGGCCAGGACAAAATGATCGGATTCCTCCACAATTTCGTCCAGCAGCAGGAAGGGCGGCCGATGCGGAATGGCGGAACGCGGATCTCCCGGCATTCACAGCCCCCCGGTAACTTCCAGCGTTGCCCCGGTGATATAGCCGGATTCCCGGGAAGACAGGAAAAGGATTGCCCGGGCAACCTCTTCGGCTTGGCCGAAGCGTTTGAGCGGGATCATTTTCTCATAGCGATCAATCCGCTCGGCCGGGAGATCCCGGATGAAATCGGTGTCGATGAAACCCGGGGAAACGCAATTGACGGTTATTCCCCGCTGGCCGGTTTCCCGGGCTAGGCTTTTGGTTAGGGCGACTAGCCCGGCCTTGGACGCGGCGTAATTGGCCTGACCTTCAAAGCCGATTCTTCCGCTGGGACTGGTCAGGTTGACGATGCGGCCGTAACGCTTGCCGCTCATGGCCTGAACCGCCGGCTTAATCATGTTGAATGCTCCGCCCAGATTGACCTCCAGGACCCGGCGCCAGTTTTCCTCCGGCATGAGGGCCAGAACGGCGTCCCGGCGGATGCCGGCGCAATTCACCAGAATCTCCGGGGCCGGCCCTCGCGTTTCCAGGGTTCGCCAAAAAGCCAGGCAGGCCGCCGAGTCGCTCACATCCAACCTCAATACCTCAAGGCGATCGCCATTCGCGCGGGACGCCCGCATTTCATTCGCCGCCGCCTCGTCGCCGCCATAAAGACAGATTACCGTCGCTCCGGCGGCGAGAAAAGCCTCCGCCGTTGCCCGGCCAATGCCGCGGGTCCCACCGGTAATCACCGCTGTTTGGTTGTCGAAAGCGAACTTCAAGGCGGCTCCTTTAAGGCTGGCGGATAAATTGCCGGAACTATTTGGAAAGGATTCAATACGGATAACCGGTCCGGGATGCCACGGACAAACCGTTCGAGTTTTCCGCCATATTATAGTGAATGCGCGGCGGGCGGGAATACGATTTTTGTTTTCCCGGCGGCCCGGACCCGGTTTTTTCTTTAAACCGATAAACAAATTTCGGTTATCGGTCGATAGAAACTTGGGTTTAGCCAGGATCGGCCGGGTGGTTTGTGCCGGCGGGATCGCTATCGCGGGAATTTGTCCTCCGGCTGAATACCGAACCGGCGGCTGGTCCCCGAGTATCGGGAGATGAGTATGAAAACTGCCAAGAACATCATATCCGATTATATTAAACGCGGATACGACAGCGAATCCCTGCGGCCTTTCCTAGAAAGGCTAGTTGAACCCGAACGTTCGGAATTGTTGACATACCTGGAAAATCTTCCAAGCCAGGACGGAGCGACCGAGGTAATTTGTGAAACTTTGGCTTCCGATTCGATTGACGAAAGTCCGGCCGAACTTTTTTTTGTGGCCGGTGACGACAGCCCGGTTACCGATGAGGTACCGGTTAATTTTGACTTTCGGCTTGAGGACGAAGGGGATATACAGGTCATCCCGGAACAAGCTGCCGGGAAGCCGGCCGATGATTCTTCCGGGTGCATGGATACAGGAAAAATTACCGAAACCTTGATGTCGATTCAATCGGAATTGATGTCACGCCTTATCGGATTGCCAAACCATTTGAACGCCATCAAGTTGACGGATCATATCCCGGTTGCGGGTCAAGCTTTCGGGGAACCGGCCGCTTCTCCCCAAGCCTCCGACGAGGCGGAAGATTCCGCTCTGTCGGAAGAAACGCCGGTTCAATTGGAATCCGCCGCCAGTTCAGGCGAATCCCCGGAAGACTTTGACGCCATGCGAATAGCGGATCGGGACGCCGTTCCGGATGAATCGGTCAAGGAACCGGCCGTTTCTTCCCAGGCCTCCGACGAGGCGGAAGATTCCGCGTCTTCGGAGCAAACGCCGGTTCAGTCTGAACCCGCCGCCGGTTCAGGCGAATCCCCGGAAGGCTCTGACGCCATGCGAATTGCGGATCGGGACGCCGTTCCGGATGAATCGGTCAAGGAACCGGCCGCTTCCTCCCAGGTTTCCGGTGCGGCGGCTCCGACCGAAAACAAGATTAGCCGCCGGGAAAGGCGTCGCCAATCCCGGGAAAAACGCCGGCAAGCCAAGAAAGCCGGCCAAGCGGATCCTGCCGCCGCTTTGGGCGGACTTTCGGAAATCGTCATGACCCAGGCGGCGGACAGTTATTCCCTTGTCCGGACGGACAGGAAAACGCCAGACGAATTTACGTCGATGCCGGTCACGAATGCCATCGCCGACGATTCAACCGAAACAAGCGCCGAACTTCCGGGCGAGGTTTCGGAAAACGAAGGAATCGTAAGTCTGCTTACCCCGTTGGATATTGTGGAGGATGCCGGGAATGAGGCCGGCGCCAATGTTATTTTATTTCATGGCGCTTTTCCGGAAAAGGATCGGGAATCCGAGATGGATGGGGATGATGAAGCCGGGGCGTCGCCTATTTTGCGTTTGCGGCGGCCGCCGGAATCCGGAGAAGGGGAAGAAACGGAGTCGGAATCCGCCTTGTCCGGGTCGGGGCTTTACTCCGTTTCGGATGCCGAATCGTCATTGTCGCCCATGGATCGGGTTGGTTTGCTCCATTTCCTGGTTGGGCCGTGTCGTTATGAGGAAACGGGTGGAATGGGGGAAATTGCCGCCGATCGGG
>JAISYL010000197.1 GCA_031269935.1 Planctomycetota bacterium
CCGCAAATGCTATTCGTTGCCCGCGCCTTGTCAAGAACGGCGCTCCCCGACTGGCGCATCCCATCCGGGGCTAAGGGTCTGCCCAAAAATAACTTATACAAGGCATATTACGGAAACGCCTGGTTTTTTTGCCGGTTTTCCGACCGTTTTTTCCCAAATTTGGCGTTTTTACCGGGAGTTTTCAGTCGGGGACCCGCCAACCCCGAAAATTCATGTTGCCCGCGGCTTGAAGCCGCGGTTCCCCCGGCGGTGCGAGGCAAGAAACGAGCCGGCGGGCAAAGGGTGGCACCAGGGTGCCGCCACCCGGATACCGCGGCGAAATCGCGGCTCCGCCCGCGAACATTATGGACAAAAAGACGGCGGTTTGGTATGATGACGGCGATGACACGGGTCATTAGGGTGACTGAATCGTACGGAATGGCTGTTATTACAGGAGAACGGCGCTATGAAAATCGGGTTTATCGGTCTCGGAATCATGGGCAAACCCATGGTCAGAAACCTCCTCAAGGCTGGTCACGAATTGGTGGTTTTCGATGTGATCAAGGAAAACGTGGACATATCGGTCAAGGATGGCGCCCGGGCCGCCGCCTCGGCCAAGGCGATCGCCCAGGAATGTACCACCATCATCACCATGCTCCCCAACTCCCCCCATGTCAAAACCGTGGTTTTGGGAGAAAACGGCATTCTGGAGGGCGCCAAGCCCGGAACGATCCTGATCGACATGAGTTCCATCGCCCCCCTGGCCTCGCAGGAGGTTGAAAAGGCCTGTTCCGCCAAAGGCGTCAAAATGATCGACGCCCCGGTTTCCGGGGGCGAGCCGAAGGCCATCGACGGAACCATGTCCATCATGGTCGGCGGCGACAAGAAGATATTCGAACAGGTCAAGGACGACATCCTCCTGAAAATGGGCGGCTCGGCCGTGCATTGCGGCGCCATCGGCGCCGGCAACACCACCAAGCTGGCCAATCAGGTGGTGGTCGCCGTCAACATCGCCGCCGTGGCCGAAGCCTTCACCCTGGCCAAGCGGGCGGGGGTGGATCCCCAACTGGTCTTCGACGCCATCAAGGGCGGCCTGGCCGGATCCACCGTCATGAACGCCAAGGGCCCCATGATGATCGCCTCCAATTTCAAGCCCGGGTTCAAAATCGATCTTCACATCAAGGATCTGGGCAACGCGCTCGACACCGGCCACGGGGTCGGGGCCCCCCTCCCGCTCACCGCCCTGCTAATGGAAATGATGCAGACCATCCGGGCCGACGGCGCCGGACAGGACGACCACAGCGCCCTGGCCAAATACTACGCCAAGGTGTCCGGAACCAAGATCGGCGACTGACCGGGCTCAAGGCGATCGGAATTCGTAACGATTTGGCTTTTTCAGTTCACCAATTGCGGATTCCCGTTCCATTTTTCAGGATGAAGCCATGACGAAAACGACCGGGCGGATTTTCCCCATGTTTATTCTCGCGTTCATCTGCCCCCTTTGGCCGGGTCCGGCCGGGGAGGCAAGGCCGTCGATAGACAGGAGTCCGCCCCCGGCGGGGGCGGATTCCCCCGTCCCCGCCGCCCAGCCGCCCCGCAATCTCAGCCCGGGCGAAGCCTTTGCCCTGATGGCGGGGGAGGCGGAAAAGGGGATTCCTTCCGCCATGCTTACCCTTGGCACCATGTATGAACGCGGAATCGGCACGGCCCGCAATTACATGAAGGCCCTGGAATGGTATGGCAAGGCGGCCAACGCCGGCCTGGCCGAGGGCTATTACAACCTGGGGGTGTGCTACGAGATAGGCATGGGCACTTCCGGCGACGCCGAAAAGGCGTTCCTCAATTTTGAAAAATCGGCGGAATTGAATTTGCCCCAGGGCCTGTATAAACTGGCCTCCCTGTATTTCCTCGGCTTCGGAACCGGCAAGAACGAGGGTTGGGGGGTCGAACTGCTCAAGCGCGCCGCCCAGGCCGGCCACATGATCGCCGCCAACGATCTCGGGGTCATCTTTTTCGCCGGGGATTTCGGCCAGGCCAAGAATGCCGACCAGGCCTTCGAGATGTTCAGCCGGGCGGCCCAGCTGGGCAACGCCGAGGCCATGAAGAACCTGGCCGTGTTTTACCGCGACGGCCTGGGCGGCCGTTCCGCCGATCCCGTCCAGGAACTCAAGTGGTACCTGCTGGCCCGCCGGGCCGGCTTCCCCGCCGGCGCCCTGGACAAGCCCATCGAGGAAATCCGGGCGAAAGTCGGACCGGAAAAGGCCCGGGCGGTCGACGCCGAGGTTGAATCCTGGATTGCCGATTTCCAGGCCAGGCAACCCCGGCCGCCCGCGCCCCCCGGTGGATGAACCGGACCGGCGACCGCGCCGCCGCCGGCCGGGAAAAAAACGGGAAAAATTTGACAGGCGGCGTTCCGGATGTTATACTGTTTTTCGACCTCTGTCATGTTCGCCATGGAGATTATTCTCGAACCGACTTTTTCAGAAACGGGGAGTCAATAGCTGTTGTTCCAGAGCCTTGTCCCGCCGATCACGGGACATAGTACTCGTGGCCAGCGGTGCGGCGCCCACCTGAGCCTAAGGGTTCAGAAACATATCTTCCAGGCGGCATTGCGATGGAGGTCTTTTTTAACCGATTAACCGCCCGCCTCGGGCGGTTTTTTCATTTTTCGGGGGAACATTGCCCGTCCCCGGAGCGGCCGGGGGCCGTTTCCGGGCAAATATTCCCGGGGCGGGAACGGATTCCAAACGGGAGGGATTGACCCATGGGTCTGGAACCCGAAGATCGGATTTTGCTTGGCCGCCTGGTCCGGCAATCCCTGGCGACCGCCTTGGCCGGCGGGGAGTATGTCCCCGATCCGGAATTGGGCGACCGGCCGGGCCTGGGCGAACGGCGGGGCTGTTTCGTCACCCTGAAAAAGGATGGCCGCCTCCGGGGCTGCCTTGGTTGCTTCACCGCCGCCGCCCCCCTTTACCTGACCGCGGCGGCTTACGCCAGGCATTCGGCCCTGGACGATTACCGTTTCGCCGGAAACCGCCTGCGGCCGGAGGATTTGCCGGAAATCGAGGCCGAACTCTCGGTACTTACCCCTCTCCAGCCTTGCCGCGAACCCAGGCGAATCATTCTGGGAACCCACGGAATCCAGGTCTCCCGGGGAGGGCGCTCCGGCTGTTTTTTGCCGCAGGTGGCTGAGGAGACCGGCTGGAGCGTGGAAGAATTCTGGGGCCACTGCTGCCGGGACAAGGCGGGGCTCCCCTGGGATGCCTGGCTTCGGCCGGATACCGAATTGCTGACCTTCACGGCCGAGATTGTCCCCTGTCCGGTTGAAAAGTGACATGGAGGCCGGCCCGCCGCGCTCCTTCCCCGAACTCCTGGCCGCCTATCGCCGCGATCCCCTGGCCCTGGTCGGCCGGATTCCCGGCCTGTGGCTGGTGAACAAGCCGTCCGGTCCCAGCAGCCATGACATGGTTCTCCGGGCCCGGGAACGGCTGGGGATAAAAAGGGTGGGGCACGCCGGGACCCTGGACCCGATGGCCAGCGGACTGCTGATTATCCTGGCCGGCGAAGCCGCCCGGCTTTTCGACCAGTTGCAGGAATTGCCGAAAACCTATCTCGCCGGTTTCCGGCTGGGGGAAAGAACCGACAGCCAAGACGGCACCGGGACGCCTATTCCGGACTGGCGGCCCGCCCGCCCGCCTCCCGTGGCCGAAGAGGAATTCGCGACCGCTCTGGACCGCTTCCAGGGGGAGATTCTCCAGACCCCTCCCATGCATAGCGCCCTCAAAAGGCGGGGGCGTCCGCTTTATCGATTGGCCCGCCAGGGAAAGACGGTGGCGCGGACTCCCCGGCCGGTGAGGATATACCACCGGAGGCTGGCCGCCTTTGACGGTTGTTCCGGAAGCCTGGAACTCACCGTTTCCCGGGGTTTTTACGTCCGGACCCTGATTGACGATCTGGGCGAGGTTCTGGGTTGCGGGGCGACGATGGCCTCGCTCGTCCGCCTGGGAATCGGGCCGTTCCGGCTGGAAAACGCCGCCGATCCGGAGCGGGCGTTCGGGGCGCCGGACAGATCGTAAGGGCTCGTAAAGAAATAAAGTTTACAGCCTTAGAGGCTGTTGTTAAATGCCGGATCGTTCGGGTTAGACAAGGAAAAAGGCGCCGGCGGGATGATTTTTGGCCGGAGGTCAAGGGCAAAAATCATCCGAGAAGCGACTTTTGACGCGGTATAACCCGATGAGACGGTATTTAACAACACGCTCTTA
>JAISYL010000201.1 GCA_031269935.1 Planctomycetota bacterium
GGGAGGTCGATTCGGGGGAAATTGGTTCGTTTCAGTTTAATCAAGGCCGGCAGGGCGAGGCCGCCCCTGTCCCTTCAAATTGAAGTTTCCTTTCAGCGTTTGGCCGGGTTCACGCTCCAGCCAGTTTCGCCACTCCGGCCCGCTTCCGGAAAAGGCGGGAAGGATGGACGCCCAGGCCCTTGGCAATCCGGCCGACCATCGTCAGGGTTATGTTCATGTCCCCCTGGACAATCCTGGTGAATTGGGGCGGCTTCATGCCGATTTTTCGGCAAAACTCCGCTTGGGTCATTCTCCTGGTCTTCAATGCCCTCAGCAGATTGGCGGTGAATTCAAGCCGCAAATCGAATTCCTCCCCTTCGGGCGTCTTGGCGAACGCCTCGTTACGCCGCCGAATTTCCACCGCCATGTCCCGCATCCGGCCTATTCCACCTTTCTCCAGTGTCCCGCCTCTCGAATCCCGTCCACCTTCTCGTAAATCATGTTCATGCGCCTGTCATTCCGTTGTGCCGTCTTTATGAACCAGCCGATCGCGATAAAATCGGCATGGCCGCCGGCAAAGAAACCGGCCAAGCGTATTTGATTCAGATGCACCCCGAACGTTTCGCCATATTCCCGTTTGACCGCCGCCGGCATGAACAGTTTGAAATTGCCGTCGCAAAAATGTTGCAGTTTCCGGATCGCCCTGTCCTGTTGGAATGGGTCGATAATGCCGTCCCCTTTGGCTAAAAGCCTCATTGCCTTGGCACTGGCCCATAGCGCCGTGCTCCCGTCCGCACCGGCCTTATGATTGCCATCATCGGCAACGAAACCATGCTCAAACTCCTTCAGCAATATTAACAAGGATATTAACCAAGGTCAAGGCGTTGCCCATCGAACGGCGGCCCCGGCCCGGTTCGCTTGCTCTCCCCGCCATGCATCGCCGATGCGTTGGGCGACAACCGTTTCGTCCTCCCAACAAATAATCAAATCCTCTCGGTTCCGGCCAAACGCCTCGATTTCCAACCGCCCAATCCGCCGCGCCAATTGGTTCAATATCATGACATTCCTTTCCGCATACAGGACGGGGGGAGCATCCCGCGGCATCGCATTCACCCCGCTTCACTCCGATTCACTTCGCTTTGGTTCGCTTCATCCTCCAGTGGTCCGGCGAACCAAAGATTCGGGTTCTTTTTCAGCAACCCGGCCAAGGCGGCGACCCGCGCCTCCAGGTCCACCGATTCCGACAACTTCACAAACGAGCCGGCCAACCCGGCCAGCCGCCCGGCCTCATCCGGTGACAGTTCGCCGGCGGTCGCCCGCTCCAGCAATCCCCCCACCACGGCCAGGGCGTCCGCCGCCTTCTCCAGCTTCGGCAAGCCGGCAACCTTCACGGGCGCGTCCCGGCGGTCAAGGCCGAACAGCTTGGCCCGGCGCTCTTCAATGCGCAGGACGGCCGCCACGGCGTCCAAGTCGCCCGCCAGGGCGTTTTCCCAGGCCACCGCCAACATCGAATCCAGCCGTGCCGCCATGACGTCCCGATACTCATCCACCGCCTCTTGCCGCGATTCAGCCAGGGCGGCCCGGATTGCCTCGTATGCCCCGGACGGGGAGGCAAAACCCAATTGCCGGGCAATCTCCCGAAGGCCGATTCCCCCCTTGCGAAGGTTCAGGGCGGCGTTCTGCCGCTCCCTAATCGCGATTGCTTTTGGGGATGTCTTATGTCTGCCTGCCATTGGCTATACTCCATCGTTTTTCAAAACGCATGGTTTCAAAACCGCTCCATCGGCGGAAACCCTCGGCGGCGTCCGAAGGTTCCCTGCCCCGCCGCCTGTATCCGAACGACACGGCCGATGTCCCCGGCCGGCCATCCGCCCCGTAAAAGGAAACGCTCTTGCCTGGCTCCGCCGCGCCCCGGCCAAGCGTCCGCCCATCCCAATTCTGAACAGTTCCGCCGGAGGGAGCATCATTTCCCCCCGGCGGCCGCCTGAACCATCGCCAGGATTCCGGCCCGGATCGCCTCCGGCAGGGTCGGCCAGGCGGCGGCTATTTTGGCGGCTTCGGGCGGCAATTCGGAAGGCGGGTCATTTTGACAAGCGGAGGGCGGAAGTGTCGATTTTAGTGTCGAGGGCGTTTCAGATTCGTCACAACTGGTAATATTATTGGAGTTATGCGATTCGGTGCCCGCCTTTTTAAGGCGATGGTCGTGGGTTCGAGTCCCGCTGCCCCTACTATATTCAACCCTTTGATTTTCAAGGGGATTATTTA
Organism: Planctomycetota bacterium; assembly: GCA_031269935.1. Classification (GTDB taxonomy): domain Bacteria; phylum Planctomycetota; class SZUA-567; order SZUA-567; family SZUA-567; genus JAJBSZ01. Next base: position 2,245 of record JAISYL010000201.1, read on the forward strand.
TGGCATGAGTAACGAGGCGAGCCAATGTTTCGTGGTCTTTTTCCAAGTGTTTGGTACAAACCCCCGCCTTTAGGCGAGAAACTTTAGCTTGGTGCGGTGCCCGTTATGGTATACTGGCAACTTTGGAGGGCTGAGCCATGCCAGAGTATCTATGGGGATCGCACACGATTCATGACATCAAGTACCATTTGGTCTGGGTGACGAAGTATCGATATCCTGTATTGCGGGGTGATGTAGGTAGTGCCGCACGGACGATAATTCGGCGAGCCTGCGAGGAACGGGATGCCATAATTATCAAAGGTCACGTGAGTTGCGACCACATTCATCTTCTGGTATCAACGCCGCCGAATGTTGCGCCTTCGGATCTTGTTCAGGCGGTTAAAGGCAAATCGGCACGTCTGCTTTTTGAGGAATACCCCTCGCTCAAGAAGCGATATTGGGGGCGACATCTTTGGGCGCGCGGATATTTTTGCGCATCGGTCGGCACAGTGACAGACGAAATGATCGCCGAATATATTGCCCATCAGGACAAACCTTCCGATGAAGGGTTTACCGTCTGGGATGATGGGCAATAAGCTTTAGCCCAAGTTCCCCGACAAAAATTATAACCCCTTGATAAACATGGATTGGTTCGAAAAAGGTTTCACTGCGTTTTTTCATTCATTTTGCATTGTGCCCATTGAGTGGGCAATTGCGGTCCCAAACGTTCCAACAGGATTCGCTGGTGCTCCGTTGAGGTGGCAAGACAGCTTCGCTTCAACTCAACACCGGCATTGGTGGGAAGAATGACATCCACCAATTGGATATTCGAAAGTTCCCGCGGCGCCCGGCGCGGTTCATCTCCAGGCCCGGCCCGGGAACAGGGGCGTTCCAACGCCTCCCAGAGCACGTAGGCCAGGAAGCAAACCAGGATATGCGTCGCGCCCGTTCCTCTTTTTGCTGCCACACCGGCCGAAGCCGAGGGTCCGACTTGTGAACGCGGAACGCTTCTTCCGCCTCCGTCAGTTGGATATACGCCTCCCAAAGCTCCTCCGGCTTCCAGTCCTGAATGTTTGTGCGAAGGATATGGCAGCCCTCCAAAATTACTAACGGTCAAGGAGGGATTTCCCGGAACTTTAGGTTGGCGCCCTGGAAGGGAATCGAACCCCTATTTACAGCTCCGGAGGCTGTCGCCTTATCCATTGGGCTACCAGGGCGTACGGCGGGTCGGCGGAACGCGGCCGATTAAGGAATCATCATCATATCGGTTCGTTCTGATTTGTCAATCCCGGAACGATTTTTCCCGATCGCAATTTCATAGTGTTCGAAGCGTTAGGCGGCGGCCAAGGCCCGCTTCACCTCTCCGGCCCGATCATGCATGGTCCGGATCAAATCGGTCACCGCCTTGGCCGCCGCCCGTGCCTCGACTTCCGCGAACGAAGTGGGCAGCGCCAACAGGCGGCCCAGCAACCTTTCCGCCACCGGGAGATCCGGAACGCCGGGTCGATCCCGGTAAAGCCCCATCCGGTGGCAGCCGGGGTGAAAATAGGTCCGGGGCAGGACGTTTTCCCGTTCCAGGGCCAGGCGCAGGAAATCCCGCGACAGCCCAAAGGCCGCCTCGTCCACGAACAGGGGAAAATAACGGTGGTTGTTCCGGCCCAGCCGATCCAGCCGATGCGGCTCAAGCCCCGGAATTCCAGCCAGTTCCCGCCGGTAGATTTCCGCCGTCTCCCCCAGTCGCCGGGCGCGCCGCTCAAGCAGGGGAAGCGAAGCCAGGCCGAAGGCGGCCGCCAATTCCGAGAGCTTGGCGTTGAGCCCCAGCCGGCCGGCGTCGCCGGGCCGATCGAAGCCGAAATTGCGAAGTTCCCGGAGTTCCCGGGCCAAGGCGGAATCACCGGTCAGGATTGCCCCGCCCTCGACGGTGCTGAAAAACTTGGTGGCGTGAAAGCTGATGAATTCCGGAATCCCGAAACCGCCGGGGGGGATCCCCCCCCGATCGCAGTCGAAGGCGTGGGCGGCGTCGGCCAGGAGCCGGAATCCCCGCCGGCCAGCCAGTTCCGCCAGCGCCGGCAGATCGGCCATGACCCCGAAGACATGGGTGGGAATGACGGCCCGGGTCTCCGGACCCGACTTCCTCTCGCAGTCGCCGGGAGAAAGGTTGAGCGTCTCCGGATCGATGTCGCAAAACACCGGTTTCAATCCCAGCCATTCGCAGGCCTGGGCGGTGGCGACGAAGGTGTTGGCGGAGATCAGCGCCTCGCCCGAGGTCAGCCCCAGCGCCCGGAGCAGGAGCATTTGCGCCAGGGTGGCGTTGGCCACCAGCACCGCCTCCCCGCACCGGTGCCTGGCCGCCACCTCCTCCTCCAGGCGGGCCGCCAGGGGGCCGGAGTTGGTCAGCCGGTTGCGGGCGAAGGCGGCGTCGGCCAGGCGGTGAAACTCCCGGCCCAGTTCCGGCTCGATTATGGGGCCGCCCACCGGTTGGGGGACGGGGAAAAAAGGCCGGCCGGCGAAAACGGCTAGTTCCATGGAAGCGTCCTCCCGCTTCTCAGTCGATGCAAACCGGTTTCCGATCCTGTTCCCGGCGCAGGACGGCGTCGTGCCGGATCAGATGGTCGAAGGCGCGGCGGAGGCCGGTGGCGTCGGCAAGCCGGAAAAGCTTGGCGTCCAAGTCCGTCTCTTGCAGGCGCCGGGTGATTTCGGCCAGCCAAACCTCGTCGTTGATCAACCGGAGGCAGATGTCGCGCCATCGGTCCAGGCTGTCGGCGATCAACTCTTCCAGGCCAATCCGCTTGAGAAGGGCGGCCGGGAAGCGGTTGTATTCGTGGCGACCGCGCATGACCACCAGCGGTTTTCCCAGGATCAGCGAATCCACCGCCGTGGTGCCGCCGCCGAAGGGATAGGAATGCAGGGTGAAGCGCCCCAGTTCCTGGCGGCGCATGTATTCCTCGTAGGGCAGGTCCGGCTGGACGACAAAGGCCTTTTCCGGCAGGATGCCGGCAAAATCCTGGATGGTAGCCATGTAGGAGGAATTGCTGGTCGCCCCGCAGCCGGGAAAGATGGAGAAGACCACCGGCCGGGATGCCCCGTCAAGAATCTCCCGGAGGACGCGGGTCATCCGGTAGTTGTTCTTCATGTGCATCCAGGGGCAGTTGACGAGAAACTCGGCCGGATAGGGCGGTCGCGAGGGGACGTATTTGGGTTTGATGGGATGGACCGAAAGCCCGGGCAGGAGCACCAGGCGCTCGTCGTAGTTATCCTCGGGCCGATCCGGAGTCTCCACCTCGGCCCCGCTGATGAAATAGTCCATCCGGGGGCTGGCCGAGCTTACCGGGTGTCCGGTCCCCATGCATTGGATGGGAGCCAGGCGGAGATTCGCGAGGTATACCGATTCCTGGCTCATCCCGACGTCCGGAAAATAGGCAAGTTGAAAATCGTTTTCCACGATGTCCGACACGTTGATGCGGGAAGGCGATGCCTCGATGTTGAACACCCGCTTGAAAAGGGATGTCTCCGGCTTCTGCCGGCCGGGCGGTGACATGTTGATCAGGGTTAGATCATAGTGCCGGGCCAATTCCTCGACATAGGGGGCGAAGGCCCGGTACACCGCGTGCTGGCCGTTCCAGTAGGCGCTCACCACCGCCAGGGAGCGGGGATGGGGACGGTTGGACACCCGGACGCCGTCGCAATATTTTCGGACCGCCCGGTTGAATACCCGCTTCAGCAGGCGATCCCTGGTGTTGTCGACATAGGTGCAACGGAAGTAGCCGCAGATCAGGTCCGAATCGAAGGGCTCGAAGCGCTCGTCGGCGAAGCCCAGGAAATATTCGCAGTTTTTCTGCACCAGCGGGTTGACGTAGGTGTCGGTCCAATTCCACAGGCTGGCGTACCAAAGCGAAGCCAGCAGGGGATTGGCGTCGAAAAAGGGCCGGACCGGGATCTCCAGGCGGCTCCGGGGAGTGTAGAGCAGGAGCAGTTTGGCCAGGTTGTCCGGCTGCCCGGACAGCTTTTTCAGGCATTCGTCGCCGTTCCGGTGGGGGGTGACGGCCAACAGGTTGGTGATGTTGCCGTTGCAGGTGAAGAGCATCTCGTCCCCGGCTTCGAACTGGAAGGATGGCCGTTCCAGTACCTTGAACCAGAGTTCGAAAAGCCCGGTGAAATATTTCTGGTCCTCATCCTGGAACAACATCAGGTTCTGGTTGCGGACCACGCCGATTACCGCCTTGAACCGCCGGGTGAACTCCCGGTGGTTGCGGCGGCGCACCAGTTTTTCCATTTCGGCCAGGGGGCAGCGAAGGGCGAAGGGCTCGCTGGATTTGAGCATCCGGCTGAAAAATTCGTCGAAATCCGGCATTTAGGAACGTCCGCCAAGAATTGCCGTCGGGGAAGTGCTCATCCCGGCTGTCTCCGACAGATCCAGTCCGGCCACTTTCCGCCAAAGTTCCTCCCGAATCCGTCCGGCCGCCTCCCGATTTTCCGCCTGTTCCGGCGAATCCAGGCGTTGCGCCAGCCGTCGCCGCGCCGCCTCCAATTCCTCCCGGGTGGGAACCGGAATGCCCCCGGGCCAACTCAATTCGCTTCCCTTGATTTCGTCGAATCCCAGAGCCGCCAAGGTGGAAACGGCGGCAAACACCCGATCCTCCCGCAGACGTTCCCCGTTCCCCGGCGATACCCTGCCCCGATTCAATTCTCTTCCCGCCGCCACCGCCTCCTCCAATAGCCGGGCCGAAAGCGGCTTGGGCGCCAGGGAAGAAAGGTTGACCTGATCAATCCCCCCCGCGGTTGCGGACTCCGGTTCGATTTCCCGGCTTTTCCCGTTTCCGTAAACCTCCGGCGCGTTAAGCCGGCCGAACATCCGGCCGATATTCGAAAAAACGCCGCCGCCGATTTGTACAGACATGACCCGCTCCTTCCGGCGCCGATAATATTCCCGTAAGGAATTTATCGGCCGGTGAAGCGGGGCGAATTCAGGAGACTTCCGGAAATGTCCGGTTATCCGGCGTCCGCCGGCCTTCAACCAACGGCGGAGGCGGGAGCGGGACGCCGCAGATCCTTCAATTTGCGCATAGCGGTGGGATAATCGCAAAATTCCCCGTCCAGACGGAAAATCGGCAGGGTGTCGAGCAGGGTATGGGCGGCCATCACGTCGGCGGAACCATCCAAGCGCCAGCCTTCGTGCAGTTTGACGTGGTATTCCAGATTGTGCTCGGCATAGTCGAGGCCCATCAGATTCAGCTTGCTCTTGGCGGCGGCGCATTTCCCGCAGCCCGGTTTGGAATAAACTTCGATGGTCATGCGAAAAATCCTCTCCCCCCGGATTCAACCCTGAAAGTGGACTTTTAGAGCGTGTTGTTAAATACCGTCTCATCGGGTTATACTGCGTCAAAAGCCGCTTCCCGGATGATTTTTGCCCTTGACCTCCGGCCAAAAATCATCCTGCCAGCGACTTTTTCCTTGTCTAACCCGGACGATCCGGCATTTAACAACAGCCTCTTAAAGGAAATCAAACAAACCGCCGTTTGATTTCCTTTAAAGTTTCCAGGCTTTGGATTGTGGCCATGAATTATGACACATTCATGGTTTCAATCCGATTTGACGAAAATCAACCCATTTAAACAAAAGGGCTTAAAGTTTTAAAGAAAATCAAGCGGCGGTTGGCTCGGTTTTCTTTAAGAGCGTGTTGTTAAATGCCGTCTCGTCGGGTTATACTGCGTCAAAAGCCGCTTCTCGGATGATTTTTACCCCTGACCGCCGGCCAAAAATCATCCTGCCAGCGACTTTTTCC
>JAISYL010000209.1 GCA_031269935.1 Planctomycetota bacterium
TAAGAGCCTGTTGCCGCCGATCGGGCGATCCGGGCCAATTCCCGGCCGGCCGCCTCCGCCTCGGACAGGATTTCGGAAGACGGCCGGTAGGGGCATTTGAGGACCGGACGGGAAATGGCCCAGCCCGCCGCCTTGATCTGCTCCTCGACCAAATCCGCCCCGGTCCTGCCGCTCCAGCCGTGGGAGCCGAAGGCGAAGCCGGTTTTTTCCGGCAGGTTCATCCCGCGGAGATAATTCAGGGCGGCCGCCGCCTGCGGCATGGGCAGATTGTTGAGAGTGGCCGAACCGAAGGCGAAGGCGGCGGCGTCGAGGAATTCGGTGGCGATGCGGGTGAGATTGCTGTGGCGGACATGCAAAAGGACGGTTTCGACCCCGGGGACGGCCGCCCCCTGGATGACGGCCTCCGCGATCCTGCCGGTGCTTTCCCACATGGAATCGTAGAAAACCGCCACCTTGGGGAGCGTTTTGTGGCTCGCCCAGTCGCGATAGGCGGACACTATGGTCTGGACGTTTTTGCGCCAAACGACCCCGTGGGAGGTGGCGATCATGTTGATCCCGAGGCCCTTCAGCCGGTCCAGGGCGCGCTGGACCGCCTTGCCGTGCGGAGCGACGATGTTGGCGTAATATGTCTTGGCCTCGTCCAGAATGGCGCCCGAATCCGTCTCGTCGTCAAAGCGGGCGGCCCCGGCGAAATGCTGCCCGAAGGCGTCCATGGAGAAAAGCAGTCCCAATTCCGGGACATGGGTCATCATGGAATCCGGCCAATGCACCATGGGGGTCTCGATAAAGGAAAGGGTATGCTTCCCCAGCCCCAGGGAATCCCCGGTTTTGACCAGCCGCCATTTCCAGGATTCGCCGCCGAAATAGCGGTTGACGGTTTCCCGGCATTTTCCGGTGGCGACTATCTCCGCGTTGGGAAACGCCGCCACCGCCCGGGGAAGGCCGGAGGAATGATCGGGTTCGGCGTGATTGCAAACTATATACCGAATTGATTCCGGAGAGGCCAGGGCGGCGGCTTGCCGGAAAAAGGCGTCGAAAAAGGGCGCCTTGACCGTGTCGATAATCGCGTTTTGCCCGTCGCGGATTAGAAAGGAATTGTAGGTGGCGCCGAAATTGGTGGTGTAGGAATGGAAATCCCTCACATTCCAGTCGATGGCTCCGATCCAATCGATATCGGGGAATAAATTCTTGCGCATGGGGCGCGGCCTCCCGGGAAACATCTCCATATGGCGAATTTATATGTTGACGCTAGGGCCACTTTATAGCGAACATGGCGTCCTGACAATAAAAAAATGGAAAATGGGCGGACCCGAACCGATAATCTAGTGGGCGCCGTGTTGCCTTAGCCGATTACGCGGGTATAATGACCTCCAAAGAGAATCGGGCGGCGGTTGGCCCGATTCCCTCTAAAAGTCGACCGGTGGCGGCGAGAAATAAACGATATTTTTCTTTTTTTCCTTGACTTGAATCGCCGGAAATGTGAAATTGTTGTCAATCGCGGCTGAAATTGCGGTCGGCGACAGCCAATTGGGGAGGCCCGCGGAATCCGATAAAATCGCGGGAGCAAGGTTCCGACTAAAAATTCGCTCATTTTTTGAAGGAGGAGAACATGCGAAAAGGTTTGTCCGTTCTTACCGCCTTGGCTTTCGCCTTGGCCGGCGTGGCCCAAGCGGCCACCCCGGGAGATGAGGTTTCCTTTAGGGAAGGCGAACCCATGCCGCCGGCTCCTCCCGGAATGTCGTGGTGCCTTATCCAGAAACCCGCCGTCTATGACAATATCACCGAAACGGTGACGGTTCGCCCGCCCGCCAATTTCCAGGTGCCGGTCCCGGGCCAGTACACCACCAGAACCGAAACCGTGCCCTGCGTTCCCGCTTACAAGGTAGGCAAGGTTATTCCCGCCCAATTGCAGGCAAAGGCGGTTCCCTACGTTTGCCAAGAGGAATACAAGGTTTTGGAAGTGGTGCCCCCCCAATTCGCCGACACCCCCATTGAAGTGGAGATTTGCCCGGCTTATGAACAAATCACCATTATTCCCGCCCAGTTTCGCGATGTCCCGAAACGGCTGGTGGTGGAACCGGCCCGCAAGGAATTTCAGCGGGTGGCCTGCGACGACGGCAATTTGTGCTGGACCGTCAACGAGACTCCGGCCAAGTATCGCGACGTCATCACCAAGGAACTGGTTTCCGACGCCAAGGAACAGCGGGTGACGGTTCCGGCCAAGAAACAACAGGTCATAATCAAAAAAGTGGTGAAACCGGCATCCGTCCGGGAGGTTGTGGTCCCGGCCAAGCAGGCCACTTACCAGGCCAACGTGGTGGTGGCGCCGGCCCGGGTTGAATGGCAGACCGTTCCGGCCCAAAGCCAGACGGTTCCGGTACTGGTGGAAACCAAGGCTCCCAGCTTCGCTTCCCAGGCTATTCCGGAAAAGAAGGAAACCATCACCCGGCGTGTTTTGAAGCAACCGGCCACCATGGTTTGGCGCCTCCAATCCAATACGGTTTATGGCGGCCGGCCTGTGGCGGTCGCTCCCGTGACCCAGCCTTCCAATACCAGGCTGGCCAGCGCCCCCGCTTCCGGAGCCCGTTATTCCCTGAAATAGATAAATGTTTCGCGGACGGGAAAATTGCGGCGCGGCAAAAGACAACGGCGTCCATCCTTGTCAGGGGGATGGACGCTTTTTTATCATTGACGATTCCCGCCGGGAAGTATGGCGGAGAAAACGGTGGAATGGACAAGTTGACTTTTAGAGCGTGTTGTTAAATACCGGATCGCCCGGGTTAGACAAGGAAAAAGTCGCTGGCGGGATGATTTTTGGCCGGCGGTCAGGGGTAAAAACCATCCGAGAAGCGGCTTTTGACGCGGTATAACCCGACGAGACGGCATTTAACAACACGCTTTTAAAGGAAATCGAGCCAACCGCGGTTCGATTTCCTTTAAAAGTCAACGACAAGGGATTCAATGATTCCCGAATCCATAATCACAATTGCCTCTCCGGTGGATATCAGATTCCCGGAAGTTCCCGGAATCCGGGAAGACGTTGAGGACGTTCCAGTTGACGTTATTGAAATCGGAGCGGCAACGCTTGCGGCCGGCTGGCGGAATTATGCCGGCGAGGGTGAACGCCTGTCCGCCTGCGAAGCGATCCTGGGTTACGTCTTTTCCGACAAATCGCTTTTGCTCAACGCCCTGACCCATTCGTCCAGCACCTCCGACAAGCGGCTGGATAACGAGCGGCTGGAATTTTTCGGCGACGCCGTCCTGGATTTGGTCATCCGCGAGCATCTTTTCCTCAAGTATCCCAATCGGAATGAAGGGGAATTGACCGAGGCCAAATCGGCCGTGGTTTGCCGCGCTTCGCTGGTGAAGGCGGCCAGGCGGATAAACCTCGAGTCCTTCCTGATACTCGGCCGGGGCATCGGCAAACGCCGCCTCATTCCGGAATCGCTTCTCGCCGACGCCTTCGAGGCGGTGGTGGCCGCCATCTACATCGACGGCGGCATCGCGCCCAGCCGAAATTTCATCCTGGCCCATTTGGGGGAGACGGCGGCCAACGCCATCGAATTGACCGATTCCGCCAATTACAAGTCGGTGCTGCAAAAAATTCTCCAGCGCCAACGCCATCCCCCCCCGGTCTACCGCGTCGTCTCGGTGGACGGTCCCGAGCATTCGCGTTTTTTCACCGTGGCGGCTTTTTCCAATGATCGCGAACTGGGGCGGGGAAGCGGCGCCAACAAAAAGGCGGCCGAGCAGGAAGCGGCCCGGGCCGCCCTGGGAAATCTGCAAATGGAATGGGGGGGCAATCCCGATGGGACTGAAGGGCGCCATGGAGGAGGCTGACGGGTTCGGGGGTTACGACAACCCGTTGGTAAGCCGTTACGCCTCGCGGGAAATGGCCGCCATGTTTTCCCCCCGGCGGCGCATCGAGACTTGGCGCCTTCTTTGGACCGTGCTGGCCGAGGCCGAGGCCGAACTCGGACTTCCGATAAGCGCGGCCCAGGTGGAGGATCTGCGGAAAAATATAACCAAAATCGACTGGGAAATCGCCGAAAAGCGGGAACGGGAAGTCCGCCATGACGTCATGGCCCATGTCCACGCCTACGGGTTGGCGGCGAAAAAGGCGGCGCCCATCATCCACCTAGGCGCCACCAGCTGCTATGTCACGGACAATGGCGACCTCGTCATCCTGCGGGAGGCGCTGGCCTTGCTGGAATCCAAATTGGGGGGGGTAATCCTGGCCCTGGCCGATTTCGCCAAAAGGGAACGGGCCAGGCCAACCCTCGGGTTTACCCATTTTCAGCCGGCCCAACCAACCACCGTGGGGAAACGCGCCGCCTTGTGGGCCCAGGATTTTCTCCTGGATCTGCGGGAAATCGCCCGCCGCCGCCGGGAACTCCGTCTGCGCGGGGCGGTCGGAGCCACCGGAACCCAGGCCAGTTTTCTCGCCCTGTTCGAGGGAAACCGCGCCAAATGCGATAAACTGAACCGGCTGCTTTGCCGGAAACTAGCTTTTCCCGGCGTCTTCGCGGTTTCCGGCCAGACCTATACCCGCAAGATTGATTCCCAAATCCTCGCCGCCGTCGCCGGCATCGGCGAAAGCGCCTCCAAGTTCGCCACCGACATACGCCTGCTTGCCCACCGCCGGGAAATCGAGGAACCGTTCGAAAAGAGCCAGATCGGTTCGTCCGCCATGGCCTACAAAAGGAATCCCATGCGCTCGGAGCGCATCTGTTCCCTATCCCGGTATCTTCTGACCCTGCCGCTGAACGGGGCTTTCACCCAGGCCTCCCAATGGCTGGAACGAACCCTCGACGATTCGGCCAACCGCCGCCTGTCGCTGGCCCAGGCCTTCCTCGCCGCCGACGCCGTGCTGGAACTCGCGAAGAATGTCGCCTCGGGGTTGATTGTCAATTCCCGGGTAATAGCCAGGAACCTGGCGGCCGAACTTCCGTTCATGGCCACCGAGGAAATACTCATGGCCGGGGTCAAGGCCGGGGGGGATCGGCAGCGGTTGCACGAACGCCTTCGCCGGCATTCGCTGGCGGCGGCCGAACGGATCAAGGACGGCGACGGGAGAAACGACTTGCTGGAGCGCCTGGAAAACGACCCCGCCTTCGCCGCCGCGTCCGGCGGCTGGAAAGGGATTCTGGACGGCCGCCGCTTCGTGGGCCGGGCCCCGGAACAGGTTGACTCGTTCCTGAAAAACGAGATAATCCCGCTTAGGCGGCGCCGGAGACCGGCCGGGGACCGGCCATTCGGCGGCGTACGGGTTTGAAACCCCGATTTTGGAGACGGGAAAACAACGCATGGACAACCAGGCCAGGCAATTCCTTTTCGCCCTTTTGAACGCTCCCACCCCCTCCGGCTACGAACAGCCCGGACAGGCGCTGGTGGAAAAATATTTACGGCCCCATGCCGAATCGATCCGGAGGGATGTACACGGCAATCTCCACGCGGTGGTCAATCCCGGAGGCAAATTCCGGGTCATGCTTTCCGGCCATTGCGACGAGTTGGGCCTGATGGTCATGCACATCGACGAAAAAGGTTTTCTCTACGTGGCCAGCGTGGGAGGGGTGTATATACCGCTCCTCCAGGGGGAGCGCCTGGTCATTCACTCCGCCAAGGGTCCGGTTCCGGGAGTGATAGGAGTCAAGCCGGTCCATTTGATGGACGCCAAGGAACGGGAGGCGGCGGTAACCAAGATGCAGGACCTCTGGGTGGACATCGGCGCCAAGGATCGGGCCGAGGCCGAGGAACTGGTGGAGCTTGGCGACGTGGCCACCATCGACCGCACCCCGCTGGAACTTCCCAACCAACGCCTGATCGCCAGGGGGCTGGATGATCGCATAGGCGTTTACGCGGTGGCCGAAGCCCTGCGCCTGGTCGCCAGGGAAAAACCGGCGGTCGCGGTGCACATGGTAAGTTCGGTGCAGGAGGAAATCGGGCTGAGGGGCGCCCATACGGCGGCTTTCGCCATCGAACCCCACCTCGGCGTCGCCGTCGACGTCGGCTTCGCCACCGATTTTCCCAACGCCAATCCCAAGCAGGTGGGGGAGGCGTCGCTGGGGGGCGGCCCCATCCTCCACCGCGGCCCCAATTTCAACCCGATTGTATATGATCGGCTGGCCCGGGCCGCCAAGGAGGCGCGGATCAAGGTGCAACTGCAACCGATTCAACGCGCTTCCGGCACCGACGCCAACGCCATCCAGCTCTCCCGTTCCGGAGTCGCCGCCGCCCTGGTGTCCATTCCCTGCCGGTATATGCACTCCCCGGCGGAGATGATTTCCCTCAAGGACGCCGACAACGCGGCCAGGCTGCTCGCCAGGTTCATTCTCCGCCTCAAGGGCAATGAAAGGCTGATTCCATGAGAAGCGAGGCGCCGGCCATAGCCATCCGCGGGCTGACCCATTCCTACCAAAGGAATTTTTGGGAAAAACGGCGCCTCGCCCTGGAAAATCTGGATCTGACCGTGGATCGGGGGGAGATATACGGCTTTCTCGGAGCCAACGGGGCCGGCAAAACCACCACCATCAAGATTCTCGCGGGCCTCCAGCGCCAGACCGGGGGGCGGGCCGAAATTTTCGGCGTCCCCGTGTCCAGGCCGGAATGCCGCCGGCGTATCGGATTCATGCCGGAAAACCCCTATTTTTACGAATATCTCACCGCCAGGGAATCCCTTGATTTTTATGGCGCCCTCTGCGACCTGCCCGGAAGCGAACGCTCCCCGCGGATTGGGGAATTGCTCGAATTCGTCGGCCTCGCCCAGGCGGCCGACATCCGGCTCAAGGAGTTTTCCAAAGGCATGCGCCAGAGGCTGGGAATCGCCCAGGCCATCGTGCACCGGCCTCCCCTGGTCATTCTCGACGAACCCATGAGCGGACTCGACCCAATCGGCCGGCGCCAGGTCAGGCAGGCCATCCTGGATCTCCACGCTGGCGGCGCCACCATCTTCTTTTCCTCGCACATTCTCTCCGACATCGAAATGATCTGCCACCGCGCCGCGCTCATCGACAGGGGAAGGCTGGTGGCCGACGGATCCCTGGCGGAACTTCTCGACCCCCGGGAACTCGAGATTGAGGTGGGCGGAACCAATCTGGACGCCGGGCAAACCGCCGCCCTTGCCGCCACGGCCGGGCGTTTCCTCCGCCGGGAGGGGGAACTCCTGTTCTCCTTCGGCGATTGGGAGGCCGCCTACCGGGCGGTGGACGTTTTCCGGCGGCACGGGCGCCTCACCCTGTTGCGGACCGTCAAGGAATCCCTGGAGGACTATTTCATGCGTTCCACCGGCAAGGCCGGGGACGAAACAGGCGCGAGGGACGGCTGATGGGCAAGATTTTCCAGATCGCCAAGAACACTTTCCGGGAATCGATTCGCGACAAGGTTCTTTACGTAATAGCCTTTTTCGCGGCGGTGATGATGCTGGCCAGCCTCGCCTTCGGCTGGATTTCGATTGGGGATCAGCTCCAGGTGGTGCAGGACTTTTCCCTGGCGGTTCTCAGCTTCTTCGGAGCCTTGATGGCGGTGTTTATCGGGGCCGGCCTGATCCACAAGGAAATCGACAAGCGCACCATTTACACGATAATCTCCAAACCGGTTCAACGCTGGCAATTTCTCCTGGGCAAATACCTGGGCCTTCTCGCGGTCCTGGGCCTCGCCATGATCGGCATGCTCGCCGCCTCGCTCGCTTTCGTCGCCTACGCCGCCTGGACGGCCAAAAACCCCGCCATCCCGATCTGGACGGAGCGGGTGGCCTGGGGATGGTACGCGGTGGCGATGCTGATGATTTTCTTTGAAACCATGGTGGTGGTGTCGCTGGCCATGCTGTTCGGGAGCGTCACCAGCCCCATCCTCTCCGCCATCTTCACCTTCACCGCCTACCTGGTGGGACAGGTGTCGGCCAGCATCAATTACATGTTCACCACTTTTGTACCGGCCAAGGAATCGGTCGCCCGGCAAACCGGGGAAATCCTCACCGATCTCGCCTCCCAACTGTATTTCCTCCTTAAACCCCTTTCCCTGCTGATATATTACCTGCTCCCGGATTTAAGTTACTTCCAGTTGCGCAACCAAGTCGTCCTGGGGCCGCCTCCGACCGGGGAACAAATATTCACCGGAATGCTGTACGGCGCCGGCTATTCCCTGGCGGCGCTTATCCTGGCGGTTATCCTGTTCGACCGGAAAAGATTCTGATCATGGCGGACGCCGATTCCAAAAAGCCGGCGGCGGACGGGGCGGAACCGGCCGGCCCCGAGGAGCCGCTGCGCCGGGTGGACGAAATGTTCGCCGGTCACCGGAAGGATCCGATCATGCGGGAAATACGCCGCCTGGCGATCAAAAGCATCAGGGAGAAATGGTTTGACGCCTGATCCGGAAACCGAGTTGGCGGCGATTCTCGACCAGGTCCAGGATATGCCGTCGCTTTCCCCCGTGCTGGCGAGGCTGACCGCCCTTATCGCCAGCCCCGACACCACCGCCAATGACATCACCCTGGCGATCTCCCGGGATCCCGGCCTGGTCACCCGCGTTCTCAAGCTGGTCAATTCCGCCTATTACGGTTTCACCCGGCGCATCTCCACCATCACTTCGGCGGTGGTCATTCTCGGGTTCAAACAAATCCGCAATATGGCCCTGTCTTCATTCGTATTCGACAATTTCGTGAATATCGCCTCTCCCCGGTTCGACATAAACGGCTTGTGGCGGCATTCCCTGGGAGTCGCCACTTTCGCCGCCGCCGTGGCCCGGCTGGTCGCCCCCAGGAATATCGAGGACATCTTCATCTGCGGCCTCCTGCACGATTTGGGCAAATTCGTGCTGTTCCGGAGCGATCCCGAAAAAGCCGTCCGGATTTTCGAGCTTGCCGAACGGGACAATTTGCCGTTTCTCGCGGCCGAAAACCGGTTGTCGGCATATGATCACGCCCGGTTGGGAGCCGCCGCCACCGAACGCTGGAAGCTGCCCTCCTCGGTGGTCGAGGTGATCCGCTTTCACCACGCCCCCCTGAAGGCTCCGGAGGCGTCATCCCTGCCGACCGCCGTAATAAATTTCGCCGACATCATGGCCCGTTCCCTCCTCATGGGGGAAGGCGGGGGCAAGCGCGTCGAAATTCTGTCGCCCGAGATTTGGGGCCGGATCGGCCTGTCCTGGCCGTCCGTTGAGAAAATATCGCGGCAAGCGGCGAAGGATTATGTCGACGCCGCCGCCTTTTACGCCTGATCCGGTTTGTCCGGCCTGGAGAAAAAATGTCCAAACCCCCCGCCCTGATTCTCCGAACCGCCGGAACCAATTGCGACGAGGAAACCAGGCACGCCCTGGAACTCGCCGGCGCCGAAGTCAAGCTGATCCACATCAACCTGTTGACGGAATCCCCCCGCCCGCTTGGCGATTCGCGGTTGCTGGTCCTGCCGGGGGGCTTCACCTACGGGGACGATGTCGCGGCCGGCAAGATCCTGGCCCTGGAACTCATGCATACCCTCCGGCCGGTACTGGAGGACTTCATTTTCGGGGGAGGGGCGATCCTCGGCATCTGCAACGGCTTCCAAACCTTGGTAAAAACCGGACTGCTTCCCGACGCCAAGTTCAAAACCGCGGCCGAACGCATCCTCACCCTGACCCACAACGTTTCCGGCCGCTTCGAATCCCGTTGGGTACGCCTGCAATCCCCGGACAACGTGAAATGCATCTTCGCCGAACCCGGGGAGGAGCTGGAACTGCCGGTCGCCCACGCCGAGGGGAGGCTGGCCGCGCGCGATCCCAAGGCATTGAAGGAACTGGCCGGCAACGGACAGGTGGTGTACCGGTATGTCGGCCGGGAGGGAAAAACTCCGGCCTATCCGGACGATCCCAACGGTTCGGCCGACTGCATCGCCGGAATCTGCGACCGATCCGGACGGATCTTCGGCTTCATGCCCCACCCCGAACGGCATATTTACGGATATCAACACCCCCGCTGGAACCGGGAAGGCCGCGGCAACCGGGAAGGCGACGGCCTGCGCCTGTTCCGCCGGGCGGTTGATTATTTCAAGAACAATTGATCCGGCCGATTCGGAGTGGACTTTTGAAAATCGATTCGGAGAAAGCGGATAATAATGGACGACGACAAGGATTGGCTTCCGTTTGAGGCTCCGCTGCGGGAATTGAAACGGCGCATAGACGAAATGGCGGCCAGTTCGGACGGCGCCCCGGATCTGCGGGAACTTCTGGCCCCCATGCGGCGGCAATACGAACAGTTGGAACGGCAGATGTACGACAACCTGAATGCCTGGCAGACGGTATTGATGGCCCGGCATCCCGGCCGCCCGCAGACCCGCGATTACACTTCGCTGATTTTCGACTCCTTCGACGAACTGCACGGGGATCGGATGTTTCGCGACGATTTGGCGATTGTCGCGGGCCTGGGGACGATTGCCGGCCGGCGGGTGGTCCTGATTGGCCAGCACCGGGGCCGCGACGTCAACGAAATGCACCTGTCGAACGCCGGCTGCGTCCATCCCGAGGGATACCGCAAGGCTCTGCGAAAAATGCGCCTGGCCGAAAAATTCGGCCTGCCGGTGGTGACCCTGATCGATACCAAGGGAGCCTATCCCGGCATCGGTTCGGAAGAGCGCGGAGTGGCGGTGGCCATCGCCGAAAACCTGCTGGAAATGAGCCGGCTGCGAACGCCGATCCTCTGCGTGGTGATTGGCGAGGGGGGATCCGGGGGGGCGCTGGGGCTAGGGGTCGGCGACCGGATTCTCATGCTCAAGCACTCCTATTATTCGGTCATCACCCCGGAAGGCTGCGCCGCCATTCTGTGGCGGGACGGCGGCCGCAAGGAGGACGCGGCGAGCGAACTTCGCCTGACCAGCCAGGCCCTGGCAAGCTTCGGCCTGATAGACGAGGTGGTGGACGAGCCTCTGGGCGGCGCCCACCGCAATTTGCGGGAAATGGGCGACAATCTCCGGGAAGCCCTGGTCCGCAACCTGGATGAACTTTCCGCCGTCCCCCTCGACCGGCTTCTGGCCCGGCGATATGAAAAATTCCGCCGTTACGGCCGTTTCGCCGAGGCGGTCGCCCAACCGGAAATCCGGCCCGGGGATTCGGCGGCGCCGCCCGGCTTCCCGCCCGCTCCCGGGGATGGCGACCCGGCGCCGGATCTCCCCGGGCCGGACGGCGAATTGGTTCCGTGAATCCCCCGGCGGTCCGAAGCGGCCGGCCTTGCGAGTACGCCCGGCGGACTTGGGGAGAAAATCACACAACCCGCCGTTTGATCCCGCAATTTATCCGCTTGGGGTTGACTTCGCCCCCCTCTCCGGGCATCATGTAGGCTACGCGCGGCCTGAAATTGTTAAGAGCCTGTTGACCAATCGCCGTCCCGTAGGGTTATACAGCGTCAAAAGCCGCTTCCCGGATGATTTTCGCCCCTGGCCGCCGGCCAAAAATCATCCCGCCGGCGCCTTTTTCC
The DNA here is from genome assembly GCA_031269935.1 of Planctomycetota bacterium. GTDB lineage: Bacteria > Planctomycetota > SZUA-567 > SZUA-567 > SZUA-567 > JAJBSZ01. The sequence continues at coordinate 11,441 of JAISYL010000209.1, forward strand.
TTGTCCAACCCGGACGATCCGGCATTTAACAACAGCCTTCAAGGGGATGGGGATGGGGAATTCCTTTGATTTCCTGAAAAACGGCAAGGCGGCCGCCATTTTCCGTTTGCTGGAATCCCTGCCGCTGGCGGACGCGGCCCTGGTGCTGGTGGAGCTGCCCGCCGCCCTCGGCGTCCAGGTGATGGCGTATTTCCCCCGGGAACGACATTCCGGCTTGTTGCGGGAAATGCGGCTGGCGAGGCGGGAAACCGACCCCTCCCGGGCCGTCGGGGTCGCCGGACAACTCCGGCGCCGCCTGCTCGAGGCCAAGGAAAAACAATCCTCCCGGAGCCAACAATTGCGATCATGGGTTCCCCGGCCGGCCACCGGATCGCCCATCAATGGCCCTCCCCTGCCCGGAAAACCGCCGCCGGTGGCGGGCGATCCCCTGGAATCTCCCCTGGGCAAGTCCGGTTGGCTGGAAATGATCGCCCGGAGCCGGGAGAAATTTTTCCCCGGAGGCTCTCCTTCCGATCCGGCCGCGAAGCGTTCGCTCCCGGCCGGCCGGCCTGGTTCCCGGCTTGGCCGATCCGGAGGAGCGGGGACGCCGGCGATTCCCCCGAAAGCCCCCCCGGCCGCCCGGCGTCCGGAAGCCGAAGGAGAGGTCCGGCGCCTGGACGGCAAGGCGATTCTCGCCGCCATCCTCCGCCAAGCCGATCCCGGGGTGCGGGAGAACATCCGGCGTTCCGATCCCGCCCTGTATCGGGAGATCAAGGATCGGATGTTTTATTTCGACGATCTCATGCTGACTGACGACGCCTCCCTGGCCCTGGTTTTCACCGCCGCGCCGGTCAACGCCTCGGCCCTGGCGCTACGCTTCTCCGCCCCGGCCTTCCGGGATCGGGTTCTTCGATCGGTCGGCCCCGGGCGGGCGCGGGCCTTGCGCGAGACCCCGGCCGGCCGCCCCGGCCTGGACGCGGTCGAGGCGGCCCAGAAGGAAGTCCTGGCCGTGGCCCTGAAATTGCAGGCGGCGGGCCGGATGCTGATTGATCCGGATGAACCGGATCTGGCATGAATTCGCCGGTCCCGGGAAAAAATTGCGACCGTTTCCTCCGCGAGGGCGATTCCGATGCCGTTACTGGAAATCCGGGGACTTTGCAAATCCTATTCCAACCACCGGGTGGTTGACGGGATAGATTTTCATGTGGGCGAGGGGGAGATTGTCGGTTTGCTTGGGCCCAACGGGGCGGGCAAGACCACCACCTTTCGCATCGTCATGGGAATCATCCGGGCGGAGGCGGGAAGCGTGCGGCTGATGAACGAAAACATCACCCGCCTGCCCATGTACCGGCGGGCCCAGCACGGCATGGGCTATCTTTCCCAGGAACCGTCCATCTTCCGCAACCTGACGGTCGAGGACAACGTCATGTCCATCCTGGAAACCCAGAACCTGTCGCGTCCCGCCCGGAGAGCCCGCCTGGCGGAACTTCTGGGCGACATGAACCTGACCCGGCTGTCCCGGAATCTCGCCCACACCCTGTCGGGGGGAGAGCGCCGGCGGCTGGAGATCTGCCGGGCCCTGGTGGCCAACCCCGGCATCCTGCTGCTGGACGAACCCTTCAGCGGAGTCGACCCCAAATCCTGCGAGGACATCCAGAAAATAATCTTCAGCCTCCACGAGCGCGGCATCGCCATCCTCATCACCGATCACAACGTTTTCGAAACCTTCACCATCGTCGACCGCGCCTACATCATCAGGAGCGGCAAGGTGCTCAAGCACGGCACCCCCCAGGAACTGGTCGAGGATCCGGACGCCCGCCGGCTCTACCTGGGTGACAAGTTCGCCGAATACGGGGAGGCGTTCAGGCATTTGCGGGAGGAGGTGAGGAAAAGATTCAGGAATACGCCGGTGATAAGAGCGGCCGGCCCCGCCACCCAATTGATCCGCCGGGAGGAGGAGGAGGCGAGAAACGCCGCCTCCGCCCGGAAGAACGGGTGAAACTCCCGGTTGCGGATTTCCGGCCTCAAGAGGCGGCGGCGCCCCGGTTCTGCCGCCAAGCCTTGATTCCCCAACGGATCGAGGGTATCGCCAGGGTGGCGACTGAAATAAGGATGAGGAGGCAGGAAATGGGCCGGGTCAGGAAGACGCTCCAGTCGCCGTTGGCATAGACCAGGGAGCGGGACAGGTTGTTTTCCATGATTCTGCCGAGGATCAGCCCGAGAATGACCGGCGGCATGGTGAAGTCGAGCTTGATCAGCAGGAAGCCGATTATGCCGGCGACGATCATGAAATGAATGTCGTTGATGTTGTTGTTCAGGGCGTAGGTCCCCACGAAGCAAAATACGAAGATCATCGGCAGGAGCAGGGCCGGGGGGATGCGGGGGATCTTGGCGAACAGGCGCAGGCCGGCGAAGCCCAGCCCGCACATGAAGAGATTGGCGATGAACATGCCGGCGATTATGATGTAGACGTCAAGCCGGTGATCGATGAAAAGCATGGGGCCGGGGACAATCCCGTGCATCATGAAGGCGCCCAGCATCACGGCGGTGCCGGCGTCCCCGGGAATCCCCAGGGTCAGGAGGGGAATCAGGGCGCCGCCGGAAATCGCGTTGTTGGCCGATTCCGGGGCGGCGACGCCCTCCGGCAGCCCGGTGCCGAACTTTTCCGGATGCTTGGACCAGCGCTTGGCCTCGTTGTAGGCCACCCAGGAGGCGATGTCGCCGCCGGTGCCGGGGATGGCCCCGATAATCACCCCGATGAAGCTGGAGCGAAGCACGGTCGACATTATCCGCTTGAGGTCGCTCCAGGCGGGAATCACGCTGTCCAGGGCCTGCTGAACCTCGCGGACGATCCCCAGGGCGCTCTCCTCGGCGGTCGTCAGGCCCTGGGCGAAGGCGTAAACCCCGATCATCAGCGGAATATAGGCGATGCCGGCGGTGAGGTAAACCGTTCCCAGGGTGAAGCGGGGCATCCCAGACATCATGTCCAGCCCCACCGTGGCCAGGAAGAGCCCCAGGACCGCGCCGACCAGGCTCTTGGCGATGGATTTGGAGGACACCCGGGTCACGATGGTCAGGCCGAACACCGACAGGGAGAAATATTCCGGGGAGGCGAAGTTCCTGGCGATCATGGCCAGCAGGGGGGCGGTGCCCAGGAGGGCGAGGGAACTGAAAAGCCCCCCGAAAGTGGAGGCGAAGGTGGAAATGCCCAGCGCCCGCCCGGCCTGCCCCAGCTTGGTCGCCATGGGGTAGCCGTCCAGGCAGGTGGCGGCGGAATTGGCGGTGCCGGGGGTGTTGATGAGGATGGCGGTGATCGAGCCGCCGTAGATGGCGCCGCAAAACGCCCCCAATAGCATGAAAATGCCGCCGGTCATGCTGGTCGAGAAGGTGAAGGGGAGCAGCAGGGTCAGCCCCATGACCACGGAAAGCCCGGGCATGGACCCCACCAGGATCCCCACCAAGGTTCCCATGAACACCAGGAACAGGTGCCTGGAGTCAAAGGCGATTTCCAGAACCTGGAACATGAAATCCATGACGCCATCCCCCGAACAAGCTTCCGCTCCCGCGGGGTTGGCACCGGGACGGAAGCGGCGTTCGATCTAAGGCAGGTGAACGCCGATGAGCCTCACGAAAATCAGGTAGACCGCCACCGGCACCCCGGCGGTCATGGCCGCCAGGATCAGCGGCCGCCTTTCCCGCAGCAGGATCATGCAGGCCGGGGTCAGGAAAACCGTTCCCGCCAGGAAGCCGGCCAGGCGCAGCGCCAGCATGAACCCCCCGAGAATCAGAATCAGCCAATAGACGCGGTAAAACCCCGGGGAGGCGAAATCAATCGGGGGCGGGAGCTTCTCCACCGCCAGGCCGGCCGCGGCCCGGCGGCAATCCGCCGCCAGCTTCACCAGCGCCTCCAGCAGCAGGACGACCCCGAGCGCCAGCATCGCCCAGCCCAGGAACGAGGGCCAGTAGCCGGGGCCGAAGCTGGAACTGTAGCTGTTGAAATCGCCCAGCCGGCCGCTGGCGATGACGATGGCGGCGCCGCCGGCGATTACCAGCAGGGAAGCGATGAATTCATAGGCGAACATTCGTCGTCCTTTCCCTTTTCCCCGGATTATACCGGACGCGGACGCGAGGGTCAGCCGAAAAATAAAAATATGGGAAGGCTCCCCTCCCCCATCCCGGGGAAAGGGATGGGGGAGGGGAAGCGGAGCCGTTAAAAACCCGCTATTTGGACAATGCCCCGTAATATTTGGCCAGGCTCGGGAACAGGTTGTCGATGTCCTGTACGGTCCAGTGGGAAATGTCCTGGGCCTGGAAGTTTTTGATCTTTTCCTTGTAGGCGGGGGTGTTTACCGAGGCGATGAAGACCTTCTGGAGGTAATCGGTTATCCGGGGGTCCATTCCCTTGGGAACCACCACGCACATAGTGCTGAGGATGTTGACTTCGCCCGCCTCGGCCGGGAAGGTTTCGGCGATGGTGGGCACGTCGGGGAACAGGGGGGTGCGCTCCTTGGAGGAGACGGCGATGGGGATGATTTCCCCGGCCCTGAGCTGCCCGGCGGCGGCGGTGGAGTGGGTGGAGGTGAGCTGGGCTTCGCCGTTGATCACCGCCAGGATGCTTTCGTTGGAGCTGTCGTAGCCGATGAAGTCGAGTTTCAGGTCCAGGGCCCGCTGAAGGGCGACCCCGACCAGCCGGGTGACCGCGTTCGGGCCGGAATCGCCGAATTTGACCTTGCCCGGATTGGCCTTGATGTAGGCGACCAGTTCCTTGAGGTTGGTGTAGGGCTGGCCGGTCTTAATCAGGATCAGGTAGGGGTCGACCTGGGTGAAAATGATGGGCTTGATCGCGTCGGGGGCGAGGGGGGTGACGCCGCGCACGCTGCTGTAGATGAAGTCCCCCGAGGCGGCCGCGATGGTGTAGCCGTCGTGGGCCACGTTGTTGACCAGGTGGTTGATGCCGACCAAGCCGCTGCCGCCCGGCATGTCGGTGACGGTGAACATGACGTTGGGGGGCAGGGTGCCGGGCGGGATGGTGTCGACGATGGCCCGGGTGGCCAGATCGGTGGAGCCGCCGGCGCTGTAGGGAACGATGATGTTGATGTTGCGGGTGGGGTAGTCGAGCGCGGCCGCCGCCCGGACCAGGCAGACCGCCGCCAAAATCAACAATGCCTTTTTCATTTGCGCCTCTCCTTTCAAACGTTTCGCAATCGCCGCCAACCTTTCCCCGGCGGCCCCTGCCGGCCGGGAAAAAGGAATCCGCCGGGTTTCACAGCTTCTGTTCCGTCCGGGCGATGATGTCGTCCTGGGTGTCGGGGGCCAGGACCGAGAAGAAGGCGGAGTAGCCCGCCACCCGCACCACCAGATCCCGGTATTTTTCCGGCTCCCGCTTGGCCGCCAGGAGCGTTTCGCGATCCACGATGTTGTATTGGACATGCCAGCCCTTGAGATCGTCGAAAAAGGAGCGGAGCAATCCGGCCAGCTTCCTTCGATCCGATTCGGTCCGGAGTACGGATGGGGACAGCTTCTGGTTGAGCAGCACCCCCCCGAGTATGCGCCGGGTCGGAAGCTTGGCGATGGACTTGAACACCGCGGTCATGCCCTGGCGATCCGTGCCGCTGGCGGGGGAACTCCCCTCGGCCAGGGGCTGCCAGGCCTTTCGCCCGTCCGGAGTGGCGGGGACCGTCGCCCCCTGGGGAACGTTGGCGGAAACCGAGGAGGTGCCGGCGTAGTAGCGGCAGCCGACCGGGCCGCGGCCGTGGCGGGTGGTGACGTGCCTTTCATATTCGTCGATGAACAGGCCGTAGGCCCGCGCGGTCAACTCGTCCACGTAGTCGTCGTCGTTGCCGAATTTGGGGGCCCGGTTCAAAAGCAGGAGGCGGACCCGTTCTCCCTCGGGCCCGGCGAAGTTGGAATCGAGATGCCGCAGCAATTCGTCGGCGGCGAGGAGCTTGTCCTCGAAAACCAGTTTTTTTATCGCCGCCAGCGAGTTGCCGAGGTTGGCGACGCCGACCTGGAGGCCGGATATGAAATCATACTTGGAACCGCCCTCCTTGATGGTCAGCCCGCGCTCCAGGCAACTGTCGGTGAAGGCCGAACACAGGGGATCGGGGACGTTTTCCTCGATGGCCAGGTCGATCGCCGTGTCGGTGGCCACCAGGGCCCGGGCATAGAAATGCGCCTGCCTTTCCCAGGCCCGCATGACCTGTCCGAAGGAGGTGAAATCGGTGAAATCGCCCTCGCCCTCCCGGAAAGTTTTTCCCGACACCGGGTCCCGGCCGTTGGCGAGGGCGGCCAGCAGGACCCGCATGAAGTTGAGGAAGCTCATCCCGGTGCACCGGTAGCCCCAACGCCCCGGCACCGCCGTTTCTATGCAGCCGATGGCCGCGTAGTCGCGGGCGTCGGCCGGTTCCACCCCCAGCCGGATGAATTCGGGCACCACGATTTCGTCGTTGTTGAAGGCGGGCATCCCGAAGCCCAGCCCAATCACCTCCAGGCATTCCAGAAGGAACGCCTCCGGCAATCCCTTGTGGTAGCGGACCGACAGGTTGGGCTGGGGGAGCCTGGCCCCGCCCACGGAGCGGAGAATCAGATAGGACAGGGCGTTGACCGCGTCGTCCCCTTCCGGGGTCTGGCCCCCTATGGTGACGTTCTGATACAAGGGGCTGCCGGCGGAAAAGCGGGTGTGCTTCCAGCCCCGGATTTTGTTGACCGACATGAGCTTCAGCCACAGGCATTGCAACAATTCCACCGCTTCCGCCCCGTCCAGGCGTCCGGCCAGGAAATCCCGCCGGTAATAGGGGAAAAGATACTGGTCCAGCCTCCCCAGGGACAGGGAATGGCCGTTGGACTCGATTTGCAGGATCAATTGCGAGAAACAGGCCATCTGCAACGCCTCGAAGAAGGAGCCGGCCGGTTCCGAGGTCAACCGCCGGCAGGCCTCGGCCAGCCGGACGAGTTCCCGCTTGCGTCCGGGAGACGCGACCGCCTCGGCCTGTTTCCCGGCCAAATCGGCGAATCGCCCGATGTACAAGGCCATCCCCTCCAGGGATGTTTTCACCGCTTGGTAAAACAGGCGTTTCCCGACATCCCCGGCCAGGCGGGAATCGAGCCCGGCCAGGCGTTCGTCCACTTCCCGGAGATAGCCGCCGATGCCCATTTCCAGCAGTTTCTCGTGGTAAATGGCGATGTGGCCGTCGCCGCAGGTGAGAATGCCGTCCGGGTGGATTAAGCCGGCGGCGTAAATGTCCCTCAACTCCTCCGTCATCAGGGCCAGGCCCTTGTCGAAAAGGGTTTTCCCTTTCCACCAGGGGAGGATTTCCCGCAGGGTGGACTTGTCCTCCCCGCTCAAATGGAAGGCGTCGCCCGGGCGCCTCTCGAAGTCGTCCAACTCCTCCAGAATCCAGGACACCGAATATTCGGGGAAAATGGGGGCGGCCCGGGGACGGGAGGCGTGGCAGCCGGCCAGGAGCTCGCCGTCGTCGAGCCGGATGCGCATCCGGGCCAGGGTTTCCTTCAGCGCCAAGGCCCGCCGGACAATGATCGGCTGATCTTCCCGTTCCTGGTGGACCCGGGTGTAGATCCGGACCCGATCCAGGCAGATCCCGGGCTTTTCCGCCAGGATCCCGTCCCGAAGCCGCCGGACCCGGTCGGTCATTTCGCCCCCGGGGGCGGGCGGGAGGCGACAGGGATCGCTCATGGTTTCCGCGCTGGACATGTTTATTCTCCTTCCTCAACCGCCGACACCCACCTCCAACCCTGGGCGCCGCAACCGATCCGCCGCCGCCGCCAGGGATTCCGGCGGGATCGATTTTACCCCGGCATAGGGATACTCACGTCCCAACAGGCGGTATTTGCCCCGGCCGTAATCATGATAGGGCAACAGGTTCAAGGCGGTCACATTTCCCAGCGAAGCGGCGAAATCCGCCATCGCCTCCAGTTCCCCCGGCTTGGAATTGAAGCCGGGAATCACCGGAACGCGGACCGTAATCGGGATGCCGTCAGCGGCCAGCCGGGCCAAATTTCCCAGGGGGAGAGCGAGATCGCCGCCGGTCCCCCGCCGGTATTTGTCCGCGTCCAGGTGCTTGACGTCGGCGAAAATCTGGTCAAGGAAGGGAAGGGACGGCGCCAAGCAGTCCCAGGGAACCGCGAGACTGGTCTCGGCCGCCACCGTCAAGCCCCGCCCCTTCGCCCGCTCCGCCAAACGGGCGGCCAACCCGGGCTGGGCGAAGGGCTCGCCGCCGGAAAGGGTGATCCCCCCCTTCCCCCGGTAAAACACCCGATCCCTCTCCACCACCGCCAGGATCTCGTCCGCCTCCTTTTCCTCCCCCGCCAGGCTCAACGCCTCGGCCGGGCAGACGGCCGCGAACCGCCCGGCCGCGATTCCCGAATCCCGGCGGAGGCATAGTCCGTCCCGCCAATACAACTCGCCGTTCGGGGCGGCCCGTACGCAGGCGCGGCAACCAAGGCATTTTTCCGGATCATAAAGCAGCTCGGGGGCGAAGGCCTGGCTTTCCGGGTTGGCGCACCAGGCGCAACGGAGCGGACAACCCTTGAAAAAAACCACCGTGCGCACCCCGTCGCCGTCGTGCAGGGAAAAACGCTGGATATTGAAAATCATCGCGTTTTCCTGGGCGTCCCATTGTCGTTTAACCGGGGGTCGAGGCTTCAGGGGATAAATCGGCGGCGTTTCCGGGAATTGGATCACCGGAATTTATACTTGGTTTTCAATCCGAATTCAAGTAAAAAAAACTTTGTTTCTTTTCTTCGTTTCTTCCGCCCGGCCGTTCCCGCGCCGGAGGGTTCGACCGCCCCGGCCGGTCTTGCCCCCGCCTCTCCGGACCCGGAAAACGTCCGCCGCCCGGCCTGGGGCCGGGCGGCGGACGAATTCGGAATCCGGTCGAATCGAATCCCCGGAATCGGGGTCAACGTTTCAGGTTCAGCAGTTCGGTAATCATCTCGTCCGCGGTGGTGATGGTGCGGGAATTGGCCTGGAAGCCGCGCTCGGTGGAAATCAGCTTGGTGAACTCCTCCGAGAGATCGACGTTGGACGATTCAAGCTGCATGTGGCGGATGGATCCGTTGCCGCCCAGGTTGGCGTGGCCGTAAAGGGCGTCGCCCGAGGCCGGGCCGGCGTAGAAGAGATTGTTGCCGGCCGCGATGAGGCCGTTGACGTTGGGAATCATGGCGAGGCCGATGCGGGCGATGGGAACAATGTTGCCGTTGGAGTATATGCCTTGGATAACCCCGTCCAGACTCACCGTGAAATCGTCCAGGGTCCCCGGGGGATGGCCGTTCTGCGATTCCAGCCGGAGGCTGTTGGAAATGGCGGTGCAGGTCAATTCGCCGAAGTCCAGCGACTGTTTGCTGCTGGAGGCCAGGCCGTTGAGAACGTCGATGATTATGGGGTCGTTCACCCCCTGGTAAATCTGGTTGATGGTGATGCCGCCGGTTTCCGAGAAGTCCGAGCCGGCGACAAAATTGCCGTCCTTGTCGAAACGGAAGAGGCCAGTGCCGATGCTGAGGTTGGAAACCAGTTCGCCGGTCTCGGGATCCGCCTGCCAGGGGAAATCGGTATCGACCGTACAGTCGGCGTACCAGCGCCAGGTGGTGAAGTCGGTATCCTGCTCCACCAGGGTCAGGCGGAGCATGGCCTGCTTGGGATTGCCGAGGGAGTCGTAAAAATCCACGCTCACCAGGGCCGAACCGCCCTGGGGCGCCTGGTATTCCGTCTCCGACTTGAACATGGACTCGTGGGGAACGCTGTTGTAGACCATCCTGATGTCGCTGATGGCGTTTTGGGTTCCCAGGTTGGACACGATGGAGGCATTGAAGCTGTCGCCCCGCACTTTTTCCAATTGACCCGTCACCGGATCGTAGCGCTCGTAATAGACATCGTTCTGGACTCCCGTCCGGGTGAAGGCTCCGGCCGACTCGGCCGGGGCGTCGTAGGCGGAGGTGCCGAAATTCTGATCGCTGATGCGGGGAGCCAGGGACAGGAGCCCCATCACCCCCCCGATGGAGTCGCGGTTGACGTCGTGTTCGGCCAGACTGACGTTGGCGAGGGCGGCCTCGTAGGCTTCCCGGTTCCAATTGGTATCGTTGTAGTTGCCGTCCGGAAAATCCACCGTGATCTGGGCTCCGAACATGGCCGGGGTGATTCGCTGGCAGGCGACGGTGGGCTCGTCCACGTCGCCGGCCATGTATTTCAGGAGATGCTCCAGGGTGAACGACTGTTCCCGATCCAGCGATTGCTGGCCGTTGAAGGGATCCGCCCCGGTAGGCCGGTTATAGGTGAAGGTCGCCTCGACGCCGCTTTCCCCCTTCTTGAAGGACAGGGTTATCTCGTCCCCGTTCTTTATATTGGCGAAGGGCTGGACCCAGACATTGCCCTTGTAGTATTGAAGGTTGCCCAGGGGAGTGCTGAGCGAA
>JAISYL010000217.1 GCA_031269935.1 Planctomycetota bacterium
AGGCCGGACAGGTTCCCCGCCAGCGCCTCTTGGCCGGGATCGCCGGTCAGCGCCGCCGCCCCGGCGGCGATGCTAGTGCCCAGATCGGGTCCCCCGCTTCCCCGCAGGGTCACGTCTTGGTTGGTCACCACCACCGCCAAACCGTTCAGATCAATCGCCGTCCCGGCCCTGACTTCAACCACGCTTCCGGCGGCGGCTTGATCCAGGGCTTCCTTCAGGCTTTGGCCGCTGTCCGCCGCTTCCGCCCGGACAGGCGGGAAGCAGGCGGCCAGCAGGATCAAGGCAACCCCCGGGGCGAACCCGAATCTTTCGGGCGGTCTTAACCAACCCGGCACTTTACCAATTTTCATTTTCTTCCTCCCGGGGGCTTATCCGTCCGGAAGGGGCGTCCCGCCGGACAGGCAATGGTAAATAATCGCCGATGGCGGAAACGTCCGCCATCGGCCCGGCGGCCTGGGGTTGGAGCCGCCGTAAAGGTTTTCAAACCGGTTTCCGGCTTGGGGTTCCGGTGTTATGGACGAGCCCTTATCGGTTTTCAGGGCCGGTTTATCGTTACCGTTCCCCCGGGTCGCACCGCCATGTGCGCCGCTTCCGGATTTCCGTCCGGCGGTTCGGAGAGCGTCACCACATCCAGTCCCTGGCTGAATTCGCCTCCGGCGTGCCGGCGGATGAAAGCCTCGGCCTCCTCCCGGGAAAGTATGCCGAACACCGTGGCCAAGGCGTCCGCCGCCGCTCCGGAACCGGCCAGCGACACGGTGACCCCGACCGGGCGATCCGACCCCGGCAATCCGGTCCTCGGATCGATGATATGGGAATAGCGCCGGCCGCCATGAGTGAAATAGCTCCGGTAATTGCCGGAAGTGGCCGCCGCCCGATCCTCCATTTCCGCCAGGTAACGGATTTCCCCGCCCCCGGGATCGATCAAGCCAATTCGCCAGGGGCCGGGCGGGGTCGAGGCGGGATTTATCCCCAGGGCCCGGATTTCCCCTCCGGCATTGATCAAGGCGTTTTTCACTCCCTGTTCCGCCAGGGCCGCCGCCGCCAGGTCCGCCGCGAACCCCTTGGCGATGCCCCCCAGGTCCAAGGCCATCCCGGCCGCGGAGAAGGCCAGCCGGTTCGCTTTCGCGTCCACCCGCAGCTTGTCCGCCCCCACCCGGGATTTGGCCGCCGCCAATTCCTCCCCCGACGGCCAGGCGGACAACTCCCCGCCTTCGAACCGGAACAGGCTCTTGATCGGTCCGATGGTCGGATCGAAAACGCCGTCGGTGAGCCGATGCCATTTAAGCGCTTCTCCCACCACCTCCATGGTCAGGGGATCAACCTCCACCCATTCGCCGGGTTGGGCTTGGTTCAGCCGGCGTACGTCGCTTTCCCCGCCGTTCGGGCCGAGCAGGCGATCCGCCCGGCGGATCGCCTGCTCGGCTAGATCCGCCAATTCGTTCGGCGGCTTGGCGGAGCCGGAGGCGGACGGGATGTGCAGGGTGACCAAGGTGTGGAGACAGGGGAAATTCCGGATTTCCCCCGCGAAATCCTGGGCCGGGAGCTTCCCGCCAATCCCGGCCCAAGCTAGGCACAAAGCCAGCCATCCCCCTGTCATCCGCATGGAATCATTTCCGGCCAATGTTGTTTTATATATAAAACTATTTTGGTTTTGTCAAGCGCAATTTTATTTTTCCCGTAATTTTTTACTGCGGACTTGTAAAGAAAATCAAACCCCGGCACCTTTGATTTTCTTTACAAATCAACAGTTGACAAAACCGGCGAAAGTTTTAATATAAAAACATTGGCGGCGGGCGATTCTGAAGATTCCCGCCATAGTCGGTTTGGGAGCAGTTGCTGGCAGGGGGGACGACGACATGGGGAAGAACCTGTTGATTTTTGTGGGGGGAGTCGCCGCCGGGGCGACGATCGCCGCGCTGGTGATCCGGCATGGGGACAAGGCCAAGCCGCTTTCGGCCAAGGTGCTGGCGAAAGCCATGAAACTCAAGGAAAAGGCCTTGAATTGCGCCGTCCGGACTCGCGAGCAGGTCGAGGACATAGTCGCCGAGGCGAGGCAAATCAACGCTTCGGGCAAATCCGGGGCTTGATCCTTTCTCCGGATCGGAGCGGCGGGGTTGGCGCCGTCGGCGTTCGTAACCCTTCCGCGATGGGGGCGTTGGCATGAAGTACGAGATACTGCACGATATTCCGGGCAGGTTGCGTTTGCGTTGCCTCGATCTTGCCCCGACCCGGAGGGTCGCCGACGCCGTGTCCGCCCTTCTTTCGCCGCAGGAGGGGGTGGTTTCGGTTTTCCTTTCCCCGCGCACCGGCAATCTTTTGGTGATATATTCGTTTGGCCGGACTTCCCGGGAACAGGTGCTCGCCCTGGTCGGGGCTTTGACCCCCGACGACTGGGAAGGGCTGGAAGGGGAGATCCAGCCCCGGCCGCCCCCGCTTTTCGAGACGGCGTTCGCCGCCGGGCTGGAAACCGCCTTCAATTCCCTGTTGCGCTGGCTGTTTCTTCCCGCCCCGGTGCGCTTCGCCCTTAATGTCTGGCGCGCCTTTCCCCGCCTGGTCAGGGGGCTGGCTTCGCTCTTGAGCCCGCGCTTCGATATCGCCCTGCTGGACGCCTCCGCTCTCGCCATCATGATTCTGCGCCGCGATTCCTCGGCCATGCGGACCCTCCTGCTTCTTTTTTCCGCGGCCGATTCGCTGGAGGAATGGACCCGCGAGGAATCACGGGCGGGCTTGGCCGACAGCCTGGCCTTGAAGTTCGATTTCGCCTGGGTCAAGACGCCCGGCGGGGAGATCCGCAAACGAGTCGCCGATCTCCGGGAAGGGGATCTGGTGGTTGTCCGGGCCGGGGCCGCCATCCCGGTGGACGGGGTGGCCGTGGCGGGCGAGGCCCTGGTGAACCAGTCGACCCTTACCGGGGAGAGCGTTCCGGCGCCCAAGCGCGCCGGCCTGTCGGTTTTCGCCGGTACGGTGGTGGAGGAGGGCGCCCTCACCATTCGCACCGACAAGCCGGCGGAACAAACCCGGTTGCGGGAAATAGTCAGGTTCATCGAGGAATCGGAATCGCTCAAGGCCGAGGTCCAATCCCGGGCCGAGCGCCTGGCGGAAAGCATAGTTCCCTACAGCCTGTTTCTTTCCCTGGCGGTTTTCGCCGTCAGCCGGGATTCGGCCCGGGCCGCCGCCCTGCTCATGGTGGATTATTCCTGCGCCATCCGGCTGTCCTCCTCCATGACCATCATCGCCGCCATCCGGGAGGGCGTCGGGCACGGGGTGCTGCTCAAGGGGGGGAAGTACGTCGAGGACGCCGCCCTGGTCGACTGCCTGGCCCTGGACAAAACCGGCACCCTTACCCTGGCCACCCCGGCGGTGGCCGGGATAAGGGCGTTCGCCGGCTGGGGGGAGGAGGAGGCGTTGCGCACCGCGGCCTGCATCGAGGAGCATTTTCCCCATCCGGTCGCCCGGGCGGTGGTGCGGGAGGCGGAGCGCCGCCGTCTTCGCCACCGGGAGAAGCACGCGGAGCCGGAGTATATCATGGCGCACGGAGTGGCATCCCGCCTGGAGGGGAGGGATGTGCTGGTGGGCAGTGCCCATTTCGTACTGGACGACATGGGAGCGGAGGCGTCGGCCGAGGCGGTGGAGGCGGCCCGGAGCGAGGCGCTCCTGGGCCGCTCGATTCTCTACCTGGCGGTGGGCGGCCGGGTGGCGGGCATTATCGCCATCGAGGATCCCGTCCGCCCCGACGCGGCCGGAGCCCTGGCCGCCCTGGCCGCCGACGGAATCGGGAAAATAGTCATCCTCACCGGCGACGGCGAAAGGACGGCGCTGGCGGTGACCGAGTCGCTTGGCCTGGAGGCTCCCCGGGCGGAATTGCTGCCGGCCGACAAGGCGCGCATCATCCGCGAATTTCGGGAAGCGGGCCGGCGGGTGATGTTCGTCGGCGACGGGGTCAACGATTCGCCCGCCCTGTCCGCCGCCAATGTGGGGGTGAGCCTGAAGGGGGGCTCCGATCTCGCCCGGGAAGTCTGCGGCGTCCTCCTGCTGGACGGGAGTCTCGCCGGGCTGCTCGCGGCCCGCCGGCTGTCCCGGGCCGCCCTGGTCAGGATTGACCGCCAGTTCTGGTTTATCGTGGGGCTTAATTCGCTTTTGCTGGCCTGCGGACTTTACGGCGGCATTTCCCCCCGCTTCGCCGCCTTTTTTCATAACCTGGGTACCCTGGCCGTGACCGCCAATAGCATCCGCCGTCTCCTGCCGGAACCGGAGCCGCGGGCGCGGTCGGCGGCTAGTCCTCCGCCTTGATTTTGTCCCAGGCCCGGATATAGGCGGGGTTGTCCTCCCCCAAATCCCAAATCACCTCGCACTTGGCCATGATCCCCTCATCCACCGCGAAGGCCGGATTGTCCCTCAATTCGGGGTCGATTCGTTCCAGGGCCTTGGGATTGGGCATATAGTAGCGGACGCTTTCCATGTTGGCGATCGCCACTTCGGGATCCAGCATGTAATTTATGAAGGCATGCGCCAACTTGGGGGTGGGGGAGATGGCTTGAATAACGAAATCGTCCGCCGCTATGGAAGAGCCTTCCAAGGGAACGAAGAAGCCGATGTCGGGGTTTTCCTCCATGACTAGGGCCACGTCCCCGTTGTAGGCATGGGTCACCAGAAATTCCCCGGCGGCCAGGCCGATTTTGGAATCATCCACGTCGAATTTGGCCAAGTTCCCTTTCCAGCCGAGAATGACCCGGGCGGCGGCGTTGATTTCCGCCGGATTGACGGTGTTCAGGCTGAAGCCAAGGAATTTCAGGGCGGCGCCGATGGTTTCGCGCATGTCGTTAAGCATGGTCATTCGCTTGGAAAACTTGGAGTTGGAAAAAATGTCCCAGCTTCCGATCGCTTCCGGCGGCACCTCCCGGGTGTTGTAGCCGACCCCGGTCACGGTTCTGGTGTAGGGAATGCTGTAGACCATGCCCGGGTCGTTGGTAAGCGAGGTGAAATTCCGATCGATATTGACGAGATTGGGGATCCGTTCGGCTTCCAACTCCATTATCAAGCCCTGTTTCCAGAGAACCGCGCTCATGTAGGACGAGGGGGTGAGGATGTCGTAGGCGGCCGCCCCGGTCTTAAGTTTGGCGTACAAGGCTTCATTGGAATCGAAATAGTCGATATGCACCCGGCAATTGAATTTTTCCTCGAAATTTTCAATTACGGTCTGATCGAAATAGTCGGACCAGGTATAGATTCGCAGGGTTTGTTCCCGGTTTTCCCCCCCCTCTCCGTTCATGGCGAGGGAAGCGGCCGCGAGCAAGGCGATCGCCAGCGATTCCAATTTTGATTTTATCATGTCCGGGTTCCTTGGCAAGGAATGAAAAAAGGGCGAAATTGTACCGGTTTTCTTCGAAAACCCACCCTTCAGTATAGGCAAAAAAAAATGCTCCGCAATATTTTATTGGGGGGCGGTTTCAGTTTTACTGAACCGGGCCGGGAATTTGGCCGATTCAATTATTATCGGAGACGTCCTTTATTATCGGAATCGAATCAAGATTATCGGGAATTCCGGAGGCGTCCTTTTTTCGTGGATTTCGCCGCGGCCCCGGACCCCGCGTTTCAGGCGGGACAAGCCGCCGCCGGGAGGCGCCCCGGCCG
This sequence comes from Planctomycetota bacterium, assembly GCA_031269935.1. Classification (GTDB taxonomy): domain Bacteria; phylum Planctomycetota; class SZUA-567; order SZUA-567; family SZUA-567; genus JAJBSZ01. The sequence goes on from JAISYL010000217.1 coordinate 5,632, forward strand.
CGAAACAAGATGCCGGTTCCCGGAAGTTTCCCGGGGGTTGCCGTTTCGGATTGGGAGGAAATGCCATGCTCAAGCGAACAAATGCCGTCGTTCCGATCGCCCTTCTCGCGGCTTTGCCGATTTTATCCGGCTGCTGCCCCACAATATCGCCTCCCGTTCCGGGTTGTCCCGAAACCGTGACGCCTAGTTGCGAAGTCGACGGCTATCTCGCCTATAATCTTGGCCGGGGGATGTTCGCCAATTCGCCGGCGGTGAAGCTGGATCGAGGCGTCAAGCCGGAAGCCCGCGTCCCCGGCTGCCTTGCCGGAATTGAAGTCTCCGCGAACCCGCCGGGACCGGGTTCCTGCCCGGCGGTGGGCGAACCCTACACCCTGCCCGAGGGCGAAATGGACGATCCCATCCCCGGAATCGTCCCGGCGGCGATACTGATCCCGAATTCGCCCGTTGACCCCGCTCCGGAAAAAATCCCCGGCGAAAAAGGGGTTTTGGAACCGTTGCCGGATTCGAATGATTCGCCGGCGGAAGCAATCGGGGAAATTCCCCCCCTCCCGGAAGCGCGGGCGCTGCCGCCGGTTGCCGACCCCCCCCCTTCGGCCGCTGCCGAAACCTCCCCTTCGCCCAAGGCCGAAGCCGGGCCGGCGGCCGGCAAGGCGGAAGCCGGAATGCTGGGGAAATATGAATCGTTTGTTGAAAAAAGCCCTTCGGCCCCGGAGTCCGTGATCGCTTCGGGGGAGGGCGTTCCGCCGCTTTCGGTTCCCCCGGCGCCCGAACTCGACAAGGTTGACGCCCTGCTCGCCCGCGAATCGGGAATATCCGGGGAAACGGCGATCTCCAATTTGCCGGCCGTGGAATTGCCGCCAAACCTTGAGTGATTTTTTGGGGGTCTTATTTATCCGCCGCCGGCTCGGCCGGGGTTGTATTTTCCGGGTCGCCCTCGGCGGCGGTTTCCGCCGGGATTGATCCCGGGGTTGGCGGTTCCTCCGGGGCCGGATTTTCCGGAAGGCCCGAGGCCGAGGCGTTTTCGGCGGCGGTTTCCGCCGGGATCGATTCCGGGGTTGATGGTTCCTTGGGGGCCGGATTTTCCGGGATGCCGGCCTGATCGCCTTCGGGAGCATTTTCCGCCGTTAAGGGTTCGGCGGGCGTTTGCCGGGCGGGCGCGGCTTGGCTGTCGCCGTTTTCCGCTTCCCTGTCCGCGCTTGCGGGGGCGGAAACGGCGGATTCATTTGTCTTGTCAAGGCCGGGAACCGCGGCGGCCGGCTTTTCCCCCGCCGGTTCGTTGGCGGCTTCGCTTTCGTTTGCCCGAGGTTGGGAGGCGGGCGCCAACGGAGGATCGTTATTATCGGGAAGCGGTTGGGGGGGAAGGACGACATAACCGTTTTCAGGCGATGCCGGATTTATTTTTTCCTCGTCCACCCCGACCCCGCCTTTTTCCTCCTCGGCGTCGATGATCAGGGCTCTTACCGCCTCCAGTTGCTGGAGCAGCGCCTGTTTCTCCAATTCCAGGCCGGAAATCTGGCTGCGCAGCAAACCGGTTTGCCGGCGAAAGCGCTGGTTTTCCTCCCGGATTCGGCGAAGCTCCTCGGAGTCGGCCCGCAATCCCGAGTTTTGGTTTTGTACCTCCGCCAACCTCGATTCCAGGCCGTCGGCCCGGGTTTGCAGTTCCAGCCTCTCCTCCACCGCCCGTTCGCGTTCGCCAAGCGCTTTTTGTCCGGTCAGTTCGACTTTTTCCAACTGCCGGGACAGGAATAGGACCACGGCGGCCGCGGACAGGAACATTATGCCCACAATCAGCAGCAATCCCCTGGTGGTCACCGGCCTTTGCCTCAAGGCCTCGGCCAGGGGACGCTGGGCCTCGTGGATGGCCGCGGTGAGGAAGCGGGAGGCGTCCTCGGGAGTCCAGATCGCCGGGCGAATATCTTTTTCCAATTTGCCGGGGTCAAGGTTGTCCGACATGCCATCTCCTTTCAGGGATTCAACGCCGTTTCCGGACGTCGCTCCCATGGGGCTTTAAGGATTCAACCGCTTTCGTTTCAATGAATTGTTTTTTCGTCAACTCGACCCAAGCCGGCGGCCCGGCAAAAAAACGGCCCTGAAACGAACGCCCTGAAACTTCAAAAATCCACCCATGGGGCAGCGAACTCCCGTTGCCTGTTTTCCCGCGAAATTTGGCGATGTCTAAACCGGGATTCGCGGCGACCGCCATATATACCCAAGCGCGTATGGTCTACGTTTGTTTCTGTTTCCTAACCGTTGCACGCGCTTGGGGCTTAGTATAGACGTTGGTCCGAAAACCAAAACGCTTCCGGTATACGTTAAATGATTCCACCAAAAGTGTCAATCGTGATGGTTGAACTTTTTCCTTCCCCGGCGATTATACCGTTTCCGGGATGGCGCCCGGCGGCATTTTATCCCGCCGCCCCGAAGGGGAATTCATCTTTCCCGGAGGCGGAAGCCGGCGAACCGGGAACACTACCCGCCAAGCCGAAAGCGGAGATCCGGGCTTGGCGGAGCCCCTTGGGCAAAATATCTATTCCGGCGGGATTTTTTCAGGGTATAATCGGGGAAGGGAAGGGGGTAAGGTTATGGCGAGGGGAAAATGGGCGGCGGCCGGCTTCCCCGGACCGGCCCGGGCTCCGGATTCGGTATACCCCGAAAAAACGTCCGTTTTCGGTTGTCCGGGCGCCTTTCGGGGGATTGCCGGGGGGGGAGCGGCTTGGCTGCCAATCCTTTTGGCCCTGGCGATGCCTTTATTGTCCGGCTGCCTGGGCCGGTTCGCCGCCAATCAGGGACGCCGCCAAGCGGCCAGGAGTTCGGATTTCTATCTTAAAAAATATGTCGAACCCGAATTGAGCGAGCTTTATCCCGATGATCCCGAGGCCAGGATTGAAATAAAGAAAATGACTCGCCAGGGCAGGAATTGGCTGGCGGAGGTGGTGGTGCACTCCCGGGGAAAGAGCGTCAACCGGAAGGTTTTGGTTAACGAGGCCGGCAAAGTGCTTGAACGGTGGTAAAAAACTTAATTTTTTCCCCCTCCGTCCGTTAATCGGGGTACTCGGCTTCGAAGCTAAGCGGATGCCGAAGCGTTTTGGTTCGAGTGGCAATGGCGCTGGCGAAGGAGGGTTGTGCATGGGCGTCAATGCTGTGGGGGGGTCGGCCTACCCTAGTTTGGTGGGGGCGGGAATCCAGACCCTGAATGCGGCCAATCAGGCGCAACTGGAGATGGCGGAGAAACTGTTGCCGCTGCGGGCGGCGGAAAACGCCGGCCGGGCCGCCAGCGAGGCAAAAGGATTGTTCGTCGACACTTACGCTTGATCGACGGCCATCCCCCCTGTTTTTGGAGCCGGTCCCGTTCGCCCGGCTCCTTTTTCGTTTCAGGGGGGCGGGGGAATTTTTCAAGTCCCGCCGGGACGAGCCAATCAATAAGAGTCCGTTGACAAATTGCCGTTTCGTCGGCCGTGGTTCGCGAAGCCTTGATTTGCGCGCCCATCATTTATCCTTCGCGGTAAGCATTTCCTGCCGCAGAATGGCATTGATTTTTGTCTGATAGCCTCTGCCGTACGTTTTCAGCCAGGCCAAAACATCGGCATCGATGCGGACAGTGGTCTGCCTCTTGACCGGCTTATAAAACGTGGTGTGTTCCGGGATGTCGGAAAGATCAATTTCCGAATCGGGTAGCCTGTCCAATGCCTCCAACGCCGCCTTTTGCTTTTTGGTCAGCGGCGGGGGATTGTCAATGTCGAGACTGAATTTTACGGTATGCTTTTTGCTCATCTTTTGTGGCCTTTCGTGCTGAAATAAGCCGGATAGTTTCGCGGCGTTCGGTATAGACGACCATCAGCATCCGCGCTTCGACCAATCCGATTGTTATCCACCGATCCTCATTCTCGCCGTGTTCAAAATCGTAATCCTCAAGCCGGTTCGGGTCGAGGAAAACACGGACGGCTGTTTTGAAATCGACGTGGTGTTTCCGCTCATTGGCAATCGCTTTTTCAGCGTCCCATTCAAAAATCACGCCTCACCATTTCCTTGCGTATTTGTAGGTACAAATGCGTCGATGTCAGTATATTCCGCATCGGGCCGGTTGTCAACGCCCCGGTTTCGACAAAAAGGCCGCTACTCGAAAACCCGCAACCGCCGCGCCTCTTTCAACGCCTCCGCTTCCCGGCGTTCGGCCGCGTCGGCAAGCCACGCCTTGACCTTGCCGACAATTGCCAGCGTCAATCCCATGAATGCTGGCTGGCCTTGGTGCCGACGCGGCGGAGCCGCTTTCGCCGCTCGTCGCCGAGAGGTTTCACTTTGCGCGGGTGAGGATATGCCCGCATTCTTGGGAACGTTTTTGGTTTTGATGCGGGGTTGACGCGATTCCTGAATCAAGCGGAAGACAGGACCAGGTGCAATAGCGGCCACGGCCTGCCGGCACTATCGATATCGCTCCGGCCTGTTTGCTTGAATCCCTTTGCCAAGTAGAAGCCGAGCGCTTCGGGGTTTTGTTCGTTCACGTCGACTTGTAGCTCCGTATCCCGCCCCCGTAATTCCTTGGCATATTCGATGAAGCGGGTACCCAGCTTTTTGCCCATGTAAGCGGGGTCGAGAAACAGCGCCTCGATCATATTCGCATGCATGGCCATGAAGCCTTTCGGTACACCGTCATCCTCGGCAACGTATAGTTCCAACATGCCAAGTCCCTGGCGCACTTCTGATTCCAAAGCGTCGATATCGTTTGGTGTGAGGAATGTGTGGGTTGCCGTCACCGAACGCCGCCAGATATCGGCGAGGGCAGGAATGTCGCCGTTTGCGCCGGTTCTGATTGTTATCATGATGTACGGGTTTCTCCAAATGGGCTGAATGTCGAGGACTTCATTCCGATCATATCGGCGCCAGGGGAGGAACGGGAAGCGCGACGCCGCCCGTCAAGTCCGGCCTCGCCGATCCCGCGAAACAGCGGCGGGAGAAGATCAAAAAGCTGGAGGCGCGTTTGCGGCGGGAAATCGCCCGCGACAACGCCGCCGGCCGCAAGGAACGTGACGGGCAACTCTTTGTCTGGGGCGCGATGGTCGAGGCGGTATACCGCGACGGAGACGCCCAGGCACGCGATCGGCTGCGAGGGTGGGCCAAGGGGAAGCTGACCGACAAGCGGCACCTCCAGCGGGCGGAAAACGGTTTCGCCCGCATCGAGGACGTGGCTGCGGACACGGCGGATTCTTGATGCGTTTTTGTGTGATTGTGGTGTGGGTGTGTGGCGGTGCGTTTGTGTGCCGGTTCTCGCGCGCTTCATGCTTCCACAGGGGATTCCGCCCAGGGTGTGGCGTAATCCCGTCCGCGAG
>JAISYL010000297.1 GCA_031269935.1 Planctomycetota bacterium
CGCCCAACTTTTAACCAATGCCGTATCCGTGGAAGATCGGCTGCGCCAGGCATTTGTCCGGGAACAGGATTTGACCGCCCGGATTGACGGCCTGACAAAGGAAAAGGCGGCCCGGGAACAGGAATTGACCGTCCGGATTGACAACCTGACGAAAGAAAAGGCGGCCCGGGAACAGGCGATTGCCGCTGCTCAAAAGGATTTGACCGCCCGGATTGACGGCCTGACAAAGGAAAAAACGGCCCGGGAACAGGAATTGACCGCCCGGATTGACAACTTGACGAAAGAAAAGGCGGTCCGGGAACAGGCGATGGACGCCTTCCAAAAGGAATTAACCGCTCTCAAGGCCGGCAAGACCGGGGCGGAACAAGCCGCCGTCGAAACCGGGGCTAAATTGGCTTCCGCCCGAAAGGAGTTGGCCGACGCCTTGGCGGTTTCCGGAAAAAGCCTGGCTAAAGCGAAGGAAGAGTCCCAAAATGAACTGGCCGCCCTGCGGAAGGGCCAGGAAGACAAACTTGCCGGCCTGGAAAAGCTCTGGCACTCCCGGCTGGACGCGGCCAGCCGCAATTGGACCGAACGGGAGAAAAAACTCACCGCCGACTGGGAGGAAACCCGGAAGGGACTGGAGCTTCGCCTGGCCGCGCTGGAAAAACAACTGGCCGCCGTCCCGGTCCGGGATCCCCAACCCCCGCCGCCAGCCGCCGGCATTGCGGGGAAGGGTCCCTCGAGCCGGACGGTCGGCAGGATTGTGGACAGGCTTCCGGACGGGCAAACCCTTTTAATCCCCTTCGGAGTGGAAAGGCGGTTGCGCCAGGGCTTGAAATTCGACGTTTACCGCCCGGAGACCGACGGTCGGCGCTTTATCGGCGGGATCAAGGTGATCCGGGTGCTGGAAGGCTGTTCCCTGGCCGTGGCCACCTTCGGCGAGACCGAAATTCCGACCTGCCCGGTGACCGGCCGGGCCGTGCTGGAACCGGGGGCCAAGTTCAGTCCCTTCGCCGCCGACGCCGCCGGCAAAGCCGTACGGCTAAAGACCGCCGCCGGGGTGGGTTTGCCGCTGGAGGCGCCGGCGGTGGGGGATCTCCTGGAAAATCCCTTCTATGATCCGGATCGCCTTTTGACCTTCGCCCTTGATCCGAATCTCCAGGGGAAATCCGCGGCGCTTGATTTCATCAAGACCTTGGGCGGCGCCCCCCGCACGGGGACCGAAGCCGCCCGGGCGGACTTCCTGGTATCGCCCGCCGCCGGCAATCCCGTCGCCGGCGGACCCCGCCGGGTGACCCTCGAACATCTCGCCAATTACCTGGATCCCGAATTGTCGGCTGGAAAATAAGCAAGTGGGAAAGATATTCCTCCTCTTGGCCGTCATCCCCCTGGCCTGGCCCGACCCGAGCCCGGGAGGCGAGGAGCTCGCCCACGCCATATTCGTCAAGGTCAACGGCAAGACCATCACCCAGGACTACGTGGTGGAGGCGGTGAAGTACCTGATCAAGCGCGAGTACAACGATGTCCCGCCGGAAGACGAGGAGGAAATGGACAATCTGCAAAAAGCGGCGCTCCGGGACCTGGTCCGGGCCGTTTTGATTCACGACGAGGCCAAATCCCTGGGGGTTTCGCTTCGCCGCGACAGGTTGCGCCAATTGATCGGCTCCACCGGCCTGAAAGCGGAGGAAATCAGTCCCACCATCCGGCGGATCATCGAATCGGAAGAGCTTTTCGAAGAGGTGATGCTGGCCTCGGGCACTCCCATCCTGTCGCCTTCCCCCCGCCGGGTGAAGGAATTCTACAACCGGAATCGGCAGGATTTCCGGACCAATTCCTTTGTCGTGGTCCGGACCATTTTCATCGCCGACGACGCCTCCCGGCCCCAGTCTTATTTCAAGTCCAGGGCCGAGGAAATCATGAGCCGGTTGCAGGCCGTCCCCTATCCCCAACGGACCGAGGCCTTTGATCGGGCGGCGAGGGAAAGCAGCCAGGACATCTTCTCCCGTTACGGGGGGCTCCTCACCGGCGACAGCGGCGAACGCTGGATTCCCAAGGAAATCAACAACAAGAACCAGGACGGCTCCGACATTTTTCCTCCGCCCATGGTTGAAGCCATCCGCCGCCTGAACGCCAAGGGGGAATTGCGGCTGGCCGTCAGCTCCGAAGGCATGCACATAATGTATTGCGAGGATTTGCGGGGCGGACGGGACATTCCCTGGAGCGAAGCGGCCCAAATCATCGATTATTACCTCAAGCAAGGCGAAAGGAATCAACGCCTCCGGGCTTGGCTCAATCGGGTCTACGACCGTTCCGACATCCGCTGGCACGACGGCACTCCCTATGAAAAGGAGCTGCTGACCGGCGTCTTCCTCCCGTCGGAACGGTCCGGACAGGAGATGTGATTCCGCCTTCCCGCGAGCCAGGCATGGGAGACGTCGAGAATATCGGTTGCCCCTGGTGCGGGCATGGCTTCAACCCCGGCGCGACGGCCGATCGCGAGCGGGTGTATTGCCCCTCCTGCGGAAAATCCTTCCCTTCCCGATCAACTGGCCCGGACACGGTGTCGTTCCCGTCCCCGGCGGCCGGAAACGGCCCGGCTTCGCCCCTACCCGATTCGGATTCCGCCGGGGCGGGCCGGAGCTTCGGCGACTACGACCTCATCAAGGAAATCGCCCGGGGAGGCATGGGCGTGGTGTACTTGGCCCGGCAGCGGGCTCTTCGGCGGGTGGTGGCCCTGAAGCTGTTGCGGAGCGGGGAAAACGCCAGCCCGGAGGAGCGCGGCCGGCTGCTCAGGGAGGCCAAGGCCGCGGCCGGGCTTTCCCACCCCAATATAGTTCCGATCCACGAATTTTCCCTGCATCGGGGGCAACCCTACTTCACCATGGATTTCATCCAGGGCGAACCCCTGGATCACCTCCTGGAAAAGGGCCCCATGAATGTCAGGGAAGCGGTGGGGATTATGGAGGAGGTGGCCGGGGCCATCGCCTTCGCCCATTCCCGGGGGGTCGTCCACCGGGACGTGAAGCCGGCCAACATCATCATCGACGAGCGCGGCCGGCCCATGATCACCGATTTCGGGCTGGCGATTGAACTGGTCGGGGAAGCCGCGGGCGGGGACCGCATGACCCTGGCCGGTTCGGTGATGGGAACCCTGTCCTACGCCCCCCCGGAACAGGCGGCGGGGAGGATTGATCAAATCAGCGAACTTTCCGACGTCTATTCCATGGGCGCCGTCCTCTATGAGATGCTGGCGGGGCGCCCCCCCTTCGCCGGTTTCACCCAGTTCGAATTGATCCGCCGGGTGATCAACCAGGATCCGGAACCGCCCAGGCGGTACAACCCCAGGGTGTCCCCCGACGTCGAAACCATTGTCCTCAAATGCCTGGAAAAGGATCCCCGCCGCCGTTACCCCTCGGCCCGGGCCTTCGCCGACGACTGCCATTCCTTTCTCAAGGGCGAGATGATAACCGCCCGCCCGGCCACCCTGGCTTACCGCTGCCGGCGGTTTCTCCAACGGCGGCCCCTGTCCTCGCTTCTCGCCGCCGGGGTCGCCGTCTTGTCGGCGGCGCTCTGGTTCGGCGCCGGCCGGCTTGAAGCCGTCGCCCGGGAAAAGGAGGCGACCGAGCGGGAACTGGTCGATTCGCTGGCCAGGGTGGAGCGGATCGCCCTGGAAAAGGAGGAAACCGAGCGGAGGGTGCGCCGGGAATGGCACGCCGCCTACAATCTTACTTTCGACTACTATTTTCGCTGGGACGGGGATCCGGAAAAGGCCCGCCGGGAGGGAATCCCCTGGATAAATCCCGCCCGGGCGCGCCTGCTGACGGAACCGCCCCGCCTGTCCCTGAACCTCCCCCCCGGATCCGAGGATCCGGGGGCGGGCGTCGACATCGGCTTCCCCTTCGCCCTGGCCCGGGAAATACGGATCGGAATCCGCCTGCAAATCCCCGGGGACGACATCGGGGAACTGTTCATCCTGCTTGACGCGAACCGCAACTATCAGCCCCATCCCGGTTCCCTCACCCTTTCCTTCGGGCCGCCCGGAAGACCGGGCGCGGCCTTCCGCCAGGGGGAGGCGGTCATCGGGGAAAATCCGACCTTTTCCCTTTCCCCCGATTCGGAGGGGGAATTGATAATTGAAAGGGCGGACGGGCGGTTGGCCGCCTATCTCGACGGAGAAGCCGTTTTGCTGGCCGAGGATCCCCCCCCGGTGTTCCAGCTTCCCGACGGCGAAAGCCGCTTGGCGCTGGGAGTGCGAAACGGCTCCCTTTCCTTCTACGACCTGTCCCTGGAATTGCGGGGCATGAGCCAGGATTTGGCGGCCGGCCTCATCGAAATCGCCAGCGGCCTGGCCGCCCGGGGACGTTCCGAACTAGCCCTGCGCCTCTACGCCAACGTGCTGGCGGACCCGGCCGATCCGGCCAACCGCCTGCGGGCGCTCCGGGCCTACGCCCGCCTGCTTTGGCTGGCCCTCCCCGACCGGGAGCGGAATCCGGCCGGCATCCGGAAAGCCTGCGACGATCTCTACAGTCAAATGCCGCCGGGGCGTCCCCCCCCGGGGGAAAAGGACTACCTGCTCGGATTGGCGCTGGCCGGACAGTTCGCCCGAAACGAGGGGAGCCGATCCCTGGAGCAGTTGGAACGCGCCGCCGCCGCCGCCTATTCCTCCGGCAACGGCGAATACGGCGATCTAGCCCGGCTGGAGGCCTTGTTCGTCCGCCTGCGGCTCGGGATGCCGGCGGAGGCGGCGAAGCGTTTCGGAATCATGCTGGCGGACGGTTCGGTGGCCAGGCTCGCCCGGCGTTTCGGCCCCGAACTCGGGGCCGGGGGCGGGGCGGCCCTGATCCTGGAAAAAATCGAGCCGCTAATCGGCGGAAAAAGGGATCTGGATCTGGCCGCCGACCTGCTGCGCTTCGCCGCCGCCATCGCCCCGGTCGGCCGGGAATGCGCCGCCGGCTTCCGGCGCCTGGCCCTGATCCGGATAGAATCCGGGCAAATCGATTCGGGCCTGGCCCTGTTGCGTCAGGCCGAGGAGTTGGTCCCGGATTGGTCCCGCCCCTATCTGGACGAGGCGCTTGTCCATTTTCGCCTGGATCGGCCGGAATCGGCCGAGGCGGTCCTAGCCAGGGCGGCGGCGGCGATGCCGCTGTCGCTGGATTTTCGCCTGAGCCTGGCCAGGTTCCATCTGGAGGAAATTCCCGAGAAACAACGCGACCCCGGCAAGTTGGAATCGGCGGCCCTGGCGGCGGTCGAACTTTCCCAGGGGAAAAATCCGGCCGCCCTGGAAATTTTGGCCCTGGCCAGGGAAAGGCGGGGACGGTTCGAGGAAGCCATAATCGCCGTCGAGGCGGCCCTGGCCCTGGAAAAAACAGAGCCCCGGCTTCAAATGAAGGAACGTCTGGATCGGCTCCGGCGGCGGGTGTCGGCGCTTCCCGGAGAAGCCCGCCCATAAGGGCTCGTCCATAAGTGGGCGCCACGCGTCGGCACAAAAGCCGGCCCGCATTCCCGCCACTCGCCTTCGCCGCAGAAAAACTCCCATCCGGACCACAAGCCAACGCGGTGGACATCGCGGACATGGCCGTTCCGCCCGCCAACCGGCTGGAAAAGCTGAAAGGCAAACACAAAGACCGCTGGAGCGTCCGCGTCACCCAACGATGGCGCATCATGTT
>JAISYL010000277.1 GCA_031269935.1 Planctomycetota bacterium
TGCGTGCAATATGCCGGGAAGGCCTATCCGGCGGAACTGAAGCTGGCCGGCCGCGAACCGCTGGAGAAAAGCCTGAAGCAGACGGCCGGCTACATGGATACCTTCGGAGTGAAGGAGGGATGGCTCGTCGTCTTCGACCGCAACCCGAAGAAATCCTGGGACGAAAAGATATTTTGGAAAGACAATGCCCTTTCGGACGGCAAGCTCGTCCATATCGTCGGCTGCTGAGAGTTGGTTGGTAATTCCGGGACGGTATACTCATTTCCTCTCTTTTGGTTTTCGTCCAGCCTTTTGTGGCGTCACGGATCTTCCGAGCCTTGCTTCAATTTTGGCAATAAAGTTTGAGTTTCCAGGTTATTCCAACATTATATGTCATGTTTTGGTTGGGTCGCGCAAGAAACGGCTAAAAGTCAACTTTCGGGGACGCCCGCGTAAACCTCGTTTTTCTCCCCGCCCCGGCTCCGGGACCGGCCCTCGTTTCCGGAAGCCGTTCCCCCGAGGCCGGTTCGAGGAGGAACCGGGGCGGACTTTTTAATAAACTGTTGCCTCCCGCCCGGATGGATACTATAATGATTGGGGGCGGGGATGATTGGAGACGGGCGGGACGGTTGTTTTCGGATTCGGGAGACCGGGGGGAGGCGGTCCGGGCATGGACATGGAAATAATCGACCTGGGGGAAACCATCGTGATCGGCGTCCGCGCCGCTCCTGATTCGGGGCGTTGCCTGGAAGAGGCCCTGGCCGCCTTCCGGCTTCGCCGGAAGGAAATCGGGGGAACGGACGGAATGGCCCGGCTGGTGATCAACCGCGTTCCGGGGGAGGGATCCGGACTCCCTTGCGAATGCGTGGCCGGGCTGGAGGCGCCTTCGCTCGAAAACATTCCGGAGGGCATGGCCGGCTGGCTGGTTCCCCCCGGCCGCTACGCCAGGTTCGGGGCCGGCGACCTTTCGGAAATCGCCGGCGCCTGCCGGGCCGTCCTGGCGGAATGGCTCCCCGGCTCCGGCTACCGGATGGCGGAAAGCCCCCTCCTGATCCAGTCGGATTCGGGAATCCCGGATTCCCCGGCGGCGGCTTGGCGGATAAACCTGCCCCTGGTGAATCCCGGCGAACTGGCGGATTTGCGGAAGTGGATCGACTAGGGGCCCGGCCGTTCGGCCGGAGCCCTTGCCGCCGGAACGGCTGCCCGGAGGCGGAGGGAGGCGCGGGATGAATCCCTTTGAAGTGGCTGACGGCGTACTCCGGGTTTACAAGGAGCTCGATTTCGACTACGACGTGGAATTCGACCGCGCCTGCAGCGAATTGGTGACCAGCCCCCAGGCGAAATTGATTATCGATCTCTCGCGCATAAACCATATCACCTCGACTTACATAGGGCTGATGGCGGCCGCCTTTTTCCAGGCCCAGGCCGGCGGCAAGTCCATATCGGTAATCGCCAGGGGCCAGGTGCTGAAGAACCTCCGGCTGGCCGGGTTCGGCAATTTCATGTCCCTGACCGATTCCCAGCGGCTGAAGGCGGGGTCCTGACTTTTTGTGGACCTTTAGAGGCTGTTGTTAAATGCCGGATTGTCCGGGTTGGACAAGGAAAAAGGCGCCGGCGGGATGATTTTTGGCCGGAGGTCAAGGGCAAAAATCATCCGGGAAGCGACTTTTGACGCGGTATAACCCGATGAGACGGCATTTAACGACACGCTCTTAAAGGAAATCGAGCCGGCCACCGCTCGATTTCCTTTTTGCGCGATCCAAGGTGAATCCCGACAGCCATGCTTTCCTCCTGGATGGACAGATATTCCGGCCTTCCCCTGGGGGCGCTTTCGCCCTTGGCCGAAATACTCATTTTCAGCGTTTTCATCTACATGCTGATCGCCTTCATGTACGGCACCCGCACCCGGGGGGCCGGGGTGCTCCGGGGCCTGGCCCTGGCGGGCGGCGGGGTTTTCCTGATCCTGTTCGTCGCCGCCCAGCGCCTCCACCTCAACAACGTCTCCTGGGTCCTGGAAAACCTGGCCGGGGTCTCCCTCATCGGCCTCCTGGTCATCTTCCAGCCGGAAATCCGCCAGGTGCTCGTCCGCCTAGGCGAGTCGGTCAAGCTGTGGGACAGCCATTCCATGGTCCTGGACCGGGAAATAGCCGACGCCGCCATCTGGATAGCCAAAAAGGGAGGGGTGGGGGGACTGATCGTAATCGAGCGCGACATCCAAATAAACTCCTACATCGAATCCGGGATTCAAATCGACGCGGTCTGCAATTCCGCCCTGCTCCGGACCATCTTCACCAAGAACACCCCCCTGCACGACGGCGCCGCCATAATCCGCAAGGGCAGGATCGTCGCCGCCAATTGCCTGCTGCCGCTCTCGGAAAACATCGAGGTCACCCGCGGCATGGGGACCCGGCACCGGGCCGCCCTGGGGCTATCCGAGGAATCGGACGCCCTGACGGTGGTGATTTCCGAGGAGACGGGGCAGATTTCCATCGCCATGGAGGGCGCCTTCGTCCGCGATCTGGATTACGAGCGCCTCCGGGAGTTTCTCCGCCGAAGCGTCTACCAGAACCACAAATCCGAAATGGAAACCATCGAGACCGCCTCCTGACCGCCGGGGGACCTGGACAAGAGCATGGATGAAGCCCCGATCCGGACCGCGGGAAACACCCGGGTCACCAAAATCATGTACCGCCCCGCCCCCCCGGCGGACGGCTCCTGGTTCCGCCGGCGCCTGAATCCGGTTTACCTCCTGCTGTCGCTGGCGATCAGCGTCATGCTCTGGTTCGGGGTGGACACCAAGCGGATGGAGGACCTCGGCCTGGAAATCGCCCTGGATTTCCAGCGCCAACTGCCGGCGGGCTGGAAATTCGCCGAACCGCCCCCCCGGACGGCGCGGATCACCATCCGGGGTTCCCGGCAGGAAACCGCCGCCCTGCGCAAGGAGGATCTCAAGCTGGAACCCGAATTCCCCGACGGCGCCCTGGACGGGAACGTTTACAGCGGCATGCTTTCCCTCCAGCCCGGCTGGGTGCGGGGCCTGCCGGCGGGAATCGAGCTGCGGACCCTCGACCCGGAGGTCATACCCATCCGCTTGGTCCGGATGGTGAGCCGCTACGTCACCGTGGCGGCCGGGGAAATCACCGGCGTCCCCCAGGAAGGCTACGTCATGGGCCGGGTGCTGCGAATCGACCCTCCGGCGGTGCAGATCTCGGCCCCCCAGGATTTTATTTCCAAGATCGGCCCCTCCGACGTCATCCACACCAAACCCGTCGACATCGAAGGCGGCCGGGGGGTGGTGGGGCGGATGGTCGGCCTGGAACCGATTGAAAAGGACGGCGAAAGGGTGGAAACCCCGGCCTTGGTCTATCTCACCCTGGAACTCGACGAAATCCCGGCCGAGCGGGAGTTTCCCCGGCCCTTCGAGGTCCGGGCGCTCATCGACTCCCCTTTCGACCGCTACGGCGGCCTGAACATCTCCCCCCCTAGCGTGAAAGTGACGGTGGCCGGCCCGCGTTCGGTCATCGACAAGCTTTCCGAAAGCGAGATCGTCGTCTATGCCGACATCCGGGAGCGGGTCCCCGCGGCCAGCGGCGAATTCAATCTCAAATGCCGGGCGGTGGCGCCCGCCCGGGTGCGGATTGTCCGCCTGGAGCCGGACACGGTCAAGTGGCTGCTGCGGGAAGGGGGGGCCGGGGCGGCCGCCCTTCCCGAAGGCGGCGGGAAGGAGTGAGATGGAATTTTTCGGCAGCTACACCGCCCTGGCGACTCCCTGGACCGGGGACGGATCGAGGATCGACTACCAGGCGCTGAAGGATCTGGTCGACTGGCAAATCGAATCCGGGACCGACGGCCTGATCGCCGCCGGCACCACCGGCGAATCCGCCACCATGACCCACCCGGAACAGGAGGAGCTTATCGCCCGGGTGGTCGGGTTCGCGGCCGGCCGCCGGCCGGTGCTGGCGGGGGCCGGCTCCAACAACACGGCCGAATCGACGACCCTGGCCCGGGTCGCGGCTTCGGCGGGAGCCGACGCCCTCCTGGTCATCACCCCCTATTACAATCGCCCGACCCAGGAGGGGCTCTACCGGCATTTCGCCGCCATCGCCGAGGTTTCCCCCCTGCCGATAATGATTTACAATGTTCCGAGCCGGACCGGGGTAAACCTCCTGCCGGAAACCGTCGGCAGGATTCACCGCGACTTTCCCCAGGTGAACCTGATCAAGGAAGCCTCGGGAGATGTCCACCAGATCGACCTCCTGCTGCGCACGATCCCGGGGGTCAGGGTGTTTTCCGGGGACGATTCGCTGACCTTTCCCACCCTGGCCCTGGGGGGAGCGGGGGTGGTGAGCGTGATCGCCAACCTGGTCCCGCGGGAGAACAGCCTCATGGTGGCCGCCGCCCTGGCGGGGGATTTCGCCGCGGCCCGGGAATGGCACCGCCGCCTCGGGCCCCTGACGCGGGCCTGCTTCCTGGAAACCAACCCCGGGCCGGTCAAGGCGGCCCTGAGGATGATGGGAAAATGCTCCGGCCGCCTGCGCCTGCCCCTAGTCGAGCCCGGCCCGGAATGCGAGGAGGCCGTGCGGGCGGCCCTGCGGGAAATCGGGCTGCCGGGCTGACCGGGGGGGATCGCCATGGATCGGGTTTACCTGGGCCGCCTTGTGGCCTTCGCCGTCACCCCGGCCGGAAATCCGGCGGCGCTTTACCGGGTCTCGTCCCGCCATTTCCCCGATCGGACGGCGCGGGTGGCCGGGGACGGCCGGAGCGTGGCCATCGTTCCCCGGGAGGGCCACGGCCCGGACAACTCGGGAAATCCCTACCTTTCCTACAACTGCGCCCGGCTGGCCGGGGGGACGGCAATCCTCGCCAACGGCTCCCATTGCGATCCGGCGGCCGAAAAAATGCTCCTGGGCCTGCCCGCGCGCGACGCCCTCGCCCTGTCGCTCCTGGCCCTGGACTACGAGAAGGACGACTACGCCACCCCGAGGATCGCGGTCGCCGCGGAAATCGGTTCGCGGATCGGCTGGCTGGCCAGCGTCCGGAAGGACGGCCTGGATGTTCGTTCCTTCGAACTGGCGCCGGGGCGGGCGGTCTATGTTTCCACCTACGGCCGCCCGGTTCCGGAACCGGGGCAGACGGCCGAGTTCACCGCCGGCACGGCGGCGGAAGCCTGCTCCTTCCTGTTCGAGGGGGGGATTTTCCGCGACTTCGCCCATCCGGTGACGGCGGTGGCGGCGGTGGCGGAAAAGGGGGGATTTTCCTTGTCGGTCCGGGATCGCCCGCGGGAATCGCCGGAAACATCTTGCTAGCCGGCCGATCCCCGGGTAAGCTGTGGGTAATCTTTTGAAACCATCCTTCTTTACGACCCCTTGCCCGCGGGGATTGCCCGCGGGGCGGAGCCGAAGACCGGCCGGGATTTCCGGGAAAGCCCGGTCTCCGGAAACCGGCGGCCGGCGGGATTGCTCTTCACCACGATTTGGAGAAAGGAGTGGCGCATGGAGGTCAGCTACAAAAGCCTGGGGCTGGTCAATACGATCGACCTGTTCAGGAAGGCGGTCAAGGGGGGATATGCCATCCCCGCCTACAATTTCAACAACATGGAGCAAATGCAGGCGATTGTGCAAGCCTGCGCCGAAACCTCCAGCCCGGTGATTCTCCAGGTGAGTTCCGGCGCCCGCAAATACGCCAACCAGACCCTCCTGCGATACATGGCCCAGGGAGCGGTCGAATACGCCAAGGAGCTGGGCAAGGGGAAAAACATCCCCATCACCCTGCACCTGGATCACGGCGACACCTTCGAACTGTGCGTAAGCTGCGTGGAATCGGGCTTCTCCTCGGTGATGATCGACGGCTCCCACCACCCCTACGAGGAGAACGCGGCCCTTACCCGGAGGGTGGTGGAATACGCCCACGCCCACGACGTCACGGTGGAGGGGGAATTGGGGGTCCTGGCCGGGGTGGAGGACGAGGTCAAGGCGGAAAGGCACACCTATACCCGGCCGGACGAGGTCGAGGATTTCGTCGGGAAGACCGGGGTGGATTCCCTGGCCATCTCCATCGGAACCTCGCACGGCGCCTACAAGTTCAAGCCCGGCCAAAAGGCGGAGATCCGCCTGGATATCCTGCACGAAATTGAAAAGCGCATTCCCGGATTTCCCATCGTGCTCCACGGGTCCTCCTCCGTCCCCCAGGATTTGGTGAAAAAAATCGACAAATTCGGCGGCAAGATGGCCGACGCCATCGGCATTTCGGAGGCGCAGCTCCGGGAAGCCGCCAAATCGGCGGTGTGCAAAATCAATATCGATTCGGACGGCCGCCTGGCCATGACCGCCGCCATCCGCGAGGTTTTATACACCCAGCCCGGCGAATTCGACCCCCGCAAATATCTGGGGCCGGCCCGGGAGGCGCTCAAGGAGCTCTACAAGCACAAGAACGTCAACGTCCTCGGTTCCGCCGGGCACGCCTTCGATTGAAGCCGGGATATCCGCCCGGGGCATCCCCGGATCCGCTTCCGGGGATGCCTTGGCGTTGAAGGGCGAATATCCTTGACTTAAAGGCGGGACGCGAAAATAATGTGGCTTGCGTTTGGGGAAACGCGGGGGAGGGGAGGAACGGGGAATTCCTCGCCTCCTTTCATCGCGGGGAGTCCGCTTAAGTTCGACTCTTGGGGAAGCCCGGCCCGAAAGGGCGGGGCGGCGGGGTCTATCCTGGAAGGGATGGAAGATGAGGGATTGGTTTTCGGACGGCGCCGCGTTCGATCTCGGGGAATTGGCGCCGGGCGGTCTTGCCGGGGGGAGGTTTTTGGGAAGTTTCCACAACCAGAAATTTTACGCGCTTCGGGCCGACGGGGGGGGCCTCCGCTTTCCCTTTTCCCCCTGCCCCTTTGTCGCCCTGGTCGATCTGGCCCGGCCGGCCGACGAGGCGATGCTCAGGAATTGTTCCGGGGATTTGATCCGGCACGGCTGCGTGCAGGCCCTTTGCCGGGGCGAGGAATCCGGGCGGCTGGTCGGAATATTCGAGGAATTGGCGGAAGCGGGGAAATTGGCCGGCGGGGGGGAGGAGAAGGTTTCTTTCACCGCCATGAGCATGGAGGACGAGCCCCGGGAGGAGGCGGTGGAATATTTTTCCCTCCCCTGCGGGCTGGCCGAGGTCAAGCTCCTGTTGATAATCGGGGACGAGGGGGAGTTCCAGGCCGCGCGGGAAACCTTTTTCCGAACGATGGGCGACTCCGGCAACGAGCTGGCCGGGGAAGCCGCCGAGGAAATTCCGGCCGGCGCCGCCTTGGCCGGCTTGGTTTGACGGCCGGCGGTCGAAGTCAACTTTAAGAGCGTGTTGTTAAATGCCGTCTCGTCGGGTTATACTGCGTCAAAAGCCGCTTCTCGGATGATTTTTACCCCTGACCGCCGGCCAAAAATCATCCTGCCAGCGACTTTTTCC
>JAISYL010000282.1 GCA_031269935.1 Planctomycetota bacterium
TCAAAAGCCGCTTCTCGGATGATTTTTACCCCTGACCGCCGGCCAAAAATCATCCCGCCGGCGACTTTTTCCTTGTCTAACCCGGGCGATCCGGTATTTAACAACACGCTCTAAAAGTCGACCTAGCGCTCCGCCAACTCCAAATCCCGGGATTCGGACTAGGCGGGGATCACCCCCGATTCAGCCGCCTTTCGCCTCCGGGGAAGTGAATTCCCCGGAGGCGCCGGAGGTTGATTCCGGAGCAAACGGACTTCGGCGTCAACAGGTTTGATCTTTTCGGGCCACTGGCTATTTTTCCCGATCCAGTATGGCCTGGAAGCGGGCGTTGGCGCTGGTGGCGAGCGTTTTGAAGTCCTTGCCCTCTATGGAGGCGGTGACGGCTTCGCCGATGATGTCGCGGGCTTCGCCCACCGCCACCACCAGGGGACGATCATGGGCGACGCCGTCGGCTGAATCGGCGACCGCCTTGGCCCAGTCGGCATGGAAGCTCTTGACCCCTTCCGGGCTGGCCCATACCGAATTCCGGGCGCACTGGACCCCGCGCTCCCCCTGGATGAAGGTGATGCCGGGCTTGTTGGTCATGAACTCGATGAATTTCCAGGCTTCCTCCTTCTGGGAACTGCCGCTGTAGATGCCGATGGCCCAGGCGGTGACGTTGTACATCCGGGAGCCTTTGGGGCCCTTGGGGAAAACCGCCACTCCGGTCTGGTCGGCCACCGTCGACTTGGCGGGGTCGAGGATGTTGGGGAAGATCGAGCTGGCGTCGGTGTAGAAGACCGCCTTGCCCTGGGCGAAGACGGCGACCGCCTGCGGCCAGGACATGTTGAGGACGCCGCCCGGGCCGTATTCCCGGAGCAGTGTCCCGTAAAGATCCATGGCCGCCAGCGCTTCGGGGGTGTTGACCGTGGCCTTGCGGGTCTTCTGGTCGTACCAGTCGCCGCCGTGGCTGTAGAGGAAGCTGGAGAATTGGGTGATGAGGGGGCTTCGCTGGCCGCGGGCCACGAAGCCGTAAAGTTCGTTTTTCTTGTCCGTGACCAGCTGGGCGGCTTTCTTGAGTTCGTCAAGGGTGGCGGGAACCTGGAGATTGTGCTTGGCCAGGACGTCCTTGCGGTAAAAGAGCACCTCGGCCTCGGTCACCAGCGGGATGGCGGTGACCACCCCGTCGATGGTGACGCAGTTGCGGGAACTGGCCGAAAAATCGTCCAGATCGTAGCCGGGCGTCCCGGCCGCCAAGGGCTTCAGGTCCACGTACCACTTGTTCCTGGCCATGACCCTGGCTTCCTGGAGGGGCCGGGTCATGAAAGCGTCGATGTCGGAGGATCCGGCCGTGAATTCCGTGGTCAGCTTCTGGTTCAGCTGATCCTCGCCGTACTTCTCCAGCGCCACCTTGATGCCGGTGGCCTTTTCGAACTCGGGAATCTTCAATTCGATGGCGTCGGTGACCACATGGTTGACCCCGACGATCCGCAGGGTTTTTTGCCCGGCGAAAACGATCGAACCCGACAACAGGGCGACCGCCAGCAATGCCAGTACGCGTTTCATGGCCTCCACCTCCATTCCTAGATTTTCAGGACCGACTTGATGTTTTTCCCGCTCTCCATGTCGGAAAAAGCTGTTTTCCAATCCTCCAGCCGGTGGACCCCGCCGATGACCGGGCCAAGATTCAACTGTCCTCCGGCCATCAGCCCGAGCACCCGCTCCCAGGTGGGGTAGGTATGGCTGAAGGACGCCTGGATGCGGGCCGCCTTCTGAACCAGGGGATCCAGGGAAAAATCGAGGGGCGCCGCGCCCCAGCCGATTTTGGTGATTTGGCCATGGGGCCGGACCAGGTCGACGGACTGCCTCAGGGCGGCGCTCGCCCCGGTGCAGTCGACCACCAGGTCGGCCCCGAGGCCGTCGCCGAGGCTTTTCATCAGCTCGAGGGGATTTTCCCTTTGGACATTGACGGCGCGGGCGGCGCCCAGCGACCGGGCCGTCCGCAGGCGGCTTTCATCCCGATCCGCGCCCAGCACCAGGATCGGCCCGGCTCCGCAAATCCGGGCGATTTGCAGGCAGAGGATGCCGATGGTCCCGGCCCCCTGGATGACCACGGTGTCGCCCGGCTTGATGCGCGAGTTTTCCACCAGGGCGTTGACGGCCACGGAAACCGGCTCGGCGAGGGCGGCCTGCTCAAAGGAAACCGCGTCCGGGAGGCGGTGGATGATTTCCGGGCGGACCGCCGCGAATTCGGCCATCACCCCGTCGATCAGGGCTCCGAATCCCAGCCTTTCCGGGCAAAGGTTGTATTCCCCGGTCCGGCAGTATAAGCAATGGCCGCAGACCCGGGCGGCGGTTTCGCAAGTCACCCGCTGCCCGATTTTGAAATTCTCGACGCCCCCCCCGATCCGTTCAATCACCCCGGAAAATTCATGGCCGAGAATGAGCGGGGTCTTTATCGCCCAACTGTGGGTTTCCCGCCACATGTGAATGTCGCTGCCGCAGACGCCGACCGCCTTCACCCGCAGGAGAACCTGGCGTTCGCCGATTTCCGGCTCCCGGACTTCTCGCAATTCCACCTCGCCGTCCCGGCGGCCGAATTTCACCACTGCTTTCATGTCGGCATGTCCTTTTGCGAAGGGGGACAAGGGAGTTGGGGACGGGATGCCCATTCCGGCCGGCGCGAAACTCGCGCCGGCGTCCCGGGAAAGTTCGGGAAATTTTTTCCCGCCTCCGCGCGTTCGCCGGGGGTCGGGGATTTGGCGGTTCGAATTTCCTTCGCGCCCGGGCTTAGGGCTCGTAAGGAAATAAAGTTTACTCGTTTATACTTCGTTAGGGCTCGTCCAAACGGGTAAACTTTATTTCCTTACCGACCCTTATCGAGCGATGCCGATGATGCCGATATTTTAACCGCGAATTCCGCGGCGTCAATTGTTTTCCGTCCTTCGCCGGGACGATTCTCCTTGCAATGTTTCCCGAAAAGCGGAAGATGTCCCCCGGAAGTTTCGCCCCCGGGCCGATACGGCGCCCTGCCCGGAAGGGGCGGGGGTGGAGGCTGTTTCGTCGCCTCGCGCCCCCCCTCGCCGGACGGACCGGGCCCGGCGCCGGGGTTTTGACCGGCCGCCGGCCGGCCGGGGAAGGCGTTTGGTTTCCTTTAAAAGTCGACTTAGGGAGAGGCATTTTGCCCCAGAAAACGAGAAAAGGCGGACAGGAAAGCGCCGGCCGGCCGACGGCGGCCGATCCGGCGGCGATCGATTCGGGAAAACCCCTGCGGCGGGTGTTGATGAACGTCGTCGATTCCGAACAGATGCGGGTGGCCATCGTGGGTCCGCTCGGCCTGGAGGAATTGTACGTGGATCGTTCCGACAAGGGGTTCGCCCACGGCAATATCTACAAGGGCAGGGTCGACAATATCGAGCCGACCCTTCAGGCCGCCTTCGTGGACATCGGCGGCGAGAAGAACGGCTTCCTGCACGTGTCCGACGTCATCCCCCCCTTCGGCGGCTACGACGGCATCCTGAAACGCCGGCGGCGGCGGGAAAAACCGGCCTCCGGCCGGCCCGGCATCGATGACATGCTCTACAAGGGGCAGGAGGTGCTGGTCCAAATCACCCGGGAGCAGCTGTCCAACAAGGGTCCGAGCCTGACCACCTACATTTCGCTTCCCGGACGCTTCCTGGTGCTCATGCCGGCGGTGGCCAAGCGCGGGGTGAGCAAGAAGATCACCGACGATCACGAGCGCCGCAGCCTCAAGTCCATTCTGGAACAGTTGGAGCCCCCCCGGGACATGGGCTTCATAATCCGCACCGCCGGGATGGGCCGGGGGCGGGACGATTTGCAGAAGGATCTCCACTGCCTCACCCGGCTGTGGAACGCGATTACCGCCCAGGCCAGGAAGGCGAGGCCGCCGGTGGCCTTGTACCAGGAATCGGATCTGGCGGTCAGGGCCATCCGCGATTTCGTTTACGACGACGTCAACGAAATCATAATCGACAGCGAGGCCGGCTTCGCCCAGGCCGGGAATTTTCTCCAGGCCTTCATGCCCGATTTCATCGATCGCCTATTCCTGTACCGGGAAAGCGAACCCCTGTTCGATCGCTACAGGGTGGAGGAGGCGGTCGAACGCACCTTCGACCGCTCCGTCCGCCTGCCGTCGGGGGGGGAGATCGTCATCGAGCAGACCGAGGCCCTGGTGGCCATCGACGTCAACACCGGCCGTTTCCGCAAGGGGGATTCGACCCGCGAAACCATCCTCGCCATCAACAGGGAGGCGGCGGCGGAGGCGGCGCGGCAATTGCGGCTTCGCGATCTGGGGGGGCTGGTCATGATCGATTTCATCGACATGGCCAACCCCCATGACCGCAAGTCGGTGGAGGAAGCCTTCCGCCAGGCGATCCGGGGCGACCGCGCCCGCACCGCCGTCCTTCCCATCAGCCAGCTGGGGGTCATGGAAATGACCCGCCAGCGCATCCGCCAGAGCGTCAAAAAGATCTTTTACGCCCCCTGTCCCGCCTGCAACGGCGCCGGCATCCGGAAATCCCTGGACATGGTGGGCCTGGAATTCATCCGGAAGCTGCGCACCTTCGCCGGGGATCGCCGCCAAGCCGGCCTTACGGCGCGCCTGCATCCGGACGCGGCCCTGCCGCTGGCCAACGCCAAGCGCCCGGCCCTGGCGGCCATCGAGAGTGAGCGGGAACTGGCGGTCGCCATCGTGGCCGACCCCGCCGTGGCCTACGGGGAAGTCGAGTTCAAATGGGAAGACGACTAGCGGAGCGCCGGGATCGGGGACGAAGTGGACATGAAAATCCGCCGGGCGCGGCTCCCGGACGTCAAGGCGATTGTCGAACTGACCCGCGAGTTCGGCCGCGAGGGGGTGATGATTCCGCTTTCCCTCGGCGACACCCTGGAGCGGATCCGCAACTTTTTGCTGGCGGAGACGGCGGCCGGGGAGCTCATCGGCTGCGTGGGGGTGGATCCGGCCTGGGAATTGCTGGCCGAGATCCGTTCCCTGGCGGTGGCCAAGTCTTTCCAGGGAAGGGGGGTGGGGCGCGGGCTGATGCTGGCCGCCCTCGACGACGCCCGGGAATTCGGGGCGGAAGAGGTTTTCAGCCTGACCTACGTGCCGGCGTTTTTCCGCCGCTTCGGTTTCGAGGCGACGGATCGCAACAGCCTGCCCCACAAGATATGGCTGGTCTGCGTCAAGTGCCCGAAATTTCCCGATTGCGGCGAGGTGCCGGTCAAGAAGAGATTGCGGCCCGGGCCGGAATGAGGGGAGGTTTTTCTCCAAATGCCGAATTTCGTTGTTTCGGTCCGTTACGGGCTCATGGCGGCGACGGAGTGGTTTTCCGCCGAAACGGACGAATCCCGGATCGGGGACGAGGTTATCGTCCGCACCGTTCGCGGCATCGACTACGGGGAGGCGGCGTCCTTTCCCCTGCCGCCCGATCCGGCCCGGGAACCTCAGGGCGAATTGCTCAGGCCCGCCAATGACACCGACCGGAAAATCATCGCCCACATCCACGAATCCCGCGAGCCCGGCGAATTCGAGGTCTGCCAGGATTGCATCCGGGCCCGCCGGCTTCCCATGCGGCTGGTGGGGGTGGAACACCTGTTTTCCGGGGATAAGATCATATTTTACTTCCTGGCCGACAACCGGGTGGATTTCCGGGAACTGGTGAAGGACCTGGCCCGGCGCTATCGGACCCGCATCGAAATGCGCCAGATCGGGGTGCGGGACGAGGCAAGGCTCCTGGCCGACTATGAGCATTGCGGCCGGGAGCTTTGTTGCCGCACCTTCATCCGCAACCTCGAGCCGGTCACCATGCGCATGGCCAAGATGCAGAAGACCACCCTGGATCCCTCGAAGATTTCCGGGCATTGCGGCCGGCTCATGTGCTGCCTCAGATTCGAGGACGGCCTCTATTCCGCCCTTCAGGCGGAAATGCCGTCCAAGGGAACCGTCTGCGTCACGGACAATTTCACCGGCCAGGTGGTGGCCACCGACATTTTCCGGCGGCTGATAACCCTGACCCTTCCAGAAGGGGGGCAGGAAGTGGTGTCGTTGGACGAGGTCAGGGAATTTCGCGGCCGGCGGGCCGGCCGGAACAACCCCGGCGGCAACCCCGGCCGGAACGGTTGCCAAGGCTGCCCCGGTTCGCCTCCCGAGGGAGGGGGATGCCGGGCCGATCCGGGCCGGAACGGCGATCGGCCGGAACCGGGGGATCGGGAAAAGGTTTGACATGCTTAACCCTGATCAGATACGGGAACGGATGGAATATGTCGCCAGGAAGGACGGGCGCTATGCCCCGGCCGCCTTTTTTTTCGTCAGCGATTCGGTGACCTCGGCGATGAAGTGGCTGAAATCCGGCAAGATGCCCGCCCTCGATCCGGATTCCTCCCGGGGCGGGGGTGACAGCTTCCACGTCAGCTGCCGCGAGCTTCTGGAGGCCATTCGGCGCGTCGCCAGGGAACGCTGGGGCTGCCTGGCCCGGCAGGTCCTGGAAAGCTGGGGCGTCCAGGGCACCGAGGACGTGGGGGAAATCGTCTTCCTGATGGTGGAGGACGAGAAACTGCGCTGGCAGCGCCGGGAAAGCGACACCAAGGAGGAATTCCGGCGCATATACGATTTCAGGTCCGAATTCGACGCCTGGGGCGATGACTGATGCCGGACAATTTCTCCTTCGTCATTCCCGGCAAATTGGCCGGTTGCGCCCGTCCGGGGAGAGCGTTCGGGAATCTGCGCTCGGATTTGAGCGGATTGGCCCGCCGGGGCATAGGGGCGCTGGTCACCCTCACCCCGGAGGCCCTGGACCCGGTCGTCCTCCGGGAAAGCGGCCTGGAAAGCCTGCACCTGCCGATTCAGGATTTCCAGGCGCCGACCCCGGGGCAAATCCGGGAATTCGTCGCCTTCGTCGACTCCCGGCTTGAACGGGGATTGGCGGTGGCGGTGCATTGCGGAGCCGGCTTCGGCCGGACCGGAACCATGCTCGCCTGCTATCTCGTCAGCCGGGGCGCGACCCCGGAGGAGGCCATCCGGACGGTTCGCCGCGAGAGGCCGGGATCGGTGGAGACGGCGGAACAGGAACGGACGGTCGGGAGCTTCTCGCGGCCCGCGGGCCGCGAGGGCGCGGGCGGGGAGGGGCAGGGGACTCCCCCGCCATAGAAAGGGCGCCAAGTGGCGGATCGCGAGGAAGAATTGCCGGACATCGAGAAGGATCTCGATTTCGCCACCCTGGCCATCGCCCACCGAGTCCTGGCCCGGGATCGGTTGGAGGCGGCCGAACGGGTTGTCGCCAAGGAGATCGAGGCCGGCAAGCCGCGCCGCCCGGTGGAGGATGTATTGCTTGAGCAGGGGATCCTCAAATCCGAGCAGGTCTGGGCCGTCTACAAGGCCAAGGAACGGCTGCTCCGGGACGCCCGGGCCCGGGGCCAGCGGATCGGCGGCTACGAGATAATGGGCAAGCTGGGCGAAGGCGGCCTGGGCGTGGTTTACCGGGCCCGGCAACTGTCGATGGGCCGCATCGTCGCCCTCAAGGTGCTGCACGAGCGCTGGGTCACGGACGACGAATTCCGCAAGCGCTTCCTGGTCGAGGCCCGGCTGGTGGGCCGCCTCAGCCACCCCAACCTGATCCAGGTCATAGACGTGGGCCGCTACCGCTCCACCCTTTATTTCTCCATGGAATTCGTCGACGGCGAACCGGTGGACGCCACCCTGGACAGAGACGGCCGGATGGACGTGCCCACCGCCGTCTCCATCGCCATCCAGGTCGCCTCGGCCCTGGAATACCTCCACCAGCGGCGCATCGTGCACCGCGACGTCAAGCCGGGAAACATCATGGTGACCAAGAGCGGCATCGCCAAGCTGGGGGATTTCGGCTTCGTCAAGTCCAGCCTGGAGTCGGTTCTTTCCACCGAGGGGGAGGTCCTGGGCACTCCCGATTACATCTCCCCCGAATCGGCCCGGGGGGAAAAAAACCTGGATTTCCGGAGCGACCTTTATTCGCTCGGCGCCAGCCTGTACCACATGCTTGCCGGAGCCCCGCCTTTCGGGGGCAGCGTCTCCGACGTCATGGATCAGCATATCAAGACCGAACCCAAGCCGATTTCAACGGTTATTCGGGACCTCCCCCCCGGGATGACGGCGGTGATCGAGCGCCTCATGCAGAAAAGGCCCGAGGATCGCTACCAGGACTTCCGGTCGCTCCTTGGCGATCTCGACGATTTGCGCCGGGAGTTGAAGGCTCCGCCGCCGGTGACCGGCTTGCCCAGCGAAAGCGTCGCCGGGGTCCTCCGGGACCGCCAAGCGGGGGAAAAACACCAGGAAAGCCAAATGCGGCGGGACATAAAGCAGTTGAAAACCTGGCTGTCGGTGGTTGGCGCCGCTCTCGCCCTCGCCCTCGCCGCCCTCGCCTACCTGATTCTGGGCCGGGGCGGGTGACCCCGGCCGGTTCCGGAGACCGGTTCCCCGCCGGACGAAATCGGGAAACCGGCGCCTCTCCGAAGCGAAAATCGCAATTTCAAGCCGCCGGCGGTATAAGGGCTCGTCCATAAATAACTTAATTTCTTTGCGGACCCTTGGCGGTCCGGGGTGGGAAAGGGAAAAATTGCCGGGGAAAATCGGCCTGATTCTGGCGATCCCGCTCTTCTTCGCCCTGCCCTGGCTGGGGATCGGGGCCTATTGGAACGGGGTTCTGAACATGGTCGGCCTTTACGCCATCCTGGCCCTGTCCCTCAACGTCATCCTGGGGCACGCCGGAATGTTCCACATGGGGCACGCCGCCTTCTTCGCCATCGGCTCCTACGCCGCCGCCATCCTCAACACCCGGTACGGCTGGCCGATTTTCGCCACCCTGCCGGTGGCCGGGGCGGCGGCCGGGCTGGCGGCGATCCTGGTGGCGGCCCCGATCATCCACCTGCGGGGCGACTATCTCCTGATGGTCACCATCGGGATCGTCGAAATCGTCCGCATCGCCCTGGTCAACGACGTCCTCGGCCTCACCGGCGGCCCCAACGGCATAGTCGGCGTCGGCCGGCCGGTGCTCTTCGGTTGGCGCCTGACCCGGCCGGAACATTTCTTCCTCCTGATCTGGGGGACGGTGGGACTGTCGATGCTGCTGTTCAACCGGCTGGAGGATTCCCGGTTCGGCCGCGCCCTCAAATACATCCGGGAGGACGCGACGGCGGCGGAGGGAATGGGGGTCGACACGGTACGCTACAAATTGGCGGCCTTCGGCATCGGCGCGGTCTGGGCCGGCTTCGCCGGAGTGATTTACGCCAGCCAGATGCGGACCATTTCCCCCGCCTCCTTCAGCTACTGGGAATCGGTGCTGCTTTTCATGATCGTCATTCTCGGCGGCAGCGGCAACCAATGGGGGGTGCTCCTCGGCTCCTTTTTGGTCATCGGCCTGCCGGAGTTGTTCCGCGGCCTCCAGGACACCCGGCTGCTGTTCTTCGGGGCCGCCCTCATGGCGATGATGATTTTTCGGCCGCAGGGGCTGCTGCCGCCCCGGCGGCGCGACTATCCCCTTCCGGAGCGCTGGGGGGGGAAGTACCGGTGATCCTCCTTTCCCTCAAGAACCTGGTCAAGTCCTTCGGCGGCCTGGCGGCGGTGGCCGGCGTCTCCCTGGAGGTGAACCGGGGCGACGTGGTCGGCCTAATCGGGCCCAACGGGGCCGGCAAGACCACGGTTTTCAACCTGGTGACCGGCGCCATCCCCCCCGACGACGGCAACATCTTCTTCGACGGCCGGAACCTGGCGGGCCTGGCCCCGCACCAGATAGTGAGGCTGGGCCTCGCCCGCACCTACCAGACCATCCGGCTGTTCCCGAAAATATCGGTCCTGGAAAACGTCCTTTGCGGCTGCCACTGCCGGATGCGATCGGGGGTGCTGTCCTCCTTTTTCCGGCTGCCGGCGCAAAGGAGGGAGGAGCGTTCGGCCCTGGATCGGGCCATGGAGGAGCTGGAATTCGTCGGGATCGCCGACAAGCGCCGGCTGGCCGCCGGCGGCCTGGCCTACGGGGATCAGCGCCGGCTGGAGATCGCCCGCGCCCTGGCGAGCGAGCCCAAGCTGCTGGTGCTGGACGAACCGGCCGGAGGCATGAACGAACAGGAGACCATGGAGCTCCGGGGGCTGATCGCGGCCATCCTGGCCAGGGACATCACGGTGATGCTGATCGAACACGACATCGGCTTCGTCATGCGGGTTTCCAACCGCCTGGCGGTGATGGAAAACGGCGCCCTCATAGCGGAGGGGCCGCCCGGGGAAATCCGGCGGGATCCCCGGGTGATCGAGGCCTATCTGGGAGTTGACGACTAGTGTTCCGCAAAGTCTAAATCAAAGATTTAGACTTTGCGGGGAGCGCCCCCGGTTCATCCGGTTTTCGCCTCCGGGGAAGTGAATTCCCCTCCGGCATCGGAGGCCGGTCCGGAGCGGGCGGACCTCGGAATTTGTAAGGATTCAGTCTTTTCGGACGACTAGGACATGCTGGAAATCCGCAACCTGCAGGTGGCCTACGGGCCGGTGGTCGCCGTCCACAACCTGAGCCTCTCCGTCCGGGAGGGCGAGTTGGTGAGCATCCTCGGCGCCAACGGCGCCGGCAAGAGCACCACCCTCATGGCCATCAGCGGCCTGGCGAAAATCCGCTCCGGTTCGGTGCATTTCCGGGGCCGGCGCCTGGACACCATGAAAAGCCACGAGGTGGTCCGCCTGGGGATCACCCAGGCGCCGGAGGGCCGGCGGCTGTTCGGGCCGCTCACGGTGGAGGAGAATCTCCTTCTCGGCGCCTTCATCCAGACCGATCGCGCCGTCCTGGCCCGGCGGCTGGCCTGGGCGTACGAACTGTTTCCCCGGCTGGCGGAGCGGAGCGGCCAATTGGCCGGAACCCTTTCCGGCGGCGAACAGCAAATGCTGGCCATCGGCCGGGCCCTCATGGCGGAGCCGCGCCTGCTGCTTTTGGACGAGCCCAGCCTGGGGCTGGCCCCGCTCCTGGTGAAATCCATTTTCAACACCATCAAGTCCATCAACGCGGCGGGAGTGACCGTGGTGCTGGTGGAGCAAAACGCCCGCGCCGCCCTGAAGCTGGCGGATCGGGCCTACGTCCTGGAGGTCGGGCGCCTGGTGCTGGAGGGAACCGGCCCGGAACTCCTGGGGAATTCCCGGGTGAAGAACACCTACCTGGGGGAATCCGGGTGAACCGGGCGGACGGCTGGTTAGAGTCGGCCGCCCCGGCCAAGCTCAACCTTTTTCTCGAGGTGACCGGCAAGCGGCCGGACGGCTATCACGAGATAGACTCGATTTTCCTGGAAATCCCCCTGGCGGATCGGCTGGCGGCGCGACTGGACGAACCGGGGCGCCTGACCGTCCGGTCCGGCGAGCCCCTCCCGTTTTCCGGCGATTCCAACCTGGTTTTGCGGGCGGCCCGGCTCTTGGCCGGCGAGGCCGGTTCGAGCCGTTTGCCCGGCCTGGAATTCAGGCTTGACAAGCGGATTCCGATCGGCGGCGGCCTGGGAGGGGGGAGTTCGGACGCGGCTAGCGCCCTGCGCCTGGCCAACCGGTTATGGGGGCTGGATTTCCCCGAAGCCGAACTTGCCCGCCTGGGAAGCCGGCTCGGATCGGATGTTCCGTTTTTTTTCCATGGGGGCCTCTGCCTTTGCCGGGGCCGGGGGGAACTGGTCACCCCGCTTCCCGGCCGCCTGCCTCCCGGCGGCCTGCCGCTGTGCCTTGTCGTCTCCAACCTGCATTCCAGCAGCGCCGCCGCCTTCGGGAACCTGTCCCCGCCGGGACCCGGGGAGATCCGGGGGTCCGAGGTTTTTTTGCGGGCCCTGGCCGCCGGGGATCTTCCGGCCCTGGCCGCCGCCGCCTTCAACCGCTTCGACGCCGGCGTCTGCCAATCCTTTCCCGCCCTGGCGGCCCTGCGCCGGCGGCTGGCCCGCGAACTTGCCCGCGGGCCTTGGCTCAGCGGCTCCGGCTCCTGCCTGTGGTTCTTCGATCCGGGGGGGGAAGCCGCCTCCCGGCTGGCCGGCGACCCCGAATGGCTGGAATTGGCCTCCCGCCACGGGGCGAGGCTGTTGCCGCTTGGCCCGGCCGCTATTCCGCCGGCAGGGACAGCTTGAAGGTGCAGCCGGCCCCGATGTCGCTGGCCAATTCTATGCTTCCCCCCTGGGCCAGGGCGATATGCTTCACCAGGGCCAGCCCCAGCCCGACCCCCTCGCTCACCTTGGAGGAGCCGTTGACCCGGTAAAACCGTTCAAAAACCCGGGACTGGAGCCGGGGGGAAATCCCCGGCCCCTGATCCGAAATCGAAATTTCCACCATTTTCCCCCGCCTGGCGGCCTCCAGGGAAATCCTGCCGCCCGGAGGGCCGTATTTGACGGCGTTGTCCACCAGGTTCACCAGCGCGTGCAGAACCAGGCGCCGGTTCATCAGGGCGGCCAGGCCGGGATCGCAGTCCACCGCCAGGGCCGCCTCCCTGGCCTCGATCGATTCCCGGCACAGGGACAAGGCCTCGTCGATTACCGGCGCCACCGGACAGACCGCCGGCTCCCCCAGCGTTTCCTTCCCGCCGGATTCCATGCCGGCCAGGAGCAGCAGGTTGCCGATGATGGCCCCCAGGCGCCGGGTGTTTTTCAGGGCCATTTCCAGGAAGCCGGAGGCTTCGGGGCCGTCGGGTTCGTCCCTAATGGTCTCCAGGCAGCTCTGGATGGCGGTCACGGGGGTCCGCAGTTCATGCGAGACGTTGGCGATGAAATCCTTGCGCATCATCTCCAGCCGGGTCAGGTGGGTCACGTCCCGCAAAACCGCGAGCGTCCCCCCGTCGTCCTCCCCGAAGCGGATGCGGGTCGCCTGGGCGAGGACCAGCGTTTCCTCCAGGCTTCCCTCCCCCGGCAAACGCAATTCCCTTCCCGCCTGCCCTTCCGTTCCGGCCGCCGAGGCGAACAGGTCGAGGAGATCCGAATTGCGAAGGGCGGTTTCCAATTCCATGCCCTCTATGTTTCCGGAAACGTGGAGGAGCTTCCGGGCGGCCTCGTTCAACAGCATCACCTTCCGGTCCGGATCAATCGCCAGAACCCCTTCCGACATGCTCTCGAACAGGGCCCGCATTTCCCCGCGCTGCCGCGAAATCAGCTTGAAGCGGGAATCCAGTTCGTCGGCCATTCTCGCCAGGAAGGCGTTGAGGCGGCGTATTTCGGACAGCCAGGTCGGAGGCGGCCGGTAGGCCAAATCCCCCTGGGCGAAGCGCTCCGCCCCGGCCACGGCGTCCTCGATGGGCCGGGCCAGTATCCGGGCCGCCAGGAGGGAAAGTCCCGACAGCGCGGCCAGGGAGGCCAGGATTCCCGCCACGACCCGGCGCCACCATTGCGCCAGCCTGGCGTCGACTCCGGACAGGGCGGCGGAGGCGCGCAGCGCCCAGCCCCCGGCGAAGGGAAGGGCCGCGTAGATGTATTCGACCCCCAGGCTGGCGCTGGCGCGGATGTTGGATCCGGGATTGCCGGCCAGGGCCGCCGCCACTTCCGGCCGGTCGCGATGGTTTTCCAGCCGGTCGACGTTCTCGTTCGAATCGGCCAGCACCCGGCCGTCGGCGCGAATCAGGGTGAAACGGGTGTCGCCCCCGCCCTTGGCCCGGCGGAGAAGGCGGGACAGCGCCTCCGGATCCGGTTCGGCCAGTTCCGGCTCGATCAATTGGGCCGCCAGGGCGGCGTTGGCCCTCAATTCGCGGAGGGCGTACTCCCGGCCGGACGACTCCAGGCTGTCGGCCCCGAGCCAGGCCAGGGGCAACATGATCACCAGGCCGCCAAGGAGCACGAACCCGGCGATTCCGGAAAAGAGCTTGATTCCGCCCATGCCAGCGCCCCTTTCGCGCCTCCCGAATCAGGGAACGATCCGGTAGCCGGCGCCGCGTACGGTTTCCACATTCTTTCCGGCCGGACCCAATTTTCGCCGGAGGCCGACTATCTGGGAATCGATGGCCCGATCGGTCACGGCGTGCAGGGCCCCCCGCACCAGATCCAGCAGCCGGTTCCGGGTGAAAACCACCCCGGGCCGGCGCATCATCGCCTTGAGCGTTTCATATTCCCCGTAAGTCAGCTCAACCTTGGCGCCCTCCACGAAAACCTCGCGCCTTTCCGGGAAAAGGGCAATCCCCCCCACCGTCAGCCCGTCCGTCTCCTCGGAAACCTCCCGGAATATCCCGCTCCGCCGCAACAGGGATCGCACCCGGGCCAGAAGCACCCGGTTGCTGAAGGGTTTGGCCACATAGTCGTCGGCCCCGGCCTCGAACCCCTCCATCATGTCCTCCTCCCCGCTCCTGGCGGTGAGCATCAGCACCGGGGTATGCCCGCCGCCGTCCCCGGCCTCGGCGCGAATCCGGCGGCACACCGCCACCCCGTCCATGCCCGGCAGCATCAAATCCAGGATGACCAGTTGGGGTTTTTTTTCCCGGAACATCCTTAGGCCCGTCTCGCCGTCCGCCGCCCCCAGGGCGGCGTAGCCGTCCTTGCGCAAATTGTAGACGAGCATGGTCCGGATGTCGGACTCGTCCTCGATGACCAGAATGTTAACCGACGCGGTTTTTTCCATGATCCCGCGGCCTATTCGCAGTCGAAGCCGTGCCGGGCGATCCGGCCTTCCTCGCAATACACCACCTCGGCGGCGATGTTGGCCGCCAGATCGCCGATGCGCTCCAGGTTGCGGGAGGCGGCGACGATGATCAGCCATTGGGGGAAGGCGGCGGGAGCGGCCTGCAACGCCGACTCGGCCGCCTTGCGGATGTCGCGCTTGGCCTGGTTCACCTCCCGGTCGGCCTTGATGACCTCGGCGGCCTTTTTCGGGTCCCGTTCGATCAGGCTGTCGATCCCGTTTTTCAACATGCCCCGCACCTGTTCCGCCATGGGGGAAAAATCCTCCGGGATGGCCACCGCCGCCCACCGGTTAAGCGATTTGCCCTTGCGGGCGAGATTTTCCGCCAGATCGCCAATCCGCTCCAGGATGCCCGATATTTTCCCCAGGGAATAGATAAATCGCAAGTCCCTGGCCACCGGCTGATACAAAGCCAGGATTTTCAGGCCCTCCTCGGCGATTTCCATTTCCTGGTGATCGATGCGCCGATCCCTTTCGATGATCTGGTCGGCCAGTTCGGCGTCCCGGTTCAGGAAGGCCCGGGCGGCGTCCAGCACCGCCTGTTCCACCCGGGCGCTCATTTCCAGGACCGAACGGTTGAGTTTTTCCATTTCGCGGCGCAAATGCCAGGACATCAGCTGAACCTCCCGGTCAGGTAATCCTCGGTTTCCCGGCGGGCCGGATTGGTGAAAAGCCTGCCGGTTTCACCCTCCTCCACCAGCCGTCCCTCGTAGAAAAAGGCGGTGCGCTCGGACACCCGGGCCGCCTGCTGCAGGTTGTGGGTCACGATTATTATGGTGTAGTCGCCCCGCAATTCGGCGACCAGCTCCTCTATTTTCAGGGTGGAACGCGGGTCCAGGGCGGAGCAGGGTTCGTCCATGAGGATGATCTCCGGCTTCACCGCCACCGCCCGGGCGATGCAGAGGCGCTGGTGCTGGCCGCCGGACAGTCCCAGGGCCGATTCCCTCAGGCGATCCTTGATCTCCTCCCACAGGGCGGCGCGGCGCAGACTTTCCTCGCAGGCGGCGTCGAGCCGGCCGCGATCGCGGACTCCGGCCACCCGCAAGCCGTAAACGACATTTTCATAAATGCTTTTCGGGAACGGATTGGGCTTTTGGAAGACCATGCCCACCCGCCGCCGGAGTTCGATGACGTCGCGACCGCCGGCGTTGATTTCCTCCCCGTCCAGGGTGAGCCCGCCCACCGCCCGGGCGCCGTCCACCAGATCGTTCATGCGGTTCAGGCAGCGGAGGAAAGTGGATTTGCCGCAGCCGGAGGGGCCGACCAGGGCGGTTACGATCCCCCGGCGGACGGCCAGGGTAATTTCAAACAGGGCCTGCTTGGCTCCGTAATAAAAGTTCAAATCCCGGGCCTCGACGATGGCCTCGCCGGTCGCCGCCCCGCCTTCGTCCCCCATTTCACAATCCTTTCATGCCCTGCCGGTTCCGCAAACGCTGGCGCAGGCAGATGGCGGCCAGGTTCATGGCGAAAACCAGGATCAGCAAAACCAGGGCCGTCAGGTAGACCAGGGGCTTGGACGCCTCCACGTTGGGGGACTGGAAGCCCATGTCGTAGATATGAAATCCCAGGTGCATGAATTTCCGTTCCGGGTGGAGGAAGGGCCATTCGGCGTCCAGCGGCAGCAGATGGGCCGATTTCACCGCCCCGGTCAGCATCAGCGGAGCCACCTCGCCCGCCGCCCTGGCCATGGCCAGGATGAAGCCGGTGAGTATGCCGGGCGCGGCCAGGGGGATGACCACCCGCCAAAGGGTCTGGAAGCGGGTCGCCCCCAGCGCCAGGGATCCCTGGCGGATTTCCGAGGGAACGGTGGCCAGCGCCTCGGCGGTGGCCACGATCACCACCGGCAGGGTAAGCAGGCCCAGGGTGAGGCTGGACCAAAGCATGCCGCCGCCGCCGAAGGTGTTGATCCCGGCCGCCACCCGTTCCGGATAGAGGAGGCTGTCCAGGCCGCCCCCCACTCCGTAAATGAAGAATCCCAGCCCGAAAATGCCGTAGACTATGGAAGGGACGCCGGCCAGGTTGTTCACCGCCACCCGGGCTAGGCGGGACAGGAAGCCGTTGCCGGCGTATTCCTGGATGTAAACGCCGGCCGCCACCCCCAGGGGAAAGGCCGACACCGCCATCAGGAACACCAGAAGGACGGTTCCGAAAATGGCGGGAAACAGGCCGCCTTCGGTATTGGCGCTCCGGGGATAGTCCAGAATCAGGCCCCGGACGTTGCGGAAGAACTGCGCCAGCCGGCCGAAAAATCCCAACCGGTTGGGCCAGATCGCCTCCAGGATGAAATCCAGGGGCAAAAGCGTCCGGGTTGAGTCGGCGGCGGCGAAGGTCTCCCTTTCCGCGAGGAAATCCTCCCTTATCCCGTTGAAGACGCCGAGGATGCGCTCCGACTCGGCCTTGATTTCCGCTTCGTCGGCCAGGAGCCCGGCCAGTCTCCGCCCTTCGGGCGATTCGGCCGGGTAGGCCGCTTTCAGGATGGCCAGGTTGGTTTCCCGCCAACGTTCGCCCAGTTCGATCAAGCGCCGGCGCGGGGGTTCGGCCTCGGCTTCCCGGCGGCGGCGATAATCCTCCAGCTTGAGGGCGAGCGTTTCCGGCCGGCCGGTCCCGGCTTCCCCGTCCTCCAGCCAAAAGCCGAAGAAATCGCCGTTTTCGCTTCGGGTAAGCGCCACCGCCTGTTCGGGAAAGTCAATCCCGGCGATGTCAAGCTCCCGTACCCAGCGGAAATCGGCGGAAGCGTTCAATTCCCGGTTCCCCACCTTGTATTGAATCCGAACCTGGCCGCCGGGGGAAAGATCGGAATTGACCCGGCGGCCCAGGAAGACGCCTCCGTCCCGCAGCCGGACCCGCTCCAGGGGGGCGGGCCAGAGGGCGGCCAGGCTGTTTTTGACGATTAGATACCCCGGGACCGCCAGCATCAGCAGGATGAACGCCAGCGCCGCCCCGAAGAGGGTTATCCAGAATTTGCCGTCCCGCGCGAAGCCGCCGTTTCCCCCCGCCATTTCAAGGGCTCCCGTATTTGCGGCGCAGCCGGTGGCCCAGAATCTCGGCGGTCAAGTTGATCCCCAGGGTAAGGGCGAAGAGGAGGAGCGAGCAGAGGAAGAGGGTGCGGAACAGCACTCCCCCCACCGGGGCCTCCGGCATCTCCACCGCGATGTTGGCCGAAAGGGTTCGCATGCCGTTGTAGGGGCTGAGGCTGATGATGGGGGTGTTTCCCGCCGCCATCAGGACAATCATGGTTTCGCCCACCGCCCGGCCCAGGCCGAACATCACGGCGGTGAAAATGCCGGGAGCGGCGGCGGGCAGCACCACCCCCCGGACGGCCTGCCATTTCGAGGCGCCCAGGGCCAGGGCGGCGGCGGCCAGGGAATTGGGCACCGCCGAAATGGCGTCCTCGGCCAGGGAAAAGATGTTGGGAATGACCGCGAAGCCCAGGGCGACGGCGATCACCAGCGAATTTCTTTGGTCATAGGGTTGATCCCCCAGGAAAAACCGGAGGCGGCTTTCCAGCAGGGGCGCCAGCCACAAGGCCGCCAGGAAGCCGACCACCACCGAGGGTACCGCCGCCAGCATCTCCACCACCGGTTTGAGGCAGGCCCGCCAGGCCGGGGGCGCGAACTGCGAAAGGAACACGGCGGCGGCCAGGGCCAGGGGGGTGGCGAACAACATGGCGAAGGCGGCCGCCTTGACGCTTCCCCACACCAGGGGAACCAGGGAAAGCT
This sequence comes from Planctomycetota bacterium, assembly GCA_031269935.1. Taxonomy (GTDB): domain Bacteria; phylum Planctomycetota; class SZUA-567; order SZUA-567; family SZUA-567; genus JAJBSZ01. The sequence goes on from JAISYL010000282.1 coordinate 18,331, forward strand.
TGGGTTCGCCGCTTTCCGGGGCGGTGGACTGCCAGACGAAGGCCGCGCGCTCATAGCCCTCGTACAGCAGCCGGCGGAAAAAGCCGTTCCAGCCGGCTTCGGGATAGGCCGAGTCCATGGCCTGAAATTCGAGATTGCCGTCCGATCCCAGCGACAACAGGTTGTCGCCCCTGGAACTGACGGCCAGAAGCCCGGGTTTGGGATTCCGGGCGGGAACGGCCAGCAATTCGCGGGCGGTGGTGGAATGGAACCAGCTTAGGCTGCCGTCGCGGCGGAGGGACAAAAACGAGCGATCCCGGAGGGAAGGCGTGATTGCCTCCACCGCCCCGCCCCCGATCGGCCAAGCGACCGCCCGGCGCAGGCGGAACTCGCCGTTCTCGCGGCGGGGGAACCAGACCGACGTCCCCCCCAGGCCGTCGCCGACCGCCAGGGCGTAGTCGCCGTTCAAAAACGCCAGGGCGGTCACCGGACGGCGATCGGGGAAGGCCGGAACCGCTTCCCAGGCGATTTCGGAGTCCGAATCGCCCGACAGGTCGACCTTGATCAAATCGCCCTCCCCGGTTCCCAGATAAAGGGTGTCCCCGGAACGGTTGAGCGCCGCGGCCGACAGGGAAGCCGGCAGCCTGATCCGGGCTTCCCTTTCCGAGGCAATCCCGCCGCCCCGGCGGAGGAGTCCCCTGGGGGGGGCGAGCCTTTTTTCCCGCACGGTTCCGTCGGCGTAGACCGCCAGGGCCTGGTGGGAAGCGCCGTCCCCCCGCAGCATGGCGTAAAGGGGGGGGGCGGTCTCCCCGCCCATTTCAACCTCGAGCAGAATCCGGGCGGCGGGCTCCACGACGGTTCCGCCCTTTCCGTCGCTGGCGAACTCGAGGTCGATTTGCGCCAAATTCAGGACGCCGTCCTCCCGCAGCAGGGAAAACTTGCCGCCTCCCAGATTCTCCGCCTGACGAATGGCGGCGGCGGAACCCGTCAGCGGCCGCCAGGGCAGGAATGCCATCCCCCCTTCCCCGGGGACGGCGAAGGCCAAACGGCCGTCCCTGGCCAACAGGCCGGCCGCCCGGTTTTTCCCGGACAGGTCGGCCGAGACGATCAGGGCCGCCACTTGCCCGGGATCCAGTTTTTCCGGCGATTCGATTTTGCCCAGCGGTTTAAGCCCCGGAGGCAGGAACAGGGGCGCCGCTTCCTTGAGCATCAATGCCGGCATGGCCGCCAAGGTAAGGATGACGGCCAGGCCGGCGATGGTTATGATCGCTTCTGCCGCCCAATCGGCTAAACGGCTGAAATTCGGGAGCGGCCGAAGCTTTTTCATGGATGTTTCCCCGTTCGCTACTCGATAAGCTTAAGCTGTTCCGCCAATACGTCCAGGGGCAGGGCGCCGTAGCCCTCGCGCTCCACCAATTCCTGACCCTGGCTGGACAGGGCGAACCTGAGGAATTCCCTGGTCGCGGCCGGCAGGGGTTGCTTGGGATCCTTGGGGATATAGATGTAAAGCAGCCTGGCCAGCGGATATTTGCCGTTCAGGGCGTTGACGAAGGTCGGCTCCACCGGATTTCCGCCCTTTCCGTCCGCCACCGGCAGGACGCGGACCTCGGAGGTCCGGTAGCCGATGCCGGAATAGCCGATGCCGCCCAGGTCGCCGGCCACCCCGTTGACCACGGCGGCCGAACCCGGCTGTTCCTTGACCGAATTCTTATAGTCGCCGTTGCCCATGGCTATTTCCTTGAAAAAGGCGTAGGTCCCGGAGGCGGCGTTGCGGCCGTAGACGCTGATGGCGCGGTTGGCCCAGTCGCCGGTCAGGCCCGCCTCGCCCCACCTGGCGATTTCGGCGTGGTTCAATTTGCGGGTGGAGGAAAAGATGGCGTCGGCCTGGGGAAGGCTCAGGCTGGGGATGGGGTTGTCCCGGTGGACGTAGATGGCGAGGCAGTCCACCGCCACCGCCACGGGGGTCGGCTTGAAGCCGCGGCTTTTTTCAAAACCCTCGATTTCGGAGGTTTTCATCAACCGCGACATGGGACCGATTTGGGCGGCGCCGGCGGTGAGGGCCGGAGGGGCGGTGGAGGAACCCTTGCCTTCCACCTGGACGGCGACGTTGGGGTAGATTTCCCTGAACGCCTCGGACCACAGCGCCATGAGATTGTTCAGGGTGTCGGAACCCACCGAATTGACGTTGCCGGCCACCCCGGCGACTTGGCGGTAAACCGGCGGGGAATCCGCGGCCGCGGCCGGCAGCGCCGTCAGGCCCAACAGGACAAGCGACAGGAACAGAGCTTTTCGCGACGAGTTTCGGAACATCGGCAAGTCTCCTCACAGGGGTAAATGAACGGCCGGCGGCGCCGCCGACCCGCTTCACCTCCCCATTAAAACCCGCCGATATCGGAAAAGTGTGAGGGAAATGTGAGAAATCGGTCAGGCCGGGGAAAATTTTCGGCGGTCGCCGGAAGGGGATGGATGCCTCGCGAAGAGAGAAAAGCCATATGATTCATGCCTTTTCCCCGCAAACTGGGCGTGAAGGGATTGAACAACAACTCTACCCTCGCCGGGTGGGATTTGCCTTTCGGCTTGGGCAAGGGTCTCCCGGATCGGCCGGTTGCGCCATTTTCCCTTGTCCAACCCGGATGAACCGGCATTTAACAACACCCACTTATACAACTCCACCGTTCACGGCGCGGAGTTGCGATTCCCCGGACCGCGCGCGGCAAGAAACGCGCCGGGAAATAAAGGCGGAAGGGGGCAATCCCCCCTGCCCATTTTCGCAATTTCGCGCCGCGCACGGTATATGTTATGGATCGTTTTTCACAAGATATTCGTGTACAATTGGTACAGGCCCTTATGTTACCGGTCTGACGATGTCGTCATACCACAATGGTTGCCGCATGCGCAACAAGTCCTTTCTTCTAACCACATTGGTGGGATAGACGCTGCCCGGCGCGTCCGTCGTGTCGATGTCCAGAATCGCCATGCCGTCCCCGCCGCGGGGCAGGATTCTTTCGTGGCGGGGAAAATGGAAGGTATCGGGGGAAAAGACGCCGCTGCTCCCGAAATATGGCCCTCCTTCCGGCGATTCGCCGGCCATATTGGCGAACGCCAGATAACAGTTGTTTTCCCCGCCGCGAACGCGCCACAGGTGCCAATGCACCGGGTGATAGCCGCGGGGAATGGGATAATTGTGCCGGGCGGCGGTTTCCCCGAGCCCATAGGGCTGGGGATGGGTGACCGCCGACGGGCAACAAAGCAGATCGGCTCCGCGCAAGGCGAGAATTCTTGCCGGTTCCGGAAACAGCGCGTCATGCCCGATAAGCAGCCCCACCCTGCCCAGCGGCAGATTGAAGGCGGGGAAATCCGGATCGCCCGGGACGGCCCAGGCCGAATCCCTCCGGTCGAGGTGGGTTTTCCGATACTTTCCCGCGATCCCCTCCGGCCCCAGCAGCAGGGCCGAATTATACAGGCGTCCCCCCTCTCTTTCCGCCAATCCCACCACCAGATGGATTCCCTGTTCCAGGGCGACATCCAACAACGCCCGCAGGTTGCGTTCGGGAATTTCCAGGGCGGTTTCTTCCGCCTGTACCGCGTTCACGGGTCCGTTCAGGGTCAATTCCGGGAACACGGCCAAATCGGCTCCGGCCGCGGCGGCCTGCCTCGCCTTCTCGATTGTTCGCCCCAAATTGCTCACGACGTCGCCGGCTACGGGGTTCATCTGGATCGCGGCGACCCTGGATTTGCGGCCGGGCGGGAGAGGGTCGTGGTTGTAAAGGCGGAAGAAATCCAACGGATTCCAGAGATAGGGATCGTGAAGCAATTCCAGGTACCCGGCCGGGCGCCGTTCGCGGAATTTGTGCCCCGAACCGGCGAAATCCTTTCTTCGCGCGGCGGCGACGTCTATCTCGCCGAAGACGATGCCTTCCCCGTCGTCGAAACGGGATTGAATCGTCCCGTCGGGATTGATCAGCGCGCTGCCGCCGGAAAACCGCACCGTCCTCTCCCAACCGGAACGATTGGCTTCAAGTACATAGCAGCCGTTCTCGAAGGCCCGGGTTATCCAATAGGGGGCCGGAGTCTTTTCCGCCAGCCAGTTGCTGACATGGACGATGACGTCGGCGCCGTTCAAGGCTTCCAGCCTGGCGGTTTCGCTGAAATGGATGTCCATGCAAATCAGCAGGCCGAGGTTGCCGATCGGAGTCCGGAACACCCGGTGCCCCAAATCGCCCTGCTTCGCCCACTTGGGTTCGGAAATATAGGGATGGGTTTTGCGGTGGACGCCGGCGACGCCGTCCGGGCCGATCAGGGCGGCGGAATTGTAATACACCCCGGAGGCGGCGTCCACTTCCGGGAGGCCCAGGACAATCCAACAACCGTATTTTTCGGCCAGGGCCAGGAAACGATCGGTCGTCGGACCCGGGATGGTTTCAACGAACGGGGCCACTTCCCTCCGGTCATGCCAGCAATACCCCGTGGTCGCCATTTCGGGAACGGCGATCAGCTTCGCGCCCTTCCCGGCCGCCTCCTCGACCAGGACCAACTGCCGGGAAACGTTCCCGGCCTTGTCGCCAAGCCTCGGATCGCAATTGATCGCCGCCGCCTTGTAGAGGGGAAATTCCGGCAAGGCCTCTTCGCCGTCCGCGGCCATCAGGCGCCCTTTCCCGGGGTCAAATCCGCCAGCTTCGCATCCGCGGACGGCACCAGGTATTTTTTGGCGAGACTGGCGCCGACCGTATAGGCCGGATCGACCACGTTGCCGAGCCTCGCCTTGCCGACCATGGTGAGGAGAAAATAGGCGTCCCAGCAATCAAAGGCGAATTTGTCCGCCATCCAGCCGATAAGCGCGTCGTAGGCGATGCGGACCGCGTCCTCCAGGGGCCTGGCGCTGCCGATGGCCATTATGCATTCCCCGTTTTCGAGAAGCGGCCATTCGAGGTCCCAGCCCTTGACCAAATCGACGCCGATGGTGGCGACGCTGGGAAATTCCGCCGCCACGCCGCACAATTCCCCGTCGCCCTGGATGGCATGGCAGTCGCCCAAGTGCAAATAGGCGCCGGGGGTCCGCACCGGCAGGTAAATAACGGCGCCCGGCTTGACGTCCGGCAAGTCCATGTTCCCGCCGTGGCGGCCGGGGGTGAGGCTGTCAATGGCGGCGGAGCGCGGCGCCGTGCCGATGGTGCCGATGAAGGGTTCGTAGGGCAGGGTGAGGGATTGGTTCCACTTGACGCCGGATTCGGTTATTTCCAGCTTGCGGACGATCTCGGGAAGGGGACGGGCCACCGATTTGGCCGTCGGCGACAACCCCCCGAACCAGGGTTTAAGCACCGTGGTTCCCCGGGGCTGCGGGCCGCGGGGAACAATGGATTCGATGCGCACGGCAAGGGCGTCCCCCGGCTCGGCCCCTTTCACCAGGATTGGCCCGTTCAGGGGATTAAGCTCATCCCCGACCTGGCTGGGGCGGGTGGCGGCGTCCTTCACCCTGCCTTCGAAGGCGTCCATGGTTTCAACCGTCAGGGTGTCGCCCGGACCCACTTCCGCGATCGGCTTGGCATAGCGGCCAATGGCGTAATTGTAGCCGAGCTTTTCCTGGTCGTAACCGTTCACATCTATTAAATTTCTCTATACCATGACATTTTTTCCGTTAAGAGTTGACATCCCCCGAGCGATTCCTTAAACTGGTGATACCATGCGCGATACACTATTAAACTCTGACATTGAATCCTTGCTGAAGCGTATCGAGACGCTTGAACGGGAAATTGGGTTGTTACGAGCCGAGAACGACCGGTT
>JAISYL010000283.1 GCA_031269935.1 Planctomycetota bacterium
CCGCCCCTGGACGGCGGAACGACCGTCCAGGCAACCGCCCAGGATGGGCGACAGACCCGCCATCATCAGCCCGGATTTGGCCAGAATCGCCTTCATTCCCGAAACCGGTTTCGCCATTGTGGTTCCCATGCGGGCAAAAGGGAGCTTCCCTGTTTCGCGGCTACTAAAAGCCCACTCCCGGATATTATCGGTTATTCCCTTCCGCGGACTAAGGAAATCGGGCGGCGGCTGGCCCTATTTCCTTTAAAAGCCGACCTTCCGGCGGTTCCATAAAAAAACGAAGGGCGTTTCCCCCGTCCGGTCCGGATTGGGGTTTTGGCCGCCCGCCTTTCTCCCGATCCCCGGTACCATCTTGCATTCGGCGGCAAAAATCCTTATCATTTTCCCCCGGGGGAATTACCCGCTAGCCAGGGACGTTGCCGGCCGAGCGAGCGATTATTGAATGCATTTCCCGCCGAAGCGAGGAAGGATTCATGCCGCTGGAAATCGAAACCAAGTTCAAGGTTCTCCGGCTTGATCCCTTCCGGCGTCGCCTGGAAGCCCTTGGCGCCGATTTCGCCGGTACGGTCCGGGAAAAAAATTGGATTCTGGACGGCGACAAGGATTGGCTGCGGCGCCGGGGCGTACTCTTCCGCCTCCGGGACGTCGGGAACGGCGGCGTCCTGACGGTCAAGGGTCCGCCCAAGGACGAAAGATCCGGCTTCAAGACCAGGGAGGAAATAAACTGCCGGGTCGACTCGGTTCCCGCCTTCCTCCTACAGATGGAAATGCTTGAATACTGGCCGATCTGGATTTATGAAAAAATCCGGGAAAGCTGGAAGTGGCGGGATTGTTCGGTGGAACTGGACGAATTCCCGGAAATCGGCTTCTTCATTGAAATCGAGGGGGATCCCGGCCGGATTCCGGCCGCGGCGCTGGATTTGGGGCTCGATCCGGAAAGCCGCATAAACGAAACTTATTTCAACATTTGGGTTAAATACCTGGATGAATCGAGGCAACCGTTCCGGGACATGGTGTTTGCCGGCGGAGAGGGAAAAAACCTCCCCGGAAAGGCGGAGGCCGAATAAGCTATTCCTCAAGAAAGACCGCCATGACTCTATTGGAAAAAACGCGCTCCGGGCGGGACGACCCCAGGCTGGCTCCGGTGGCGAAGCGGGAAAACCTTTCCCCGGGGGAACTCGCCCGGCGGGTGGCGGAGGGTACGGTGGTCGTCCCCTGGGCGGACGGCCATGATCTGGCGAAGCCCATCGCCATCGGCCGGGGCTGCCGGGTCAAGGTCAACGCCAATATCGGCACCAGCCCGGACAAATCCGGGTTGGAGGAGGAACTGGTCAAGCTTCGGGCCGCCCTCGACGCCGGGGCCGACGCGGTCATGGACCTTTCCATCGGGGGGGATATCCGCGGCATCCGGAGGCGAATCCGCGAGAACTGCCCCGTTTCCCTGGGAGGCGTCCCCATTTATGAAGCCGCCTTCCGCTGTTCCTCCCGCCGGCGGCCCTTCCGCCGGATGACCGCCGGGGACATGCTGGAGGCGGTGCGCTCCCATGTCGAGGACGGGATGGATTTCGTCACCGTCCATTGCGGAATAACTCGGGCGGCGGTCGATTTTTTCCGGGACAAGGGGAGGATTTGCGGCATCACCAGCCGGGGCGGCTCCCTCCTGGCCCGTTGGATGCTCGCCAACAACGAGGAAAATCCGCTTTACAGCCATTTCGACGAGGTGGTGGACATATGCCGATCCCGGGACGTGGCCCTGTCGCTGGGCGACGCCCTCCGCCCCGGCGCCCTGGCCGACGCCGGGGATCGGGCCCAGATCCACGAACTTTACACCTTGGGGGAGTTGGCCCGGCGGGCCAAAACCCGGGGGGTCCAGGTTTTCATCGAGGGGCCCGGGCACGTTCCCTTCGACCAAATCCCCGCCCAGATGCGACTGGAAAAAATCGCCTGCGATCAAGCCCCCTTCTATGTCCTAGGCCCCCTGGTCACCGATGTGGCGCCCGGTTACGACCATTTGGTGGGAGCCATCGGCGGCGCCCTGGCCGCGACCTGCGGAGCCGACTTCCTCTGCTACGTGACGCCGGCGGAGCACCTGCGCCTTCCCGGGACGGACGACGTCCGCCAGGGGGTGATCGCCTCGCGCATCGCCGCCCACGCGGCCGATATCGCCAACGGCCTGCCGGGCGCCCGCGACTGGGACGACGCCATGAGCCGGGCCAGGAAGGCCCGCGATTGGGATGGCCAATTCGAATTGGCCATCGATCCGGAATTGGCTAGACGAAGCCACGGCTCCGCCCCGCCCAGGAACGAAAGCGTCTGCACCATGTGCGGGGAGTTTTGCGCCCTCCGCGACGACGACGATTTGTTTTGATTCAACCTCTTGCAAGCGAAGGCCGAAATGATATAATGATTAAGCGGGGGCGGACAGCCCAATTCGGTCACCCCGTTCGATCAGGGGAAAACGACATGCCGGACAGACATTTTTTGACCGCCTTGGCGTTGGGAGTGCTGGTTTTCGGCTTGTCCATTTCCGGCTGCAACCGGGATGCGCGGGTGGCCGCCCGCGCCCCGGCCAAAAATATCAAACCGGCCGAAGTGCTGGCCGTTTCGGTTTATCGGCCGAGCATCCCGGGCCCGTCCGTTTTGCCCGGCTCGGAAGCGATCGCCGCCCGGCCGGCGCCCCGGCCTTACTCCGCCCCCTTCCCGGCCGCCAACGATTTGGTGGGGCCGGTGTACAGCGATGTCATCAGCCGGCCGGCCCTGCCGCTAATCCAACCATCCCCGGACTTGGTTGTCGCCAGGGCGGATTTGTCCGGCTCCCCGGCCGGAGCCCGTTCTTTCAGCCTGCCGGCCGCCGCCCCGTTCCTCCGGATGGCCCCCATCCCGGAATTGGATCCGGATCGCTTCCGTCCGGCCAGGACCGGCGCCGCTCCGGCCGGACGAGTCGCCGCCGCCGCCCCTCGCCCGATTCCCTCGAATCGCCTGGAAATCCAACGCGCCCTGGCCCCCCTGCCGGAACAGGCGGTTCAACCCCCGACTCCCCGTGTTGCCGCCGCCCATCCAGGCTGGATATCAAGCCCTTCCATGGCCATGCGCACCGGGTATTGACCAAGGGCGCGGAAATATAAACGACATTTACGGCTTCGGCATGAAAAAGCCCCGCGGGCGCTGAACCGCCGCGCCCCGGTGTAAACGTGATTTCCTTAGGGTCTGCCCAAAAATAAAATTATCTCAAGAAATACGAGGGCCGCCGGCTGGAGGACGGGGGGGGGAGAAGCGGGCGGACCGCAACATTCCCGATTTCCAGACCGTCGAACTGCTGGACCGGGCCAGGCGCCGGGAACCGGTTCCCGGGGAGAGGCTGGGGGAATTGCATCGCCGCGCCTTCGCGGGA
>JAISYL010000012.1 GCA_031269935.1 Planctomycetota bacterium
CCCGGCCCCTTCGGATCCGGAGGCGCGACAGAAATGGTCAACCGCAACGCGGCGCGGCATCTGGCCCTGGTGGCGAGCATTCTCCTGTGCTTCTTCGTCTACATGGGTTACCGCTATCATAGCCAACCCCGGGATGATGGTCCGCTCCCGGCGGATCCCTCGCTCCCGGCCGAGGCGACGCGGCCGCCCGCCGACGCGGGCGCCCCCGGCCCGAAATTGCCGGTCGCCGGGGTGGCCGCCGGCCCGGCCGGGCAATCCCGGCCGGAAACGCCGTCCGACCCCGGCCGGCGGCCGGCGAACGCCATGCCCGCGCCGCCCGTCGATCGCCCCGCCGCCCCGGCCGGCGGCCTTCGGCCCTCCCCAATCCCCTCGGGTTCCCTGGAAGAAACCGTCTTGACCGCGAAATCGGGGGACGAGTCCACCATTATAACCGGCCTCAGGCCAAGCCGGCCCGGGGAATCGAGGCCGGCCGCGCCGGTTTCGGCCCCGGCGGCCGACGCCCCGGCTTCAGCTCCGGCGGCAAACCGGGACGCCATGCCGCCCCCTCCCGGCCCGGCGACCGCGCCCCGGACAATCGGCTCCCCCGCCCCCGAAAAAGATCAGGCCGGGCGAGTTGCGCCCCCTCCCCCTTCCCCTCCCTCTCCCCGGCGGCCGGCCATCAACGTTCCGGCACCCGCCGGGACGAACCGGAGCGATCCCGATCCGCCCCGTCCGCCCGCCCCCCGGCCTCCCCCTCCCGGCCCCGGGACCCCGGCCGGAAGCCCGGGACAGGGCCTACGCCAGTATGTCATCCGGTCCGGCGACACCCTGAGCCGAATCGCCGCCAGGGAACTTGGCTCCGCCGCCCTCGCCAACAATATTTATTTATTGAACCGAGATGTCGTCGAGGAGCCGGATCGCCTGATGGTGGGAACCAAGATCCGCCTGCCCGGCCGGGAAACGGGCGAACCGGCGGCCGTTCCGCCGGAACGGTCGGCCCGGCCCGGCCCGGAGGCCGGCCCGGCCGGCGCCCGCCGGCACCGGGTGGCCAGGGGCGACACCCTGTCGTCCCTCTCCCTTCGCTACTACGGATACAGCGGCGGCTGGCCCCTCATCCACGAAGCCAACCGCCAAACCATCCCCAACCCCAACCGGTTGGAAGTGGGGATGGATTTGATCATTCCCCCGTCCCCGGAGTGAAGTCGATTTTTAAAGTCCACTGAAAAGGCAACGGAACCATGCGCATAAACTTTGACAAAATGGAGGGCGCCGGCAACGATTTCATCCTCATCGACAACCGGGACGGCGGGATCGGGGACGGCGACAAGGCAGGTTTGGCGGCCGGCGGCTGCCGGCGGAATTTCGGCGTCGGAGCCGACGGGATGGTCTTCCTGGAAAAGGATCCGGAACTGGACTTTGCCTGGGATTTTTTCAATTCCGACGGCTCCCGGGCGGAAATGTGCGGAAACGCCGCCCGGTGCGCGGCCCGTTTCGCCGTCAAAATCGGCGCCGCCGGAAGCCGCATGACCTTCCGCACCCTGGCCGGCCCCGTCCGGGCCGAACTCACCCCGGCCGGGGCCAGGATCGGCTTGCCCGACGCGCGCTGTCCGGAGGCGGCGGAGACGGTGGAAACCGGGGCGGGGAAGGTGGAGTTATGGGCCATCGACAGCGGCGTTCCCCACGCCGTCATCCTGGCGAAGGATTTGAAAGGGGTGGAGGTCAAGCGGCTGGGCCGGGAAATCCGCCGCCACCCCCGTTTCGCCCCGGCCGGCACCAATGTCGACTTCATTTCCCCGCGGGAGGGCAATCGCCTGGCGATCCGCACCTATGAACGCGGAGTGGAGGATGAAACCCTGGCCTGCGGCACCGGTTGCGTGGCGGCCGCCGTGACGGCCGGACGTTTCCTCGATTTCGCCAGCCCGGTATGCCTGGAAGCCAAGGGAGGGGAACTGGAGGTGCGTTTCACCCTGGCGGAGGGCCGGGCGACGGGGATCGAACTGGAGGGCGGGGCCCGGCTGGTGTTCTCCGGCGCCTTTGAAGCCTGATTTGCCCGCGGTCCCCGGAGTGGATCTTTAAAAAATCGACTGGGACCGGCTTCCGATGGCGGATGATTTTTTTGGGGAAAAGGGCGGCCGGACGCCGCGTACGGGCTACACCACCGGGGTCGCCGCCGCCTTGGCGGCGGGGGCGGCGGTCAGGATGCTCCAATCGGGGGAAAGGCCGCGGACTTATTCCCTGGCTACCCCGGCCGGGCCGGTAATCGAGGCGGAAATCCTGGAGGGGGAAACCGGTTCCGGCTGGGCGAGTTGCGGGGTGGTGAAAGTCGCCGGCGACGATCCCGACGTCACCGACGGGATTGGAATCCACGCCCGGGTGGAAAGAACCTCCGCCGGCGGGGTGGAAATCGAAGGGGGCGAAGGGGTGGGCCGGGTTACCCGCCCGGGCCTGGATCAACCGGTGGGGGCGGCCGCCATCAACCGGGTCCCGCGGGCCCTGATCGAAAGGGAGGTCCGCCGGGCGGAGCCGGAGGGCGGCTTTTCCGTTCGCTTGAGCATACCGGGGGGGGAGGAAATAGCGGCCCGCACCTTCAACCCGGCCCTGGGAATCGTGGGCGGCCTGTCGATTCTGGGAACCAGCGGCCTGGTGGAGCCGATGAGCCTCCGGGCGCTCCTGGTTTCCCTGCGGCTGGAAATGAGGATGCTCCGCGCCGAGGGCTGGCGGAGCTTGGCGGCGGTTCCGGGAAACCAGGGACGGGAATTTTTCCGGGGCTTCTCCCGGGGGGCGGGAAGGCCGGCGGTCAAATACGGCAATTTCCCGGGCGAGGTCCTGGACGCGGCCGGAGAGCTGGGATTCGGGGAGGTGCTCCTGGTTGGCCACGCCGGCAAAATGATCAAGCTGGCGGGAGGGATCATGGACACCCATTCCCGGACCGCCGACGCCCGGCTGGATTTGCTTGCCCTGCACGCCGCCCTGGCCGGGGGCGGCGCCCTGGCCGGGGAAATGCTCGGCGCCGCGACCGTCGAGGCGGGCCTGGACCTCCTTTCCCGCCATCATCTCCTGGAAACGGCCATGGCCAGCCTGCTGGGGCGGATTGATTTCCACCTCCGCCGGCGGACCGGCGGCGCCCTCCTGGCCGGGGCGGTCCTGTTCAGTCCAGGGCACGGCCTTCTCGGCGCCACCGCCGGAGCCGAGGAAATCCTCGCCCGCTGGGAGGGAAGAAATGATTAAGGGCCGGCTTTACGGGGTCGGGGTGGGGCCGGGCGACCCCGAACTCGTCACCCTGAAGGCGGCCGCCTGCCTCCGCCGCTGCCCGGTGATCGCCGCCCCCCGGACCCCGGGCGGAGGCATGCGGGCGTTGACAATCGCGGCCGGGGCGGTGGATTTGTCCGGCAAGACCATCCTGCCGCTGGATCTCGCCATGGGTGGGGACGCGGCGGCGCGCGCACGCCGCCACCGGGAGGCGGCCGATCGCTTGCGCCCCTTCCTGGACGCGGGCCCGGTGGCGCTGGCCACCCTTGGCGACGTTGCGGTTTACGCCTCCTTCCGCCCCCTGGCCGATCTGCTCGAACCCGAGGGCTATCCGGTGGAAATGATCCCGGGCGTGACCAGCTTCTCGGCGGCGGCGGCGGCCCTGGGGGTGAGCTTGGCCGAGGGCGATACCCCCCTGCACCTGCTTCCCGGTCCGGTTGGCGACGGGGAAGCGCCCCTTCCCGGCCGGGGAACCCGGGTTTACCTGAAACCCGGGCGGAGGCTGCCGGAATTCCTCCGCCGGTTGCGGGAAAGGGGCGGGCCGGGCCGGACGCTGCTGGCGCAAAACTGCGGCTGGCCGGATCAGCGCCTCTACCGGAGCATCCCCGGGGACGGCGAATTCCCGGCCGACGCCTATCTTTCCCTGGTTATTGTCCGGGAGGGCGGATGATCTGGTTCGTGGGGGCGGGGAGCGGAGCCGCCGACTTGATAACCGTGCGGGGCGCCCGCCTCCTGGCCGGGGCGGGGCAGGTAATCTACGCCGGAAGCCTGGTGAATCCGGAAATTCTGGAACTGGCCCGGCCGGAAGCCAGGCGATTGGACAGTTCCCGGCTGACCCTGGAAGAGGTGGTGGACGCCTGCCTCGCCGGCGAGCGGGAGGGATTGCTCACGATCCGCCTGCATTCCGGCGATCCCAGCCTGTATGGGGCGATTCGGGAACAGATGGACGAATTGGAGCGCCGGGGGGTCCCCTTCGGGATGGTGCCGGGCGTATCCTCCCTCGCCGCCGCCGCCGCCGCCCTGAATATCGAATACACCCGGCCGGGAGCGAGCCAGACGCTCATCCTTACCCGGGTGGCCGGGCGGACGCCGGTTCCCGAGGCGGAGGGGATTTCCCGGTTGGCCCGGCACGGGTCGGGACTGGCGGTGTTCCTGAGCGCGGGGCGGCTGCCGGAACTCCAGGCCGGGCTGCTGGCCGGAGGCCGCCGCGAATCCGATCCGGCCGCCATCGTCCACAAGGCCAGTTGGCCGGACGAAAGGGTGATCCGCTGCCGGGTGGGGGAGCTGGCCGAGGCCGGGCGGCGGGCGGGCATCGACCGGACCGCGCTGATTCTGGTGGGCGGCTTCCTGGAGGAAAACCGCAACCGTTCCCGGCTTTACGATCCCTCCTTCGCCACCGGCTTCCGGAAAGCCGCCCATGCGGATTGAACTGGCCTGTTTCAGCCCCCGGGGCCTCGCCCTAGGCCGGCGGCTGCGGGAGGCCCTGGCTCCCGGGGGAAACGAGGTCGGCCTGACCCGCTGCGGGGCCGGGGGGGAGGCGCTGGCGGACTGGACCCGGCGAAACTTCGCCGCCGCCCGGGCCCTGGTGTTCATCGGGGCGGCCGGCATCGCGGTGCGGGCGGTGGCGCCGTTCCTGCGATCCAAGCTCGACGATCCCGCCGTCCTGGCGGTGGACGACGCCGGGCGCTTCGTCATTCCCCTCCTTTCCGGCCACTTCGGGGGCGCCAACGATCTGGCCCGCCGGCTGGCCCGGGAACTGGGAGCGGCGGCGGCGATCACCACCGCCACCGACGCGAACGGGATTTTCGCCCTCGATCAATGGGCGGCCCGGCGGGGCTACCCCGTCCGGAACCCGGCCGGCTTCAAGAACGCTTCGGCCAGATTGCTGGCGGGGGAAGCGGTGGGCTTGGCCTGCGCCTTCCCCTTGGCGGGCCGGCTGCCTCCGGGCCATCTCCCGGCGGGCGAAGGGGACTGCCACCTCCGGATAGCCCTGACCCTGCCGATCCGTCCGGAGCCGGGGCAGGTGGTTCCCCCGGCGGCGGTCCTGGGGCTGGGCTGCCGCAAGGGAACCCCGGCCGGGGATATCCGGGCCGCCTTCGAGCGACTGTGCCGGGGCGCCGGAATCTGCCCGGAAGCGGTGGGCGGAGTTTGCAGCCTGGATTTGAAGAGGGACGAGCCGGGCGTCCGGGAGTTCGCCGAGGGGCTGGGCCTCCCCTTCACCACCTTCACCCCGGCGGAACTGGCCGGAGTCGAAGGCGAATACGCCGGTTCGGCCTTTGTGCGGAAGGTGGCGGGGGTGGACAATGTTTGCGAGCGGGCGGCGGCCCTGGGCGCCGGAGGGGGGCGCCCGCTGGCCGGGAAAACCGTCTTTCCCGGCCTGACCCTGGCCTTGGCGGAGAGGGAGTTGCGGCTCGATTTCCGGGAGGCCGGGGAGGATCGGCCTTGGGATTGAGGGTGGTGGGCCTCGGGCCCGGCGATCGGCTGGACATGACCGGCCGGGTCCGGCTGGCCCTGGCCGAGGCCGAAATCATCTGCGGCTATGACGGCTACCTGGAGCTTCTGGCCGGACTTTTTCCGGAAAAGCCGAGGCTGGGCGGAGGCATGGGCCGGGAGGTGGAGCGTTGCCGGTCCGCCCTGGGACTGGCGGCCGAAGGCCGGCGGGTGGCGCTGGTTTGCGGGGGCGACGCCGGCGTTTACGGAATGGCCGGGCTGGTCTGCCAGTTGGCGCCCGAATATCCCGGGGTGGAACTGGAGGTGGCGCCCGGAGTGCCGGCGGCCCAAGCCGGCGCGGCCCTGCTGGGCGCGCCCCTGGGCCACGATTTCGCCGGCATTTCCCTAAGCGATCGGCTCACCCCCTGGCCGGTCATCGAAAACCGGCTCCGGGCGGCGGCGGCGGCGGATTTCGTCCTCTGCCTCCACAACCCGGCCAGCCGGGCCCGGCGGGATCACCTGCGCCGGGCCGCCGGCGTCCTCCTGGAAATCCTTCCCCCGGAAACCCTGTGCGGCTGGGCCCGGCGGATCGGCCGGCCGGGCCAGTCGGCCGGCCTCCTCCGGCTGAACGAACTGGGGGATTTCCCGGCCGACATGTGGACCCTGGTGTTTGTCGGAGCCCGGACCACCAGGGAGATCCGGGGCCGGATGGTGACGCCCAGGGGCTATGATCTAAGAGGCTGTTGACAACCAGCTCCAAGGCCGCCGGCATGGACTTGAACGACACCCCCTCCGCCAACCGTCCGCACATCGGCTTTTTCGGCCGCCGGAACGCCGGCAAGTCCAGCCTGGTGAACGCCGTGACCGGCCAGGATCTGGCCATTGTCTCGGAAATCGCGGGCACCACCACCGATCCCGTCTACAAGTCGATGGAACTGCTCCCGCTCGGCCCGGTGACGATTATCGACACTCCCGGCGTCGACGATGACGCCGGGGAACTGGGGCGGCGGCGGGCGCTCAGGGCCGGGCAGGCGCTCCGCCGCGCCGACGCGGCGGTGCTGGTGGTGGACGGCGCCGTGGGCGGGACCGCCGACGACGAGGAATTGATTCGCCGGTTCCGGGCGGCGGACATTCCCTTCGTCGTGGCCTGGAACAAGAGCGACCGTCCGGGCCCGGAACCGGACCCCGGGGCGCTCGCGGTAAGCGCCCTCACCGGGGCGGGCGTGGAGGCCCTCAAGGAGCGGCTGGCCCGGCTAATCGTCCGGGAGGAGGCGAAGCTGCGGATCGTGGGCGACCTGATCGGCCCCGGGGATTTCGTCCTGCTGGTCGTCCCGATCGACCTGGCGGCGCCCAGGGGGAGGCTGATCCTGCCCCAGCAGCAGACCATCCGGGACATTCTGGAGGCCGACGCCGCCGCCGTCGTGGTCAAGGAGCACGAGCTCCGGGAGACCCTGGCCGGCCTGGGAAGGAAGCCGTCCCTGGTAATCACCGACAGCCAGGTCTTCGCCAAGGTCGCGGCCGACACCCCCCGGGACGTCCGCCTCACCTCCTTCTCCATCCTTTTCGCCCGCCGCCGGGGATTCCTGGACGAGGCGGTGGCGGGGGCCAGGACCCTGGATCGCCTGATCGACGGCGACCGGGTGCTGGTGGCGGAGGGCTGCACCCACCACCGTCAATGCGACGACATCGGCACGGTCAAGCTCCCGCGCTGGATTCGCCACTACACCGGCCGGAAAATCGAATTCGCCTTCACCGCCGGGCGGGACTTCCCGGACGACCTTTCCGGCTACCGCCTGATCGTGCATTGCGGCGGCTGCATGCTCAACGGCCGGGAGATGGCCCACCGCCGGCGGCAAGCCCTGGACGGGGGGACGCCCCTCACCAATTACGGGGTTTTGATCGCCCATACGCAGGGGATCCTGGAACGCTGCCTGGAGGTCTTCCCCCGCCTTCGGGCCGGGGAGGGGCGATGAGCCGCGCGCGGACGGAACGGGACGATCTGGGCGAGGTCCGAATCCCGGCCGGGGCGCTTTACGGCGTCCACAGCGTCCGGGCGCGCGACAACTTCGACCTGGCCTACAAGCGCACGGACCCGCGGCTGATCCGGGCCATCGTCAAGGTGAAAAAGGCCGCCGCCCTCGCCCACCTGAAAACCGGGGCCGGGCGGGAGGACGTCCACCGGGCCATCGCCGCCGCCTGCGACCTGGCGCTGGCGGGCGAGGCGGACGACATGTTCATCGTCGACGCCCTTCAGGGCGGAGCCGGCACCTCGACCAACATGAACGTGAACGAAGTGCTGGCCAACCTGGCCCTGCGCCTGTCCGGGCGGGCCTGCGGCGACTACGGCGCCATCCATCCCCTGGACGACGTCAACCGCGGCCAGTCGACCAACGACGTCTATCCCACCGCCCTTCGCCTAGCCGCCATCGAGTCCCTGCGGGAGCTTAGCGACGCCTGCGCCGGGCTGCAGCGGTCGTTCCAGGCGCGGGAGAACGAATTCGCCGCCGTCGCCAAGCTGGGGCGCACCGAGTTGATGGACGCCGTTCCCGTCACCCTGGGCGGGGAATTCGGGGCCTACGCCCAGGCCCTGGCCCGGGATCGCTGGCGGCTCTACAAGATGGAGGAGCGGCTGCGGCAGGTGAACCTGGGGGGGGGCGCCGCGGGGCTGGCGGACCCGGCCGGGAGGGAGTACCGCTTCCGGGTCGTCGAGGAGCTGCGGGAGCTTACCGGCATCGGCCTGGCGGCGGCCGAGTACCCGATGGACATCACCCAGAACAACGACGTTTTCGTCGAGGCTTCCGGACTCCTCAAGGCCCTGGCCGTCAACCTGCTTAAAATCGCCAACGACCTGCGGCTGATGAATTCCGGCCCCCGCGGCGGGCTGGGGGAAATCAGGCTCCCGCCCCTGCAGGCGGGAAGCAGCGCCATGCCGGGCAAGGTCAACCCGGTAATTCCGGAACTGGTCATCCAGGTGGCGATAAAGGTCATGGCCAACGATCAGGCCCTGGCCATCGCCGCCTCCCGGGGCGAATTCGAACTCAACGCCCTGGCGCCGCTGATCGCCGACGCGCTTCTGGAAAGCCTGTCGCTCCTGACCCGGGCCGTCGGGCTGTTCCGGACCAAGTGCGTGGAATCGCTGGTTCCGGACCGGGAAAGATGCGCCGCCCTCCTGGAAGCCTCCCTGGCCTTCGCCGCCGCCTACGTTCCCCGGCTCGGCTACGATCGGGTCGCCCGGATCATTTCCGAATGCGGGGGGGAGGCGGCGAAGGCCAGGGAGGCGCTGGAGGGGGCGCTGGCGAGGGGGGGGGACGGGGTCAACCGGGCCGCGTCCCCAGGCTTTTCCTGAGGAAGGCCGCCCGGGCGGCGTCGCGGTCGCCGGCTTCCAGTTCCCGGCCCTCCAGGCGCTGGAGGTGGGCCGGCTGGCTGTAGAGGAACAGGCGCTCCAACTCGGCCGGATCGAGGTCGCCGAACACCCCCATGGCCAACCCCAGGCGGAGGGAGGACAGGTGGCGCATGGCCTCCTCCGAGTTCATCAGCCGGGCGTGGCGGAGCAGCCCCCAGCTGCGCCAGACCCGGTCCTCGAGCTGGCCGCGCTCGGAGGCGGCCAGCTTGTTCCTGGCCTTCTCCTCGTAATGGACGATGGCGGCGATGGCGGCCTCCATGTCGTCGATGATGTCCTCCTCGCCCTTGCCGCAGGTCGACTGGTTCGAGATCTGGTAGAGTTCCCCCAGGGCCTCGGTCCCCTCCCCGTAAAAGCCGCGCACCGCCATGCGCATTTCATACACGGCCCGGAAAACCTTCTCGATGTGCCGGGTCATGACCAGGGCCGGCAGGTGGAGCATGACCGAAACCCGGAGCCCGGTGCCCACGTTGGTGGGGCAGGAGGTGAGATAGCCGTAGCCGGGATCGAAGGCGAAGGTCAATTGGCGGGAAAGGAGGTCGTCCAACCGGTTCACCCGGCCGTAGGCCTCGTGGGCCGCTAGACCCGGCAACAGGCACTGGATGCGCAGGTGATCCTCCTCGTTGACCATGATCACCAGCGCCTGCTCCGGATTGACGGCGACGGCCCGGGGACCTTCCCCCTCGGCCAGTTCGCGGCTGATCAGGTGGCGCTCGACCAGGAGGCGGCGCTCCAGGGGCGATTCCCCCTCCAGATCCCGCCAGACGAAAACCCGCCCCTCCGGCAGGGACTGGATGGCCCGCCGAATCTCCCCCAGGACGTCGGCCCGTTCCGAAAAGTCGGGGTGGGTGGTGAACCGGCGCCCCGCCAGGTTGCGGGCCAGGCGCACCCGGGTCGACACCGCGATGCCCGAGGTTCGGGAGCCGGATTCGCCCCGGGCGCGCGGACCGTCGGCGATTCCCATCAATTTTCCTCCGGAAGGGAATGCCGCAGGCGATCCAGCTCGGACTTGAGGGCGGCCGCCTCCTCGTATTTCTCCTCCGCCGCCGCCTCCCGCAAACGCCTTTCCAGGGAACGGATGCCCCTTCCCAGGGCGGCCGCGGAATCCGGGATCGCCCCGGGCGACTTTCCCACGTGAAAGGCGCCGCCGGGCGCCACCCGGGGCGGCAGCTGGCCGGCGACCAGCCGGCGCAAACGATCGCCGAAGGCCTGGTAATCGCGCGGGCACCCCAGCCGCCCGCGCTCGTTGAATTGGTTCCAGGTGGTTCCGCATTCGGGACAGGCGGGATCGTCCCCGTCCCCCTTCCGTTCCTGGACGGCCGGGGCGGGGTTGGGCCCCGCCCCCTGGATTAACCCCTTCTTCGCCGCCAATCCCAGGATTTGCGGCAGGTTGGCGGCGGTTTTCAGGTCAAACCCCTTTTCCCGGGCGCACGATTCGCAGAGATGGACCTCCTTCTTGACGTTGTTGTGGATGTCGGTCAGGTGAATGGTGGCCAGGGCCTTTTTGCAAATCTGACAAATGCAGGGCTTGGCATGCATATTCCACTCCTAGCGCTTTTCCCACCTTTTGAGGTTGGCCACTTCCGACAGGGTCCGGCCCGCCCGAATCTCGGCGGCCAGCCGGAGTTCGGCCTCGGCCACGTCCAGGGCCCGGTTGGCGTATTCGGCCGCCGACCCCTCCGGCAGCGCCATCACCCCGTCGTCGTCGCCGAAAATCCAGTCCCCGGGCCGGATGGCCTGCCCGCCGATGGCGATTTCCGTCCCGATTTCGCCGAAACCCTTGGGTTCGCCGGCGTGGGAGCAGACCAGGGTGGAGAAAATCGGCAGCCCCAGCCCGGTCGACACGTCGACGTCGCGGATTCCCCCGTGGACGACCACCCCCGCCAGCCCCCGGTTGAGGGCCGACTGGGCGGCGAGTTCGCCGAACACCGCCGGGGGAACGCCCCCGGCGTCGGCCACCAGCACCCCGCCGGCCGGAGTCAGGTCGATGGCCTGCACCACCTTGTTCCAATCGCCCGGGGCCGTCCTGACAGTCTGGGCCGGGCCCGCCATCCTAAGCCCCGGCGTCCGGGGCGCCGGGCCGGCCAGGCAGGGCCGGTGGTGCATGGCGTCGGACAGGTTGGAGGTGGAAGTCCGCAGCAACGCCTCCCGGACCCCGCCGGCCCCCACCCTTTTCCCCAGGGCGGCGGCCCGGGGCCGGCCGCCGTCCAGGGCCTCCCGGAGCGCGCGGGCGGCTTCCCGGGCGTTTTCGGCCTTGTGGAGGGCGCCGCCGACTATGACGATGTCCGCCCCGGCGCCGATCAGGGCGGGGGCGGTTTCGGAGGTGACCCCGCCGGCCACCGCCAGCGGCAGCGCGGTTTCCGCCCGGGCGATCCTCAGGCGCGCCAGGGGATCCCCGCCCCGCATCTGATCGTCGATCGAGACATGGACGCCGATGATGTCGACCCCCAGCCGCCCGGCCTCGGCTACCCGGCCGGCCAGCCGCTCGGCCGGAATGTTGATGGTGTCGCAGTAGACCCGGAGGCCGTATTTGCGGCCCGCCTCCACGCACTGGCCAATGGTGGAGTCGGAGGCCGCGGCCAGGACGACGGCCACCTGGGCTCCGGCGTAGGCCGCCGCCTCGAATTCAACCCGGCCGGCGTCCATGGTCTTGAGATCGGCGACGATCACCAGGCCGGGAAAGGCGGCGCGGAGCCGCCGCACCGCCTCGAACCCTTCGGACTTGATCAGGGGGGTCCCCGCCTCCAGCCAGTCCACCCCCCCGGCCGCGGCCTCGCCGGCCAGGCGCAGGGCGCGATCCAGTTCCACAAAATCCAGGGCCGCCTGCAACACCGGCCAGGGTCCGTCGATCCCGCGAACGTTCAAGCTCATTTCCAGGTCCCGCCTCCGCCAAGGCCCCGGCGGCCCGGACGATTCCCTCCCCCGGCCCCGGGGGATCGGCCGCCGCCAAAAACATGATAATCGCTTCCGGATGGAGATCAAGGAATTGTCGCCGGATATTTTCCGCCCGGCCCTTCCCCGACCCCCGGATTCCGGGCCGGAGGCCGATTCGGCTTCCCGTCGGCCCGGGAGGATCCGGCGATCCTGAAAAGCGTCTTCGCGTACCGCCGGATCCTCCCGGCGGAGGAGGACAAACGCGGGGCCGCGGCGCTCCGGCTTCAGGATCGGAATCGAACTCCCCCGCCCCGGAGCGGCTCTGGTGAACGACTGCCGCGAGCACGGCCCTCCGGTCAATCGCGCCCACCAGAAAATTCTCCGTCCGTTTCCCGCCTTCAATATCGAAGCAGTATAACCCGATGAGACGGTATTTAACAACACGCTCTAAAGGAAATCGGGCGGCGGTTGGCCCGATTTCCTTTAAAAGTCGACAGGTTCTGAAAGTCCCGGGAAAACCCAAACGTGCGCGCAAGCGCGGGCAAGGCTCCCCCCCTCCCGTTCCGGCGGGAGGGGGGGCTTTTTCCCCGTCCCGACGGGCCGGGCCGGCCCAAAATCGGATCGCCTGGATTTTTTTGGCTTTCCTTTCGCCGATTTACGGATAAAATTGAGTGAACGGGTGCGGACCGCCGTTCCCCTTTCCGAGGCGATGACGAATATGCTGAACGGATTCCTTTTGTTTCCCGGCCAGGGCGCCCAGGTTCCCGGCATGGCCAAGGACGCCTACGACGCCGGGGGCCACGCCGTGGCCCTGTTCGAGGAGGCTTCGGAAATCCTGGGCCTGGATTTGGCCGATCTCGCCTTCAATTCGGAACCGGAGGTGCTGGCCCGGACGGAAAACTGCCAGCCCGCCCTCCTGGTGGCCTCCCTGGCCCTTTTGGACACCCTGCGGGAACGCCGGCAATTCCAGCTTTCCGGGGCGGCCGGGCTGTCGCTGGGGGAATACTCCGCCCTGGTGGCCCTGGAAGCCCTGGATTTCGCCGACGCGGTCCGCCTGGTGCGCCGCCGGGGGGAATTGATGGAGGAGGCCGGCCGCGGGCGGCCGGGCGGGATGGCTTCGGTCGTCGGCCTGGAGGCGCCGGTGATCGAGGATATCTGCCGGCGGGTCGGCGCCTCCGGGGCGGGCCTGGTGGTTCCCGCCAACTACAATTGCCCGGGGCAGGTGGCGGTGTCCGGCGAACTGGCGGCCCTGGCCAGGGCGGAAGCCGAATTCAGGGCCGCCGGAGCCAGGCGGATCCTCCCCCTGAACGTTTCCGGCGCCTTCCATTCGCCCCTGATGGCCTCCGCCCAAAAGGGCCTGGAACGGGCGCTCGCCGAAATTTCCCTCCGCCATCCGGTGGGCAAGTTCGTCAACAACGCCGACGCCCGGGTGATCATAGACCCCCCCGCCATCGCCGAATCGCTAGCCCGGCAACTGGTGTCCCCGGTGAAATGGGAGCAGTCCTGCCGGCTTCTGGTCGGGCAGGGGGAAATGCTGTTCTACGAGGCGGGCCCGGGGAGGACCTGTTCCGGCCTGATGCGGCGGATAGCCCCGGAAGCCCGGGTGGTGGCGATAAACAGCCTGGCCGACATCGAGGCGCTTCCCGAATAGGGATCCGCCAAGTCCAAAAGGAGATCAAAGCCGATGCGAGGCAAGAACGCGGTGGTCACCGGCGGAGCCCGGGGCATAGGGGAGGCGATAGCCGGGGTCCTGGCGAAAATGGGCGCCAACATCGCCATTTGGGACGTGCTCTCGGATCAGGCCCGGGACGCCGCCGCCGCCCTGGCCGGGAAACACGGGGTCAAGGCCGCCGGCTTGGCGGTGGACGTGACCCGGGGGGAGTCGGTCGAGGCGGCGGTCGAGGAGACGCTCGGGGAAATGGGCGGCATCGACATCCTGATCAACAACGCCGGGATCACCCGCGACGGCCTCATAATCCGGATGAGGGAGGAGGACTGGGATCGGGTCCTCGCCATCAACCTCAAGGGCGTCTGGCAATGCAGCAAATCGGTGGGCCGGGTGATGCTCAAGGCCCGGCGGGGGGCCATCGTCAACATCGCCTCGGTGGTGGGGGTGATGGGCAACGCCGGCCAGGCCAATTATTCCGCCTCCAAGGCCGGAGTCATCGGCCTGACCAAGACCTCGGCCAAGGAGTTCGCCCCCCGGGGCGTCCGGGTCAACGCGGTGGCCCCGGGCTACATCCGCACCCCCATGACCGACAAGCTCACCGACGAGCAGCGGGAGCGCCTGCGGGCCTTGATTCCCCTGGGCCAATTGGGCACCCCGGCCGACGTGGCCGACGCGGTGGCCTTCCTCGCCTCCGACGCCGCCCGCTACATCACCGGCCAAACCATCAACGTCTGCGGCGGAATGGTGATGTGAGCCCCCCGGGGCCGGCCAAAAAGCATCCCTGTCCCGACTGCCGGGCCTGTCAATTCTGTTCGGACCGGCGTTGCGGCCTTTGCCGGGGCTGGCGGGTGGATCCCGCCGATTCGGAAAGGTCCCGGAACCCCGGCGAAGGAAAACCCATGGGCAAAGCCGTAGCCGTTCCCCGCCCCCCCTTCCCCGGAGGGGGCCACGCCGGATTCACCCTGGTCCGGGAGGAGGAACTGGGGGAAATGGGGCTTTCGGCCCTGGAGTTCCGGCACGAAAAATCCGGCGCCCGCCTGCTCCACCTGGCCGCCCCCGATCCCGAGAACCTTTTCGCGGCGGCTTTCCGCACCCCGCCGCCGGACGACGCCGGGCTGCCCCACATCATGGAGCACAGCGTCCTCTGCGGTTCCCGCCGCTACCCGGTGAAGGATCCCTTCGTCGAACTGCTGAAGACCAGCCTCGCCACCTTCCTCAACGCCTTCACCTACCCGGACCGCACCATCTACCCCTGCGCCAGCCTCAACCACCGGGACTTCCGTAACCTTCTCAGGGTTTACGCCGACGCCGTCTTTTTCCCCCTGCTTTCGGAGGATCATTTCCTCCAGGAAGGCTGCCACCTGGATTTCCCGGCCGACGGCCGGCCCCGGTTCAAGGGCGTGGTCTACAACGAGATGCGGGGCGTCTATTCGGATCCCGACGGCATCCGGGACCGCCATATCCAGCGGCTGCTTTTCGCCTCCAACGCCTACGGCCGCGACTACGGGGGCGACCCCGCCGGCATTCCCGGCCTCACCTACCGGCGCTATCTCGACTTCCACCGGACCTATTACCACCCGGCCAACGCCTGGCTGATGAGCTACGGCGACGCCGATATCCGGGAAACCCTGGAAATCCTGGATCGAGAGTTCCTGGACCGTTTCGCCGCCGCCCGGCCGGACACCGCGATAGCGCCCCTGGAGCGCTGGAGCGCCCCCCGCCGGGAACGCTTCGCCTATCCCCTGGATCCGGAGGACTCCCCGGCGGGCAAAACCGACATTTCCCTCGCCTTCGCCGCCAACGACCGCGGCGATCGCCTTTCCGGCCTGGCTCTGCGGCTAATCGACTGCTACCTCCTGGACAACGCCGCCTCCCCCCTCCGGAAGGCGCTGATCGACTCCAAGCTGGGGGAGGACCTGGGCGATTCGGGATACGCCGATCACCAGCGCGACACCTATTTCGTCGTGACCCTGAAGGGATCGGAGGCGGATCGGGCCGGAGCGGTGGAAGAGCTGATCCTGGATGTCCTCCGCCGCGAATGCGCCGCCGGCTTCGCCCCCGACAAGCTTGCCTCGGCCCTGAACCAATTCGAGCTTTCCGCCCGGGAAATCCGCCCCCAGTATCCGCTCCACCTCATGGAAAGGGTTTTCGGCTCCTGGCTATACGGCCTCGATCCCCTGGCCTATGTCCAGGTGCCGAAGCTCCTGGCCGAATTGAGGGCGGCCCTGGCCGGGGACCCCCGCTTCCTGGAGGGGCGGGCGGAAAAGTGGTTTCTGGATAATCCCCACCGGCTGCGGCTGGTGTTGGAGCCGGATCGGGATTTCCTGGCCAAAAGGGAGGGCGAGGCCGCCGGAGCGGCGGCGGCCGTCCTGGCCGGCCTGGACGGGGAGGGCCGGACCCGGGCCCGGGAGACCGCCCGCCGCCTGGAGGCGGCCCAGTCGGCCCCGAATTCCCCCGAGGCGTTGGCCAGCCTCCCCAGGTTGACCCTGGCCGAGGTGCCGCCGGAGCCGCCGCCCCTCGATTTCCGCCCGGGGAGGGCGGCGGACCGGGACTTCCTCGAGGTGCCCCTGCCCGCCGGCGGCATCGGCTACCTGGACCTGCGCTTGCGGCTGGGAGGACTTGAACCAGGGGATCTCGACTGGCTGCCGCTGTTTTGCGAGGCGGTGGCCAAGGGGGGGGCGGGCGGCCTGGACTACGCCGCCATGGCGGAGAGGGAGGCGGCCTGCCTGGGCGACCTGGATTTTTCCGCCGGGCTGGCCTGCCACGTGGAGGGCCCCGATCGGGCCGGGCCGAGCCTCGCCGTTTGGCTCAAGGCCCTGGAGCCGGATTGGGCCCGCGCACTCGGGGTGCTGGAGGACAGGCTGTTCGCCGCCGACTTTTCCGATCGGGATCGCCTGCGGGACATCGTCCTCCAGTCCCGCCTGGCCTGGCGCGGGCAAATCGTTCCCGCCGGCAATTCCTTCGCCGCCCTCTACGCCGCCCGCCGGCTCAATCCCGCCCTGGCGGCCTCGGAGCGCCTGGGCGGCTGCACCCAGGCCAGGTTCATGGATCGCCTGGCCGGGGACCTGGAGGCCGAGTTGCCCCGGCTGCCCGGCCGGCTGGCCGCCCTCCGGGAGCGGTTGCTGGCCGGCTGCCGGCCGGCGGCGGCCCAGATCGGCTCCCCGGCCGTCCAGGCGGCCAGCCGGGCCTGGCTGGAAAGACAGGCGTCCCGCCTGGGCGGGCGAACGGCCGCCGATCCTCCGGGGCCGGCCGCTTCGGGGGACGGCGGCCCCGAGCGGATCGGCCTGGCGGCCCCGGCCGAAGTGGCTTTCGCGGCCCAGGCCCTTCCCGCCCCGGCCCTGGCGCATCCGGACGCCCCGGCCCTGGTTCTTCTGGGGGTGCAGCTCACCTTCGGCCACCTGTGGAACGAGGTGAGGGTCAAGGGCGGCGCCTACGGAGTTCGGGCCGCCTTCGACGGGGCGCGGGGGGTTTTCAGCCTTTCCAGCTTCCGGGACCCCAATATTTTCCGTACCCTGGAGGCTTTCGCCTCCTGCCCCGGCTTCGTCGCCGGGGGGATGGATCTTTCCCCCGCCGGGCTGGAGCAGGCAATCATCGGGACCCTCAAGACCCTGGATCAGCCCCTGCGGCCAGCCGGGGCGGTGGCCACCGCCCTGACCCGGCACCTTTCCGGCGAGGACGGGGATTTCCGCCGCGCCTTCCGCCGACGGCTGCTTTCGCTCACCGCCACCGAGGTGGCCGGGGCGGCGGAGCGGCTATTTTCCCGGCTGCCCTCGGCCCCGGTCTGCGCCTTGGCCGGCCGGGAAAAGCTGGCCGAGGAGAACGGCCGGGCCGGGGATCGGGCCCTGGCCGTCGAGTCGCTGTGGGAGACCGGCGGAGGCTGAGGCTGGCTTTCAAGGCGGACTTGGATTGAAGCCATGAATCATGACGGATTTGCCCGCCTCGCCGCCTTGGCGCTTCTTTTCGGCTGGTTGGAGGTCGTGGGCGCGCCGGCCGGCGAGGCGGATGCCGGGAAGTACATCCTGGACGAAATCCCCCTGCCCGCCTTCAAGCTGGCTTTTTACGACCTGGTTTCCGCCGGGGAAATGGAGAAGGCGGAAAAAGTCGCGGCCATGATGAGGGAAAGGGATCCCGACGATCCCGACACCCTGAACGCGCATGGGCATCTGGCCTTGGTCAAGGGCGATCTCGACGGCGCCGGCGCGGCCTGGGAGCGGCTGCTGGCGGGGGCGGGAGGGGGAGACGGAACTCGAGGACAAGGCGATTGCCCTGGGCAACCTGGGGCTGGTACATCTTGCCCGGGGCGATCCCGGACGCGCCGAGACTATGTTCAAAACGGCCATTGAAACGAACGGGCCGCGGGGCGACCGGAGAATCATGGCCGATTCGTACGGCAATTTGGGACTTGCATACATCGAACTGGGCGCCCTCGGCCCCGCGGAGGCGGCGTTCAGGAAATTCCTCGAAATTCAACGAATCGCTCGGCCGCCGGCGAGGCGTGGCCGCCCAGTACAGCGGCCTGAGGAGCGTTCACCTTGATCGGAACGAGTTGGACTAGGCGGAGGCGATGTACAACCGGACTCTCGGAATTTTGACCGCCCTGGGCAACAAGTCGGGCATTGCCGACCAGTACGGCAATCTGGGGCTTGTATGCCGGAAGCGGGGAGACTATGGCCGCGCCGAGGATTTGCACCGGAAATCCCTAGCCCTCCACTCGGAGGCGGGCTACAGGAAGGCGATGGGGCTGGATTACGGCCACCTTGGGGCGGTGCATAAAATCCGGGGCGATTGGGAGCGGGCGGGGGCAATGTTCGGCAAGGAGCTGGAGATCGCCGAGTCGCTCGGCAACCGGCGCCGCGCCGCCGCCGTTCGCCTGGACCTTGGCTCCGTATTCCGGGCGAAGGGGGAGTTTGACCGCGCGGCGGCGCAGTACGAAAGGGCGCGGGAAATTTTCGCCTCGCTTGGCGACGGGAGCGGACTGGAGGCCGCGAACGAGGGTCTTGACGCCGTCAATATCGGCCGGGAACGGCCTTGAGCCGGGGGATTTCCTTTAAAGTTTCCGGGCTTTGCCTTACCGCCATGAATCATACCCAAGTCGGGCTTCAAGTTTGACTTGAAGTTGACTTTTAAAGGAAATTGAGCCA
>JAISYL010000032.1 GCA_031269935.1 Planctomycetota bacterium
ACCGGTTCTTCAACCATTTCACCTCTTCTTTCCCGGTCTTTCACCTAGCCGCCGACCAGGGTTGCTCCCCGAAGGGAACTTTCCTGGCCCCGGCGATCGGATGGTTATAGGCATAGATGAGAACGTCCGGATATTTTTCGTCCCCATTGGCCACGGCGGTTCGTTCCAGCTTGAACAGCGATCCTTCGCCCTCGTATTCGTTCAGGCGTTCCAGGGTGGGCCGGTCCACCCGGTACAATTCCCCCTTCACCCGGCCTCCCGGATCGGGGACGGCGGCGGGATAGGCGCCCAGATCGTAAAGGGAATATCCCGTCGCCGTCGCCTCGCCCGTCCGGACGGCGCCGGCCAGCAAATGCCGGGCCGAATTGTCCCGCATCAGGGTTCCGTAAACGAACAGGAGCGTTTCCGCCGGCTCTTCCCCGGCCAGCTTCAGCAATTCCGCCATCCTCGCCGGATCGTCGTCCGGATTCCAGGAAGGCGGATCGGCGGGCCGGAGCTTTCCCCTCCTCGACGCAACCCGTCGAATCCGGTTCAGGGTTTCGCGGAACAATTTGGTGAAGGAGGGGCAGAAGCCGGGATGGCTTTCCACGAATTTGTGAACGCCGGCCCCCAGGAACAATTCCATCGCGGGGCTGGCGCCGTCGTAGCCGTGGCCCTGGAATTTCCGGCTTTGGCAGGCGAGGAGGGCGCCCCGAAGGGTGTCCTCCAGTCCGGGTATTTCCTCCAGCAATTCCGGGAATTGCCAAACCGACCGGGCCAGGAACGCCGCCGCGAGGTAGGTGGGGGTATGGAAGAAATCCACCCGGGCGTCGGCGGGCAGCGTCTCCGGCTCGGCCAGGCCCCAAAACCGCATTTCCGGATTCCGGGCCGGGGCACGGGCGTCCGCCAGCAATTTTTGCGCATATTCCCCGATTTGCCGCCGGCCGGGCTTTCCGGACGCCAATTCGGCCAACTCGGCCCTCATTCCCGCCAAAATGTCCCTCCATTCGGAAATGTCAACCCTTTCGGGCCGGCGGAACGAATAACTTTC
Source organism: Planctomycetota bacterium (assembly GCA_031269935.1). Taxonomy (GTDB): domain Bacteria; phylum Planctomycetota; class SZUA-567; order SZUA-567; family SZUA-567; genus JAJBSZ01. The sequence continues at coordinate 1,031 of JAISYL010000032.1, forward strand.
CAGGTTCGCCATAATGTCTCCTTTTCGTCCATCTGGCTTCTATAAACCTGTCGACTGTTTGCCGGATCGCCCGGCCGCGGAAATCATTATGGCCGGTTCGCCCCTCCCCATCCATGAAGCGTCGCTTCAATTTTCAAAAAAATCGTCTTTTGAATAGCCGTTGTCCAGAAGATCGGAAAACTTCTTTTCGAAGGTCCGGCCGCCGCATTCGAAATTCAGGAAATCACCCTCTATTCGCGTTATCCGGCAATTTTCATAGAATTTTGATTCCTCCCGGTTCTCCCGGAAGCGCAGGAGGCAGGATTTCCCGTTTTTGAGGCAATCCATGACCACATTGCGGCCTAGCCGGCCGCAGGCGGCTTCGGAAAGGAAGCCCTCTTCCCCGTCCATGGACTCAAGCTCTTCATACCATTCGGCTCCCCCGGGGAAAAGTTTTTCGCGCACCCGGCGAATCCGGGCCTTGGCATAGGCCGACAGCTGGTTCCAGATCTCGGCGGCTGTCCGCCGGGCGGCTTCCCGATTCGGTTGGCGGAGGCTCATCGCTCTCAGGCCTTCCAACAGCAGGATCGCCTGGGTCAGGTTGGGGATCAGAAAAAGCGGGTGGGCGGTGGAGTCGAACTCCACCCGGCCCCGCCGCCGCTCCATTCCTCCTATTTTGAAGATTCTGCCGCTGACCTGGAGGTAATCCTCGCCCCGGCCCCGCAAAATTCGCAAATCGTCCTCTATGGTCCTTTCGCTCACCTTGAGGATATCCGCCAGGGAGTGAATGTCGTTTTCGGGATCTTGAAGGTATTTGGCGATGAAGAGAATCCGTTCAAATCTGTTGCCGGCGTCGACGGGCGGCCAGTCGATTTCCGGAACGAGGGAATGCCGGCCCCTCAGGTAGGCGATAAAGGCCTCGTAAACCGTCCTGGCCGCCTTTTTGTTGGGGGCGCCGCGCAGGGATTCCCCGATGCTGTGGGCCAGTCCCCGGGAAAAATTCTTCCCGGCCTGGCCTGTCGCCTTCCCCTCCGGGTTCAGGAAGGTCAATTCACCGTCGGCCTCGGGATGGATTCTCAATAGGCTGTAAGGATTTTCATCCCTCAGCAGGCCGGCCGGATCAAGATTCCTCAGACCGGGATATCGCCGGGGGTGCCGTTCGCGGTCGTCCAGGAAATTGTTTACCAGATCGATCAGCTTCATTTTTTCTCCCGCTTCCAGAGGGCGGTTTTCCGCCGTTCCCCGGTTTTCCGGGCAGCGGCGGGCGCCTTTATTTTGCCCCGTCCCGCCAGCCCCTTGGCGGCGTCCAAACGGGCGGCCGCCCTTTTTTTATTCTTGCGCGGATTCTCCACCGCTTCCACCACCAGGGAATTGACACTCTCGCCGCCGGCTTCCGCCCGGATGCCCGGTTCATAGTGGAGATCGGCGGGAAGGCGCAACAGCATTTCGCCGGAATGCCGCTTTTGAGGGTTTTTGCCGATTTCAGCGCATGTCGCCAAGTAACCGTCCACCGCGTTCTCGAAATCGGCGCGCAGTTCGGCGACGCTTTCGCCCTCAAATGCAATGCTATCCCGAATGCCGTGAATGCGGCCAATGAAATAATCATCCTCGGCAAGAAACTCAATCGGAGGTTCGATTGAGTTCCTTTAAAAGTCCACGGTTTGATTCCCTTTAAGAGGCTGTTGTTAAATGCCGGATCGTCCGGGTTGGACAAGGAAAAAGGCGCCGGCGGGATGATTTTTGGCCTGAGGTCATGGACAAAAATCGTCCGGGAAGCGACTTTTGACGCGGTATAACCCGATGAGACGGTATTTAACAACACGCTCTTAAAGTCCGCCGAAAGTGAAAGAATAGCCCCGGGGCGGGAAATTAAGGGACGGAAATTAGCCTTTTCGTCTTTTTTGTCGCGGGGGGAGATTATGCGACCGATAACCAACCGGTTTTATCCGCGGTTCTTGGCGTTCCTGGGAGGATTGGCGGCGGCGGCGGCGGCGGCCGGGGCGGGCGATTCCGGCGAATTTTACGTCAACACCTATCGCGGCCTGGGCGCCCTCTCCCCTCCCGGCCTCCGCGCCGCCGCCATGGGCGGGGGCGGACGGGGCCTGGCCGACGGAGCCGCCTCGCTGGGGCGGAATCCGGCGGCCCTGGGGGCGTTGGGGGGAAGCGAATTTATGGCCGATCTCGGCTATGACTGGCTTGACGACGGCTACGACGACGCCGGCCAGACCACCTTTCGCCTGGGGGGGGCGGTCAACCTGGAGCGCTGGGGCGGGACGGGTCGGGCCAACCAGGCATTGGGGGGCTGGCTGGACACCCGGAAATTCACCGACGCCGCCGGTTCCGGGATGGCCCGGGATCAAACCGGGATTCTCGCCGCCTATGGCTTGCAGTTGACCAACGACCTGCTGGGAGGGGTCAGCGTCGGGATTTTCGACGGGAGTTGGACTAGCGGGGATTTTTCCCCGGTTCCGGGGCGGACCCTGTCCCTGGATCGCGGCTTCACCGGGGGGGATTTCAAGCTGGGGGGGCTTTACCGGCTGGCGGACGACCTAACCCTGGGGGGAACCCTGACCTATGGCCTGGGGTCGTTGCGGGAGCGGGCCGCCTATGCCGCCGGCTCCGGGACGGGGTCGCTCCGGCGTCTGGGGGCGGGATTCGGGGCGGCGCGCCAGTACGGCGAGGACACCCTGTTCGCCGGCGATCTTTGGTTCGAGCGGGTCAGTTCGTCCCTTTCCGGAACCCTGGACGAAAGGGCCTCCGCCTGGGGCTTGTCGCTGGGGGTGGAACAGCGGGTGATCCCGGAAACCCTGGCCTTGCGGGGCGGGCTTTACTATGACCACGTCTCCTACACCGGTTCCAGTCCCCTGGGGCATGCCCTGGTTGAAAACGGGAGCTTCGGCAAGGGACGCTTCGGGGTGACCGCCGGGGCGGGAGTCAGGCTCTATTCCTTCAATCTGGGCTATTCCCTCGATGTCAATTCCGGAGGCGACGTCAAGAACCTCCTGGACGTTTCGGCCCAATGGTGAAGGGTAGGGGGGAGATTCCGGCGTCCCGGAACGGGGCCGGGATTTTCTCCCGTTCCTTTTTCCTCCAGGGACCGGACGTCGACTTTTAGAGCGTGTTGTTAAATACCGGATCGCCCGGGTTGGACAAGGAAAAAGTCGCCGGCGGGATGATTTTTGACCGGCGGTCAGGGGTAAAAATCATCCGAGAAGCGGCTTTTGACGCGGTA
>JAISYL010000090.1 GCA_031269935.1 Planctomycetota bacterium
CGGGTTATACTGCGTCAAAAGTCGCTTCCCGGATGATTTTTGCCCTTGACCTCCGGCCAAAAATCATCCCGCCGGCGCCTTTTTCCTTGTCTAACCCGGACGATCCGGCATTTAACAACACCTACTAACAGACCACGGTTTCGAAGCATCTGTTCCCGCGAACCAACTGTGGCGAGGTCGCTTGTTTTTCCCGAATCGGCGAAAAACAATCTCCTTGCAATGTAAGGCGTTAGAAGCTTCAAGGAAAATCGGGCGATGGTTGGCCCGATTTTCCTTAAAAGTCCACCGGACAGGATGGCCGATAAACAATTCAAGGAATCCCCGGAAACGCCTCCGAGTCCATGGAGGGCGTCCGTCGGCGGTTATCGCCATTTTCGCAAGGAAAATTGCGGCGCGGACTTGCGGGAAACGGGAGTTCGGCGCCGAGCGGATAGTCGGTTTCCGGCGGCTTTCCCGATTGTTCCGGCCGGAAGGGGCGGGAAAGGTGGGGGATGATCAAGCTTACTCGCCGCAACGGCCAGCCGTTCGTCCTGAACGCCGAACTAATCAAGTTCGTCGAGGAATTGCCCGACACCATCATCACCCTGAGGGACGGCGAAAAGATTTTGGTCAGGGAGACGGCGGATCGGGTGGTGGAACTTTCCCTGGTTTACGCCCGGGAAACCCGTTATTTGCCGGAACCGGGATAGAACTTTGGAGAAGGCATGGACATAGGAACTTTATCCGGCTTCCTCATCGGCCTATTCTGCGTGGTCGGCGTCGGCATGACCTGGCAGGTCGGCCCCTTCATAGACGTGCCCTCGATCGGGATTGTGTTCGGCGGTTGTTTCGCCAATATGCTTATTTCCCTGGCCCTCGGCACTCTGAAGACCATGCCCAAAAGCGGTCCGCTCATTCTTCGCGTCAGCAAGGACAATCCCGTCGACATCATAAAGAAACTGGTGGAATTTTCCGAGGTGGCCCGGCGCGACGGCATCCTGGCCCTGGAAAACGTACTCGAACAGATTCCCGATCCCTTCATGCGCCAGGGATTGCAATTGGCGGTGGACGGGACCGACCCCGAGCTTATCCAGGACATCATGGAGACGGATCTCGACAACACCGAGGCGAGGCACGCCGACGCCAAGTCGGCCTGGGATCTGTTCCGGGGCGGCGGCCCCACCTGGGGGGCGCTGGGAACGGTGATTGGCCTGATCCAAATGCTCAAGGGGGGGGTGGAGGATCCGTCCGCCCTTACCCAGGGCATGGCGGTGGCGTTGATCACCACCTTCTACGGATCGCTTATCGCCTCCCTCCTAATCGGTCCGGTCTGCGACAAGCTGGGGGTGAGGAACGGCGAGGAAATGGCGATAAAGACCATCATTCTCAAGGGCGTGATGTCCATTCAGGCCGGCGACAATCCCCGGATCGTCGAACAGAAATTGAAGATTTTCCTGGCTCCGGCCGATCGCAGGTTCGGCAACGAATAGGATGGGGAACCAAGGCGGCTTTTAAAGCGTGTTGTTAAATACCGTCTCATCGGGTTATACCGCGTCAAAAGTCGCTTCCCGGATGATTTTTGCCCTTGACCTCCGGCCAAAAATCATCCTGCCAGCGCCTTTTTCCTTGTCTAACCCGAACGATCCGGCATTTAACAACAGCCTCTAAAAGTCCGCTTTGAAAGTCCACTTAAGGGCTCGTCCCTAAAGTCCATGACAAAGGAGAAATCATCATGAAAAGTTCAGGCGGCAAGACGGCCATCCTGATTCTGGCGTTGGCCTTCTCGCTTTCGGGCGGGTCGGCCGGGGCCGGCGAGGCGGCGGGCGGGCACGGCGGCATGGGGGGCGGGGCTTCCGTCCCGGCCGCCGTACCCGGGAAAATCTACACCACCACCGGCAGGGTGGAGGCGGTGGACCGGGAAGGGGCGAAAATAACCGTTGCCCACGGGGCGATCCCCGATCTCAAGCTGCCCGCCATGAGCATGCGCTTCAACGTGGACGACCCGTCCCATTTGGAAATGGTGAAGCCCGGCGACCGGGTGCGCCTGGATTTCCGCGGCCAGGGGGATGTCTACACCATAGTCGACATCGAGCCCCTCTAAGACGGCGAAAGGGTGAAAAGCCATGAATCCGAAAAAGATCGCCGGAGGTTTCCTGATTCTGCTTTTCGGGACGGCCCTGGGCTACGTTTTGGGGAACGCCTACGAAATCGATCGGTTGCGCGCCTACCTGGCGAAACATTTGAGCCTGGGCGTCGCGGGGGGGGATCATCCCCCCCCCGGGGCGCCCGATTCCGCCTCCCCTCCCCCGGGGGAGCCCGGGGTGCGCGAGGTGCTGTATTGGTACGATCCCATGTATCCGGACCGGCATTTCGATCAGCCCGGGAAGTCCCCTTACATGGACATGGATCTCCTGCCCCGCTACGCCGATCCCGGCGGCGGGGCCGGGATCGCCATCGACCCCGCCCAGGTGCAGAACATGGGGGTGCGGACCGAGAAAGTGACGCGGGGGCGGCTGACCTTCAGCCAGGACATCCCGGCCAACCTGGAATTCAACGAATACCAATTGGCCAAAATCCAGCCCCGCGCCATGGGTTTCGTGGAAAAAACCTATTCGCTGGCGATGGGCGATCTGGTCAAGGCCGGCGACCCCCTGGCCGACGTCACCGTTCCAGAATGGGCGGCCGATCAGAGCGAATACCTGCTGCTGAAGGCGCAGAACGCCGCTCCCGGCATAATCAACGGGGTGCGGGAGCGGCTGCGCATCTCCGGGATGCCCGAGGAGATGCTGGCCGCCGTCGAGGCCACCGGCAAGGTGCAGACCCGCCTCACCATCGCCTCTCCCCTGGACGGGGTGATCACCATGTTCGACGCCTATCCCGGGATGAACGCGGACAAGAACATGACCATCGCCACCGTCCAGGGGGTCAACCCCATCTGGGTCGCTGCCGACGTCCCCGAGCGCAATCTCCACCTGGTCGCCCCCGGCAGCCGCATCCGGGTGACGGTTTCGGCCTACCCGGACCGGGCCTTTTACGCCGAATCCTTCACCCTGCTGCCCAAGGCCGATCACGAGACCCGCACGGTGCCGCTGCGCCTGACCCTGGACAATTCCGAGGGGCTGCTGAAACCGGGGCTCACCGCCGGCATCCGCCTGCGCGGGACCGGCGAGGAGCTGCCGCTGGTTCCCACCCAGGCGGTAATCGACCTCGGCGACGAGCAACGGGTCATCACGGTGGCCGCCGACGGCTCCTTCGTCCCCCGGAAAATCGAAGTCGCCCGCGCCTCGCGGGAGCAGACCGCCGTCTCCGCCGGCCTGGAGGAGGGCGAATACGTGGTGGTGTCCGGCCTGTTCCTCATCGACTCGGAGGCCAACCTGCGGGGCGCCCTGGATCGCATGCGGCGGGCGGATTCCGTCCCGGCGGCCGGCTCTGGAAAGGAGGGAAAATGATCTCCCGGCTCATCCGCGCCTGCGTGGTCAACCGCTTCTTCGTGCTTTTCGGGGCGGCGATTCTTTCGCTCTGGGGCGCCTGGGTCATCGCCAACACCCCCATCGACGCCCTGCCCGATTTGTCCGACGTGCAGGTGATCATCCGCACCTCCTACCCGGGCAAGGCGCCCCGCCTGGTGGAGGACCAGATAACCTATCCCCTGACCTCGGCCATGCTTTCGGTGCCGGGGTCCAAGAGCGTCCGCGGCTTCTCCATGTTCGGCGACTCCTACGTCTACGTCATTTTCGAGGACGGGACCGACCTTTATTGGGCCCGGAGCCGGGTGCTGGAGTACCTTAACCAGGCCCGAGGCCGGCTGCCGGCCGAGGTTTCCCCCGCCATGGGCCCGGACGCCACCGGCATAGGCTGGGTTTTCGAATACGCCCTGGTGGATCGGAGCGGGCGCCACGACCTGGCCGAACTGCGCTCGCTCCAGGACTGGATGCTGAAATACGAGATCTCCGCCGTCCCCGACGTGGCCGAGGTGGCCTCGGTGGGCGGGGTGGTGAAGCAATACCAGATTGTGGCCGATCCGGTGCGGATGACCCAATACATGGTCACCATGGACGAGATAATGGGGGCGGTGAGGGCCGCCAACCAGGAGGCGGGCGGCTCGGTGGTCGAGCAGGCCGAGGCCGAGTACATGGTGCGGGCCAGCGGCTACCTGAGGACAATCGACGATTTCCGCCGGATCGTCCTCAAGAGTTCGGAAAGGGGCACCCCGATCCACCTGGAGGACGTGGCCCTGATTCGCCTCGGCCCGGAAATGCGGCGGGGGGTGGTGGAGCTGGACGGCGAGGGCGAAGTGGCCGGAGGGGTGGTGCTCATGCGCTCGGGCCGGAACGCCCGCGCCATCATCGCCGAGGTCAAGGCCAAGCTGGAGAGCCTGAGGCCCAGTTTGCCGGAGGGGGTGGAAATCGTGACCACCTACGACCGGAGCCAGCTTATCGAACGGGCCATCGACAACCTCACCGGCAACCTGCTGGAGGAATTCGCGGTGGTGGCGGTGGTCTGCGCCCTCTTCCTCCTGCACCTAAGATCCGCCCTGGTGGCCATACTTTCGCTGCCCCTGGCCCTTTTCGCCTCCTTCATCGTCATGTATTACCAGGGGGTGACCGCCAACATCATGTCCCTGGGCGGCATCGCCATCGCCGTCGGGGCCATGGTGGACGCCTCGGTGGTCATCGTGGAAAACTGCCACAAGAAGCTGAAGCAGTGGGAGGCGGAGTTCCCCGGCCAGGCCCCGGCCCCGGGCCGGCGCTGGGAACTCATAATCCAGGCCTCGCAGGAGGTGGGGCCGGGGCTGTTCGTCAGCCTCCTGGTCGTCACCCTGTCCTTCATCCCGGTGTTCGCCCTGGAGGGGCAGGAGGGCCGGCTGTTCCGTCCCCTGGCCCTGACCAAGATCTACGCCATGGGGGCCGCCGCCGTCCTTTCGGTCGTCGTCATCCCGATCCTCGCCGGCTACTGGGTCCGGGGCAGAATCCCCGACGAGGGCTCCAATCCCCTGAACCGCTTCCTCATCCGCCTCTACACCCCGTTCATAAGGGCGGTCCTGGCCTTTCCCAGGATCACCATCCTCCTGGCCCTGCTGCTGTTCGGAGTCTCCCTGTACCCGATGTCGCGCCTGGGAGGGGAGTTCCTGCCCCGGATGGACGAGGGCGATCTCCTGTACATGCCCTCCGCCCTCCCCGGCATTTCCATAGCGGAGGCGACCCGCCTGCTCCAGCGCACCGACAAATTGATCATGACGGTTCCGGAGGTGGAGCGGGTGTTCGGCAAGGCCGGCCGGGCCGAAACCGCCACCGACACGGCCCCCATCGAAATGCTGGAAACCACCATCCGCCTCAAGCCCGCGGAGCAATGGCGCCCGGGGATGACGGCGGAGGGGATTGTCGAGGAGCTGGACCGGGCGGTGCGCCTCCCCGGCATCGCCAATCTCTGGGTTCCGCCCATCCGCAACCGCATCGACATGGTGTCGACCGGGGTGAAAAGCCCGATCGCCGTCAAGGTGTCGGGGACGAACACCGCCGACATCGACCGGACGGCGACGGCGGTGCAGAACGCGGCCCGGGAAACCCCGGGGGTGTCCTCGGCCCTGGCGGAATCGCTGACCGGCGGGCGCTACGTCGACATCGAGGTCAAGCGGGAGGCGGCCGCCCGCTACGGGATGAACGTGGCCGACGTGCAGATGTTCGTGGTCGCCGCCATCGGCGGGGAAATGCTGGGGGACGTCATCGACGGCATCGCCCGCTACCCCATCAACGTCCGCTACCCCCAATCCTACCGCGACAGCGTCTCGTCCCTGCGGCACCTGCCGATCCTGACCATGTCCGGTCGCCAACTCACCCTGGAGGACGTGGCCGAGGTCGGGATGGCGGCCGGCCCCTCCATGCTCAAAAGCGAGAACGGCCGCCTGGCCAGCTGGGTCTACCTCGATTCGCGGGATCGGGATCCGGCGTCGCTGGTGAAGGATCTGGCGACTGCCATACGGGAAAAGGTGAAGCCGGCGCCGGGGACGAGCATTTCCTTCACCGGCCAGTTCGAGATGCTGGAAAGGGCCAACACCCGCCTGCGGCTCATGATCCCGGTCACCCTGGTCATCATCTTCATCCTCCTCTATCTGGAATTCGGCGCCCTCGGGGAGACGCTTCTGATCATGCTCTGCCTGCCGTTCTCGCTTATCGGGGGGGTCTGGTTCATGTACTGGCAGGGCTACGCCATGTCGGTGGCGACGGGGGTGGGCTTTATCGCCCTCTCCGGCCTGGCGGCGGAATTCGGGGTCATCATGCTTATTTACCTCAGGCATTCGGTGGCCGGCCGCCCCGCCCTCGCCTCCCCCGCCACGGCGACGGAGGCCGAGGCGGACGCCGCCATCCACGAGGGGGCGGTGCAGCGGGTGCGGCCCAAGGCCATGACCGTCATCACCACCATCGCCGGCCTGCTGCCGATTTTCTGGCGCGCCGGCACCGGCTCGGAAATCATGACCCGGATCGCCGCCCCCATGTTCGGCGGCATGCTCAGCGCCGCGGTACTGTCCATGGTGATCCTTCCGGCCGCCTACAAGCTGCTCTTGGCCCGGAGGCTGCGGGGAGGGAAGGGGTGAGGCGGACGGCGGACGCGGGAGCCCCGGCTACTTGGGGGCCGGCCGAAAAAAGCGCCGCGGGCTTGGACAGGAAACCGAGCCGCGACGGTAAGGGTCTGCCCAAAAATAACTTATAGCATGTTTAGACAAGGAATCGAGCCGCGGTGGTGAATTTTCGCCCGTGGTTGGGCGAAAATTCACGAGAGCGGCGTTGGTGACGCGGTATAAACATGCTATAAGTTATTTTTGGACGAGCCCTAAATTTTCATCCGCGATTGGGCGAAA
>JAISYL010000091.1 GCA_031269935.1 Planctomycetota bacterium
TTAGAGCGTGTTGTTAAATACCGGATCGCCCGGGTTAGACAAGGAAAAAGTCGCCGGCGGGATGATTTTTGGCCGGCGGTCAGGGGTAAAAATCATCCGAGAAGCGGCTTTTGACGCAGTATAACCCGACGATACGGCATTTAACAACACGCTCTTAAGGAAAATCGGGCCAACCGCCGCCCGTCAAAACCCCCTTCCGGTTATTTTATTTACTAAACGCGTTAATATAGTTAATAAAATTGCATGCCGCGCGCAATCCTTTATAATGTGGTAAACTCGGGCGGGGCGGCAATTTGTCAACCAGCTCTAAGGGGGCGGCACGAAATAAATTTTACATGTTTCCCGGGTATGAGCTTGGCTGGCGCTATCCCGTCGCTCCCCGAGTGTAAACGTTACTTTGCGTCGGGTCCTAAACGTTATTTCCTTACACGATCTAAAGGAGATCAGGCATGAAAGTGCAACGCATCGCGTTATTCGCCGCGCTGTTCCTCGCGACCTTCGCGACGGCCGCCCGGGCCGGACAGGCGAAAATCATCAAGGTGGGCCACACGGGCACCGCCGAGCACCATTACCAGATGTACCTCGAAAAATGGGCGGAAACCATCTCCACGCGCACCGCCGGGCGTTACAAATTCGAGATTTATCCCTCCGACCTTTACGGCAAGCCGAACCAGCTCATTGAGGGGGCGCAACTAGGAACCGTGGACATGGTGCTCGCGACCGGTTCCCTCTTGACCTCCTACAGCCCGAAATACGGGGTCCTCAACCTTCCCTTTCTATTCGAGAACTCCATGCAGGCCTGCGAAATACTCAATGGCCCAATCGGCAAGGAAATCGAGGAGAGCCTGGCCGGCCGCAACCTCATCGTGCTTGGCTGGTGGGAAAACGGCATGCGCCACCTGTTTCCCGGCAATCCGGTGGAAAGGATAACGGATCTTCGCGGCAGGAAGCTGCGCACCATCAACTCGGCCGAAATGATCGACACCATAAACGCTTTCGGCGCCAGCGCCGTGCCCATGGGCTTCAACGAGGTCTATTCCGCCTGGCAACTCAAGACCATCGACGGCTGCGAAGGCACCATCACCCATATGCTCACCCAAAAGTATTACGAACTGACCAAGTCGGCCGTCCTCCTGTGGTATATGCACGTCCCGAATCCCTTGGTGTCGTCCAAGCGCCTGTGGACAAGCATTCCCAAGGAAGATCGGGAAATTTTCATTGAAGAGTCGGAAAAGATGAGCTGGTTCTCCTTCAAGTACCAAAACGAAATGGACGAGAAGGAAATAAGGCAGTGCGAGGAATTGGGCGTTGTCTTCACCAAGCCCGATCGCGCCCCCTTTGTCGAGGCGGTACAGCCGGTCTGGAATAAATACCGTCCCAAATACGGAGAAATGCTGGACAAGATCCTGGCGGCGACCGGGAAAAACTAGGCGGCAGTCCGGAAAAACTTTCTGTCCGGCGCTCTCCCACCGTTTCACTGGCGTTCCCGGGGATGGCCAGTCATGGGCATCCCCGGGCAAGGATATAAATTCATATGCTGAAAAAATTGAAATCCATCAATGATATCGTGGCGAAGATCATGAATTGGCTCATGATTTTTCTTATGTCGGGCATGGTGGTCTTCATCTTCATGCAGGTCATCTATCGCTATGTTCTCAGGACCCCCCTGTCCTGGTCCGAGGAATTGTCGCGGTATTTCTTCTCGGGAGTTACCCTGTTTGGCGCCGTCGTTCTTTTCAAGGAGTCCAAGCACATCAACATGTCCCTGTTCACCGATTACATAAAAAACGAACGCGTCAAGAAACTTTTCGGCCTGGCCTGCCAAGCGTTTTGTCTCGTTTTTCTGCTCGTCATCATATGGTACGGCTTTCCCATGGCGTATATGATAATACAATTCGAGGTCATGTCGCCCTCGATGGAATGGTTGAAAATGGGCTACGTGTTCATGATGCTTCCCGTCGCGAGCCTTTTGTCCATATCCATGCTGCTGGAATTGATTCTTTCCACGGCGAAGGCCTTGAGGGCAGGGGAGGCTAAATAGCATGGGCCTCTGGCTGATAATCTTCTTTGTGTTTTTCCTTTCGATCGGCGTCCCCATAGCGGTCACCCTTGGCATCACCTGCCTGGCCGCGGCCGTGGCCACCGGCAACATAGGATCAGACGTCCTGGTCCAGAAAATGTTCAACGTCGCCAACACCTTCGAGCTTATGGCGATTCCCTTCTTCATTTTGGCGGGCAACATCATGGCCTCGGGCGGCGTGTCCAAGCGCCTCGTCGACCTCGCCGCCACCCTGTTCGGACGCTTCAATGGAGGCTTGGCGTTGGTGGCGACCCTGGCTTCGACTTTTTTCGGCGCGGTTTCCGGATCCGCCCCGGCCACCACCGCCGCCATTGGCGGCGTCATGCTCAAGCCGATGGTGGGTAAAGGCTACGACAAGAACTTCGCCGGCGCCGTGGTAGCCGCCTCCGGCACCATAGGCCTTATCATCCCGCCGAGTCTCACCATGGTCCTTTACGGGGTGAGCACAAACACGTCCATCGGCGACCTGTTCATGGCGGGCTTCATTCCCGGCGTCATCATCTGCGTCGTCCTCATGACGGTTGAATACGTCATTTCCGTCAGAAGGGGTTATCGGGGAGATGAAAAACCCACTTGGGGCGCCGCCCTCCACGCCTTCACCAGTGCGTTTTGGGCGTTGCTCATGCCCGTCATCATCCTGGGCGGCATTTATACCGGCATCTTCACCCCGTCCGAATCGGCCGCCGTGTCGGTTGTCTACGGGGTGATCGTCGGGCTGTTCGTCTACCGGGAAATCAGTTTCCGGGAATTGCCGGCTCTCATCCTCAAGTCGGCGAAATCGACGGCGTTGATCATGTACCTAATGATTACGGCGGAGGTTCTTGGCTATGTGCTGGTCAGCGAACAGATTCCCCAAAGCATTGCCGGGATGATTCTGAACATTTCCTCCAATGTCAACATTGTGATTTTAATCATGATTGTAATCCTGCTGTTCGTCGGCACCTTCATGAACAACTCGGCGGCCATGGTTCTCCTGGCGCCCATATTCTATCCGATCATTCTTGGACTGAACGTCAACCCGGTCTTTTTCGGCATCATCATGGTTATCTCCCTTGCCATTGGCCACAACACCCCTCCGGTGGGGTTGTGCCTTTTCATCGCCTGCGACATCGGCAACATCAAGTTGGAAGACTTGGTCAAACAGATCGTTCCCCTCGTCCTTGCCATGATTGTCGTGGTGGTTGTCCTCAGTTTTCTTCCCGGCGTGATAACCTTCCTGCCGGAATTGCTCAAGGCGTGGAACCAGTGAGGCGAAGGCGTTTCACCGCATCATCCCAATAGTTATTGAGGAGGAGGGCAGGCCTGTAAAGGGCCTGCCCTCCTCCTCTTGCCGCGATATATGGCACTATGCAACAAGATGTTGGCTTGAATTTTATCTTTCGAGGACACCGCTTCCCGGTCGTTCCTGTCGCCAAATCACAAAACCCCCTTCCGGTTATTTTACTTACCAAGGGTCGACTTTTAAAGGAAATCGGGCCAACCACCGCCCGATTTCCTTTAAAGACTCAACCGATTTCGTTTCAATGGGTTGTTTTTCGTCAACCCGGCCCAAGCCGGCGACATTGCAAAAAAAACGACTCTGAAACGAACTCCCTGAAACTTTGAAGGAAATCAAACGGCGGTTTGTTTGGTTTCCTTCAAAAGTCAACTTAAAGATCATCTTCATTTTGCCGAATTTCCCGCGATTTTCAGGGATTTCCGGAGAAGCCGCGGCTTTCTCCGGGCCGGCCGAAGCGGTCGCGCGCCGCGCCGGGAAGCCCGTCGCCCGGGCCGCCACAAAATTAAGAGTTTTTATTGCTAAAATATCGTATTTGCCATATAGTGCGTCCCCGGGAGTTCGCCTACGGCCGAACGGCGATTGAGGGAGCCATGCCGGGCCGAAATACGGGATGGCGAAGGTTCGTCCCCGAACGAGTCATGCGAGTCCGGACCGAAGCGAAGTCCGCCGTCGCGCTTGGGTAGGAATTGGCGGAGCGCTAGTGGTCCGTAAAGACTAATTTTACGAATGCCGAAGTCCGTTCGCTCCAGAATCAACCTCCAATGCCGGAGGGGAATTCACTTCCCCGGAGGCGGAATTCGGTTGAACCGGGGCAGACCCTAACCAACCGCAAGGTGGGCGATTGCGGCGGTAATCTCGGGCTGGAGGTCCTGCGGAGGACGGTGAACAAGGGCGATTGCTTCGGTTATATCACCCATACCCGCGACGGCAAAATATTGAAGTCCAGCACCATCTATGTGAAGGATCCCCAAGGCAAGGCGATAGGTTCGATTTGCATCAACCTGGACGTGTCGAACATCATCATGGCCAACCGGATGC
>JAISYL010000137.1 GCA_031269935.1 Planctomycetota bacterium
TCCTTTTGCCAGGGGATGCGGGTGAGCGCGGAAAGGGAGGCGGCGTCAATTCATGCCGCCGCTTCCGGCGACGGCGTTGCCAACGAAGTATTGGCCGAAAAGTTCAAGTCCCGCACCGAGGCGCAGCTCCGGGGGCTGGCGGGACGGATGCGGAGCGTGGGCGGCTGGCTGTCGGCCGACGGGAGTCTCGCGGTCAGGGCCTATGTCGCGGGGGTCGGGGATTTGTGAACGACGGGGGAAATTGCGGAGGATGATTCATGAAAAAGCTGTTTGTACTGGCGTTCCTGTGCTGCCTGGTCGGGATGCGGAGCGGGGCGTCGGCGGGCGAGGCGGACGATTATTACGTGGTCGAGACCGAGGGGATGGGGAGGAACCGCGCCGAGGCGATAGACCAGGCCTGGATCGAGGCGATCCGGAGTTCGGTCGGGATGATGACCGACATCAGGACCGAGGTGAGCCAGGACGAGGTGTCCGAGACCATCATCGCCCACAGCCGGGGGCTGGTGGAGAAATACGAAATCCTGATGGCGGACGACAGCTTGGCCGGGGAAGGCGTATACCGCATCAGGCTGAAGGCCTGGGTGCGGAAGGACATTCTCCGGGACGGTCTGGAATACGTCGCCAGCCGGGGACAGGTCATGGCTTTTTCCATAGAAGACCTGAAAAGGAAAGACGAGTTGGATCCGGGAAAAGCGGAATCCCTCGACCCCAGGGAATCGCTCCAGGCAACGCAGGGCCGGGAGGCGGCGAGGTTTATCGTACAGTTGCTGCGGAAATATAAACAGGCGGATTTCGTGAACCTGGCCATAGCCGGCAAGCCGGAGCTGGCCGAGGGGGGGAAGGACACGCTTCGGATCGAATTGGCCGTGTCCTTTAACGAAGATTTCTATTACAAAAGCTTTCTCCCGGAAGCGAAGAAACTTTTCGCGCAGATTGCCAAGAGCGCCAATAGAGGCTATTACCGGAACCAGGAGGCGGTGGAAAACATTCGCAAGCTCCAGAATTCGGTTGTCGGGACGGGTGTGAGCATTTACGGCAAATATGCCGACGACGGCTTCGACGTCATCCTCCCGGACGCGAAAAACACCTTCTCTTACAACGGGTACCTGCTGACCGGGGAAACCTTGGCCAATCTGGCCGAGATGAAGCACGATATCGATTCCCGCTTCCATAGTCTGGCCTTTCAGATCAGGTTTTTTGACGACGAGGCGAACGAAGTGTACCAGTCCGAGGGTTCGGTACCCCTGACCGCTTTCCGTAACAACAACTTTCAGCAAAATAAACAAGTTTTTTATCCCAGCCTTTTGATCGACGGCAAGACGGAATGCCTGAGGGGGACCATAAGGTTCGAGTTTCTGATGCCGGAGGAACTGTTGGTGGAAGTCAAATCCATGAAATTGGAAATAGTGGAGGAGGTGGAGAAGGCGGTCAATGTATCTGAAGTCGAGTTGCCGGGCAATGTGCGAATGGCGTTTATGCTAATCCGCGCAGGAACTTTTACGATGGGATCGCCCGCATCCGAGGGGGGACGCGGCAATGACGAGATCCAACATCGGGTGACGCTCACAAAGCCGTTTTACCTGGGGATATACGAGGTGACCCAGAAGCAATGGCAGGCGGTGATGGGAACGAATCCCAGCCGCTTCAAGGGAGATCGCCGGCCGGTGGAAAATGTCTCGTGGAATGACGCCAACGAATTCTGCAAAAAATTGTTGGATTTAACCAGCCGCAAGTTCCGTCTGCCGACCGAGGCGGAATGGGAATACGCCTGTCGGGCGGGAACGACGACGCCGTTCAATACTGGCGCCACCATAAGCACGGACCAAGTGAATTATAACGGGGATTACGTCTATGGAAATGGAACTAAAGGCGTATATCGCAAACAAACCACAGATGTGGGAAGTTTTCTTCCCAATGCCTGGGGGCTTTACGATATGCATGGAAATGTTTGGGAGTGGTGTTCGGACTGGTATGGAGATTATCCAAAGGGCGCGGTAAGCGATCCCAAAGGTCTAGGGAGTGGCTCCAACCGTGTTCTTCGCGGCGGGGGCTGGTCCTATAATCCGCTGAACTGCCGTTCCGCCACCCGCACCAGGAACGAGCCCGGCAACCGGGACGACGGCGACGGCTTTCGGGTGGTCCTGGACCAATAACCCTTTGCTCTTTGTTCTATTACCCTTTGCGGTTGTGGTTTTATGGGGGGCCGGGGGCGAAGCCCCTGGCGAAATTTCCGGTGATTTTTTGGGAATTTGGAGAACATTGCGACCTGATTCATGGCGTATGGGGAAGGCGGGGAAACTTCTCGAATGGAACGGGAACTAAAGGTTATCCAGGATTTCTATGATTTCATCCTCTGGCTCCTCGGTCATATCGGGAAATTTCCCCGGGATCATCGTTTCAGCCTGGGCGCGGCCATGGAAAATCGCCTGCGGCGCATCCTGGAACTTCTTCTCCGCGCCAAGTATTCCCGCCGCAAGGCGGAATACCTGAACGACGCCAATATCGAACTGGAGATTCTCCGCTTTCAACTGCGCCTGGCGAAGGATCCGCGGATTATGCCCTTGAAGAGCCACGGGCACGCGGCGGGACTGATCCAGTCCATAGGCGCCCAGATCGGCGGCTGGCTGGCGAGCAAGGGAGGGGCGGGGTGAAACGGTACGGCGGTCTTTGGGAACCGATGCTGGCCTGGGATAATTTCCTCCTCGCGGCCAGGAAGGCCCGGCGGGGCAAGCGCGACCGCCTGGCGGTCCGGCGTTTCGAGTTCGACCAGGAACGGGAACTCCTGGCCCTTCGGGACGAGCTTCTGGACGGCTCCTACCGGCCGGGGGAGTTTTCCACCCATTGGCTAGCCCGGCCCAAGCCAAGAATGATCTCGGCCGCGCCCTACCGGGACAGGGTAGTCCACCATCTGCTCATGAACGTCCTGGAACCGATTTTCGACCGCCATATGCATCCCGACAGCTACGCCTGTCGCCGGGGCAAGGGAACCCACGCCGCCTCCGACCGCCTCCAGGCCCTGATGCGCCGGCATTCGCATTTCGTCCAGTGCGATGTCGTAAAATTCTTCCCCAGCATCGATCACGCCATCCTCAAGGGCCAATACCGGCGCTTGATCAAGGATAGAAATATTCTCCGGCTGCTGGATTTGATCGTGGACGGGAGCAACGAGCAGGAGCCGGTCGCGGCCTACTTTCCCGGAGACGGCCTGTTCACGCCGTTCGAGCGGAGGCGCGGCCTGCCGGTGGGCAATCTCACCAGCCAGTGGCTCGCCAATCTGTACCTCACCGGCCTGGACCATCATCTGACCAGCGGCCTGGGGGTCGGCGGGTATCTCCGCTATTGCGACGACTTCATCCTTCTGGACAGCGACCGGGACCGCCTGCGGGAAATCCTGGCCGAGGCGAAACGTTACGCGCACGGCCTCCGCCTCCGCCTTCACGAGGAGCGGGCGCGAACGGCGCCGATCCGGGCCGGGGCGAAATTCGTCGGCTGCCGGGTCTGGCCGACGCACCGGCTTGTCCGCAAGGAGAATGTCCGGGCCTTCCGGCGGCGGGTCCGGGGCATGAAGAAGGGATATGCGGCGGGCGAGTTGACCTGCCACGACATACGATCCCGGCTGGTTGGCTGGCTCGGCCATGCCAGGCGGGCAAACAGTGAACGTCTGATCCGGCGCCTGGCGCCGGAATGGACCTTCGCCGGGGGCGGGGCCGAAAACCAACCGTGTTCTTCGCGGCGGGGGCTGGAACAATAATCCGGAGAACTGCCGTTCCGCCAACCGCAACAGGAACGATCCCGGCAACCGCAACAACAATATCGGCTTCCGGGTGGCCCTGCACTTCCCGGGCGCATTTCGCCGGCCCGGAATTCCCGGATTCACGGATTCGGGAAGAGCGGCGGCGGAAGTCCTGGCCCCGCTCCCGTCTTGCCCGGAAGCATCGGGCGAGCGAACTTTCGCGGCGGCGCGGACGGGACTGGTATCCCGGCGGGGAGAAGGCCCCGTCCGCGCCTTTCCCCGCCCGGCGCGGCCCTAAGGGTGCGAAAATCGGCGATTCCGGACCCGAAGCCGGGGGATGTCAAGTTTTGGCGTCGCCTCCGTGACGGAATCGGGAGACGCCGCGTCCTTCAAACGGGGTGCTGGAAGGGCTTTTCAGTGAAGCCTACCGGGAAGGCAAGGGCGGGGTTCGACGCCGGGCGCAAGGGTCCGTTGTTAAAATATGCGCAAAATGCCGGATAGGCGGTATTTTCCACGTGCCGTAGTCGGTTTTCACAGTCCTTTTTTGGTAAGGAGAAATTGATGGATAATATAGGCAAGGGGTGGAATCCGCCCAAACAACTCAGGTGGTGGTTTGAGAATTGCATGAAGCCGGGAGTAAGGTGGCCTGGGCATAAAGGCGTATATGTCGTGACAGGCAAGAGCTGGGTTGCCGCTCCAAGCGAAAGATCCGATATTTGGTATGTCGGGACAGTAAAAAATGATTCGGGAAGACTCTGTACCCGGGTTGGAGATTTGATAGCCGACATGCTGGGGTTTTTCTCGGATAAAAATGGTCATCACAGCGGCGGACAGTCAATTTTTTACTTGTGCGACAAACTTGGGATTCATCCGGGGGATTTATGGATAGGTTGGAAGCAATGGGTGCATGACGCAAGCGACACGGAAAAGAGCATTATTGCCGCCTTGAATGGGACTCGATGCAATGTTCACCATAATCCCAGGCCCAGGCGCGAGGAGTTGATGAATAAACCCGTGTGACTCCTTCGCGGAAGGATGGCAACGGGGAAACCCGCACGGCGGCGCCGTCGCCGTAGTTGTTGTACGGCTCCAGGCTTTTGTCCACCACCAGCGGGTCGCCGGGATGGATGCCGGCCCCGATCATGGAGTCCCCGGCCACCCGGATCGGAAAGGTGGCGTGGAGGTTCTTCACCAGCCGCGCGTTCGGATCGAGGGAAGGCTCCGGATAATCGCCGGCCGGCGAGGGGAACCCGGCCGGCGGCGGCGAGGCCAGGGGCGGGCAGGCGGGCTTGCCGACGGCTGCCGGGTGAATCGCCAATCCGGGCCTCGCCATGGGGTTGTGCCTCCCGGAAAAAGGATGGCGCCCGACCCGCCCGAAAACCGGGGCGAGGTCATTATACCACTTCGCCGACAGGAAGGGTACACCCCTGTCCGGAACCGCGCCCCGATCACGAACGGGGCGCGGCGATTGTTTTCCGGCCGGCTTGGCGGTATAATGCCTTTCCCCGGAAGCCGGCCGCTTCCGGCCGGCCACATTCAGGGAGGCGCGAGAGATGGTCCCGGGCATGCCGAAACGCCGGCCCCTGCGTCCCGGACCGGCATTACCTGCCGCCGGCCGTCAATCGTCTGCCCGAAGCGCGCCAACTGGCCGAGCAGGGGGATTATTTCGTCATCCACGCCGCCCGCCAGTCGGGGAAGACCACGCTCCTGAGGGCGCTGGCCAGGGAGA
>JAISYL010000224.1 GCA_031269935.1 Planctomycetota bacterium
CAGAGGTTCCCAGACCAGCCTACATTCCGACTATATCTCCGCCATGGATTTGCTCGCGCACGGAAAGGTCAGACTGGCGCCGCTGATAACGCGGCATTTCCCTTTCGAGAAATACGGACAAGCCTACCGCTTCATTGAGGAGAACGGCGACAAGGTCATGAAGATCCTGATTGACATGTCGCCGGGGGAATGACAACTCCATCGGGGGAGTGACAGTTCCATTTTCCGGGAGATGGTCGGAACTGGTGCTTTATCAAGGATCTACGGGTGATTGGTTCGTTTGTGGACGGCAGCAACGATCAGAAGCCGATTATTGTTCGCCAACGCCGTGTTCGGAAGGGAACCAAGCAGGGTTGAGAATGTCCGTTGTTTTTCCCCTTTACTTTAGGGCTCGTCCAACCATCTTTTTCCGAATTTTAGATCGGCTTCGGTCAAGTCATGGCCTTTCGTCAGCAGATCGTCCCTGTCATACACCCTTTTTATGCTCATAGCCGAATCGGGATCCATCGGCAGCAAACGCCTCAGGCGCTCAAGTTCGTCTCAATCCTTGTTGTCGTGGGCGGCAATAAGATCGATGGAGACTTTCAACACATCGACCGGAATCCCGCGTCATCCCGTGCCGCAACACCTCGTCGGCGGCGACTGTGGGAGTGGTCATCGACAATCCCCCCCGGTACTTGGCTATACGGAGCGACCGCTTTGTCCGGGGCTGCGATCATGCATCTACTTCTTCCGCCATCAGCAGAAAACGTCCCGTTCGCCCGCCCGCACCCTGGCCAGCATGGCCTCGTTTTTGTCCTTTTCCATTGGTTCCATTTCCTCCAGCGCGTCCCGGAGGAGTTGTTCCCCGACTCGCCGGGTTTCGGGGGAGGCGTAGTCCAGCAGGTATTCCTGGAAGGTCGACAGGGCGTTGGGATCGCAATGCCGGCGGATTTCCCCGGGTTTGGCCAAATCCATGAAATCCTTGCCGGTGCGGCCCAGGCGGTAGCAGCCGGTGCAGAAGGAGGGGATGAGCCCCAATTTCGCCACATCCCGGATAACCTCGTCCAGCGTCCGCTGATCCCCCAGGGAAAATTGCGCCTCGCCGTCGTCCTGAAGCCCGTCCTCGGAATAGCCGCCGGGGTTGGTGCGGCTGCCCCCGGAAATCTGGCTTACCCCCAGGGCGAAAAGCTCCCTCCGGAGGTTGGCCGTTTCCCTGGTCGACATGATGATGCCGGTGTAGGGCACGGCCAGGCGGAGGATGGCCACTATTTTCCGGAAATCAAGATCGGACACGGCGGCGGGCGGTTGTTGCGACATGTCCGATCCCACCGCCGGCTCTATTCGCGGGACGCTGACGGTGTGGGGTCCGACCCCGAACCGTTCCTCCAGGTGGCGGATGTGCTGGAGCATGGCTAAAATTTCGTGCCGCCAATCGAACAGGCCGAACAGGATTCCGATGCCGCAATCGCTTATTCCGGCCCGCATGGCCCGATCGAAGGCGGTGACCCGCCATTGATAATCCCTTTTCCGGCCGGCCGGATGTACCCGGGCGTAGACGCCGCGATGGTAGGTTTCCTGGAAAAGCTGGTAGGTGCCGATTCCGCTGTCCCGGAGGCGCCGGAATTCCTCCAGGCTCAAGGGGGCGATGTTGACGTTTACCCGGCGGATTTCCCCGGGCCCGGATTTCACTTCGTAAACGGTTCTTATGGCGTCCAGGATGTATTGGAAACCCCGCTGGGCCGGATAGGATTCGCCCGCCACCAGCAACAGGCGCTTGTGCCCGCCCTCGATCAGGATTTTCGTTTCCCGGGCTATTTCCTCCAGGCCGAGCGCCCGGCGCCCGACCTCGAGGTTCCGGGCCCGGAAGGCGCAATACAGGCATTCGTTGGAACATAGGTTGGATATGTAAAGGGGGGCGAAAAGAACGATGCGGCGGCCGTAAATTGAATTCTTCACCCGGTTGGCGGCGGTGAAAAGTTCGTCCAGCAACTCCGGATCCGACAAGGGGGTCAGGGCGGCGACCTGGGGCGAGCTCAATCCCTTGAGTTCCAGCGCCCGGGCCAGGATTTCCCGAACCAGGCCGGGATCGGGCCGGCGGTTTTCCGCCAACAGCCTCTCCGTTTCGGCCTCGTTTATAAAGGCGTCGGAATCCTCGTCCGGCATCGATTCCCTTTCCTTTCCGCCCGCGGCCGGCGCGGAAAAGCCGCCCCGGCCCGGTTGGAGGATATTTTTCCGCCCCCGGCCGGATCATTCCCGGGGCGACTTCCTTTTTTTCTTTTTTTGCCGGAGGGGGAATTCGGAAGGATCCAGTTCCCTGATCAAATCGGTCGGGGCGGGATAGGCGTCCGTGGGCTGGTTGTTGATCGCTTGGCTGGGCGAATCAAGGATGTGTCGCAGCATCCGCCGGGCCTCTTCCATGTTCCCGGCCTCCCGGCAACCGGTTTGCAGGCGGCGGCAGGTTTTGTAGGAGCCTTCCCAAATCGGGGTCGGCTCTTCCCGGACGGTGAACCAGATGAGCTGCCAACCCGGGGAATCATGGTTGCATTGGCCCCGGACCGCCATGCCGTCGGGATTGAACTGGGTGGGTTTGCTGACGGTCAGCATGACCGGCCGCCCTTTCCGGGAAAATCAGAGCCGGCTTCCCCCCCAGGAATTCCAGTAGGCTTCACATTCCCGCAGGCTTCTCTGGGCGGTGGCGTTGTTCTTGTCGATTTCATCCAGGATGGATTGTTGCACATCGTGGGCGCTTTTCAATTCAATCAGGGCCAGGTCCATTTTCCCCAGTTGCTGGTAAAGAATGGCTTTCCTGAGATACAGCCCCCCCAACAGGGCCCGGGGGCCGGAATCGCCGGGGCTGAGCCGGGCCCGCTCCCGGGATCGGGCTATTCCCCGGTTGATGACGTCCAGGCAATTTTCCGCGAATACCTCGGCCCGTTCGCGGTTTTCCCGTTCCGGGCCCAGTTTCAGGAAGCTGATGGCGTTCGAATACAGTTTTCGGCTGGCCCCCTCGGCGGCCATGGCTTCGCCGTAAATGGCCTCGCCGTCGTTGGGGGCCCGCCTCAGGCAGAGGCCAAGCTGATCCAGGGCTTTTTTATAATTTTCATGGGCTTGGGAGAAAATGCGGGCGCCTTCCTCCTTGTTTCCCCGCGCCACCTCTTCCTGCATCTTACGCCAATATTCGTGCCCATGGTGGAGCAGGGCGAATCCCTGGCCGCGCAGGGCGTAATAGTCATTCGGATCCAATTCCAGGGCCCGGGCGTAACTGGCTATGGCGGGTTCGAGCTCCAGGAGGTTGTATTGGCAGTCGCCCAGCCAGCGCCAAACGGCGGCGGAGGGCTGGCGGGAAGCCTCCTCCAGGAGGATGGCCCTGGCTTCGCCGAACCGATTGTCCTTCACCAGGCCGACCGCGTTTTCAAACCGGGGGGAGGGGGGCGGGTTTCCGCCGGCCGGAATGGACGGGCGGGTCGCCGTTCCGCCCTGGGGCGGGGGCGGAAGGAAACGATCCTCGGAGGTTGCGGCCGGGTAGGGGGAATAATCCGGCTGCGGGGCATAACCGCTTGGCTGGTTCGCTTCATAGGAATACCCGGTTCCCGGGTAGGCATACCCGGGAGGGTAGGGATTCGTGGGGGGAGGGGAATTGGGGAGGGTATAGGGATCCCCCACCATTCCTCCGGAAAACCCCGCCGTTCCCTGGGCATAGGGATCGCTCCCGGATCGGTCCGGGGAAGGGTAATAGCCGCCGGCTTCGGAACCGGGCTGGTTGTATCCGTCGTAATCCTCGTCGTTCCAGAAATCGTCGGCGGCCGGGGGCGGGGGAGCCGTGGCCGCCCGGCCGGGGGCGGGGGCGGAATTGCCGCCTCCCCGGTTGCCGCGGCGGTTGCGCCAAAGGCCCCCCTTCCACCAGGGAACGCGTTCGCCCTCGGGAATTAACCTTTCGCCGGCCAAGCGGACGGTTTGCTGGGGGGAGACTTCGGAAAGGGCGCCGTTCCGGCGGTCGCGACCGCCGGCCCTGACCATCGCCTCGGTCAACCCGGGATGATTGGGATTGGGAACAAAACGGTTTTCCACCGACAGGGGCGGGGCGGCGTAAAGAACCGTTTCCCCGGCCGGTCGGGGATTGGGGATTTCGTCGGGATGGACCGTCCCCCGGTAGGCGCGGATTTCATTGGTTTGCGCGTCCAGTCCGAAATGGGTGTCGAGATAAATCGAATTGTCGGCGCCGGGAGCCGGACAGTATTTGGCGCCGGGCGGGCAATAAGCGGCGGCCGGAGCCGGATCCGCCGCCGCCAGAATCGGGAAGAAAACCGGCGGCCACATCGCAAGAGCGAAACCGATATTCCTTTTCACGGCAGTTTCCTCGCTTCTGGTTCCGTTTTCCCCAATCCGGCGGCTTGGCCAACCAGCCCGCAAGTCGTATCATATCCGATACGGCCGCCCGGATCAAGAATATCCTCCCCGGCCGCCGGCGGTTTCCACCGCCGCCGCGAGGACGGCTGGCCTTCCGGCTTGACAAACCGCCGCCGGCGCCTAAGATTCAATTTCGGCGGGGCGAGGGGTGGGGCGGCCGAAGGCGCCCGCGATAAATTCACCGGGAATCCCCCTGGGATGAGGTATATATGCATGTCGCCGCCGGAACAATTTCCTTCCCGGCGGATTCGCTTTTAATATTTCCGGATCGGCGGGGAGAAACGAAATGATTGGATTGGCTGCGTCCCGGCGGCCGGGGAGGAAGCTTTCGGCCGTTTTGGCCGCCTGTTCGCTGTTTTGCCTGCCGGGCTGCGTGGAGCGGGCTCTGGTGGTTACCAGCGAGCCGTCCGGGGCCAACGTGACCATAAATCAGCAATGGAAGGGGAAAACCCCTTATGTCCTTCCTTTCAAGCATTATGGGGTTTACGACATCTGGCTGGAGCATCCCGGCTTCGAGGAAAACGGCCGCCTGATCCAGTTTTATCCCCTGCACGTGGGGGAACCCATCCCGGCCCCGGCCTACCAATACGCGGGCGCGGATTTCGTCACCGAAGTCCTGTTGCCGGCCACTTGGCGGGATCAGCATAATCTCCACTATGTTCTGGAACGGGTGGACAGGGCGGACGAGGTTGCCGATGTTCTGGCCCGGGCGGACCAACTCCGGGAGGCTAGCGCCGCCCGCAATTTGGTTCGCCGCAACCAGGATTCGCGGCGCGGGGGTATTTCGGCGGAGACCGCTTCGCCTTCAAGCGGGGACGGATATGATTCGGACGCCGGCATCGACGCCACCCCGCCGTTGCCGAGGGAGGTGCCGATTTACGGGGGGGACGCGACGGATTGGGAAGAACCTCCGGCGATCCCCTAGTTGGTTTCCCGGGGGATCGGCCGTTCCAAGCCGGGAATCACATCAGCCCAAGCAGCCGGGGAACGAAAAAAGCGATTTCCGGGACCATGGCCACCAGGAGCAGGATCACCAGGAGCGAGGCGATATAGGGGAGGACCCCCCACAGGGATCTTTCTATGGACAAATCGGCGATGGAACTGGCAATCAGCAGGCACAGGCCATAGGGGGGGGTGACCAGGCCGATGGCCAGGGTGATGACGGTGACCAGGCCGAGATGGATGGAACCGATGCCGAGGTTCAGGGCCGGCGGCAGCATTACCGGAGTGAAAAGAATCATGGCCGGAATGGCGTCCATGAAAGTGCCGATGAAAAGCAGGAAGGCGATGACCATGAGCATGAAGACATGCTTGTTGGCGACGTATTCGGAAAAGAAAACCATCACCTGGTCCGAGATCTTGTAATAGCCCAGAAGTTCGCCCAGGGCGCTGGCGGTGGAGAGGGCGAAAAGCGAGAGGGAACTCAGCTTCAGGGTTTCCCTGAGGATTCCCGGCAAATCCCGCGGGCGAAGCGTCCGGTAGACGAAGGCGCAAATGAACATGGAATAAAGCGAGGCGAAGGCGGCGGCCTCGGTCGGGGTGTACCAGCCGGTGCTGATGCCGCCGACGATAATCACCGGGGCCAGCAGGGCGGCGAAGGATTTTTTGAACAGCCGCCACATCTCGCTCCGGTTGGTCCGGGCGTAAACCGGGAAGTTCAAGCGCCGGCCCCGTAATACGACTATCCCCATCATGGTCAGGCCGATGAGGATGCCGGGGACCAAGCCGCTGATGAACAGCGCCGCCACCGAGGCGCTGGTCAAGCCGGCGTAAACCACCATGGGAATGCTGGGGGGGATGATTACCCCGATGGTGGAGGAGGCCGCCGTCACTCCCACCGAGGTCTCCTTGTCGTAGCCGGTGCCGATCATGGCCGGGATAAGCATCTTGCCGACCCCGGCGGTGTCGGCCTGGGCCGCCCCCGACACCCCGGCGAAAATCATGGAAACCAGGATGTTGGCGTGGGCCAGGCCTCCCCGGATGTTCCCGACCACGGCGATGCAGAAGTCCACCAGCATCTTGGTGATCAAGCCGGCGTTCATCAGGTTGGCGGCCAGGATGAAGAGGGGGATGGCCAGAAGCACGAAGGAATTGAGGCCGTTGAACATCTTCATGAAAACCGTCATGTTGGGAGTGCCGGGCATGGTGTTGATGCCCACCAGGGAAACGATGCCGATGACGAAGGCTATCGGGGTCCCCAGGAAAATCAGGAGGGCGAACAGGCAGACGATCAACAAGGCGGTCATGCGGAAGCCTCCTTCCCGTCGCCCAGGGCTCGGCCGGCCTCGGTCGCGATATGGAACAGGTTGTAAATCGACATGGTCGTTCCGGCTATGGGGAGGCAGAGCCAGGTGTAGCCCATTTTCATCCAGGGCAGGGTTATCCAGTTGTAGTTCCAGAAGGTCCAGGCCACCCGCGAACCGTACCAGGTCAGGGCGAGGGTGAAAAACAGGAGAACGGCCGAAATCAGGGCGGAATAAACCGCCCCGCCCCGACCCTTGAACCTGTCCCGGAAAAAGGTGAAGCTGAAATGGGCCCGGTGGTAGACCATGACGGAGGCGCCCATGAACACCGCCCAGATGAATGAATAATTGGCCACCTCCTCGGTCCAGAGCAGAGGCACCCCGAGGTAGCGGGCGGCTATCTGCATCACTATGGCGACGAAAAAAATCGCCAGCAGAATGGTGCCGACAATTTCCTGAACCAGGACCAATCCGGCGATAACCTTTTTCATGGCGAGCGTACTTTCTCCCCCCCCCATTTTCAAATTGGCGCGAAATTCCCCGCGGGAAAACCTTTCCTCCCGTCAACAGTCTCTAAATGAGGGAATTCCGCCGATTTTGTGAAAATGCCGCCGGAAGGGGCGGCCCGGGGGACGGGGCCGCCCCTTCCGTTTTCAATACGCGGCTACTTGCCGGCGTCGCGAATGATTTTAAGCATGTCCGTGGTGTTCAACCGCGCCGCCAGTTCGTCCTGAATGGGAATGGCGATGGCGATGAAGGGCGCCTTGTCGATGGAGTTGACCGTTCCCCCGTCGGCGATGACCCGGGCCTTGGATTTGGAGAGGTCGGCGTAGGTGACCCGGCGCTCCTCGGCCGTGGCTTCGTTAAGCGCCTGGGTGATCCAGGACTTGTGCTGCTCGCTCAGGGAATCCCATTTGTTGCCGCTGGCCAATACGATGCGGGTGGTGTAGTCGTGCTCGGTTTCGGTTATGAATTTGCCGTTGGCGGTCTTGTGGTGATCCAGCAGGCTGAAATTGGTGTAGTCGTTTTCCGCCGCGTCGACGATGCCCTGTTGCAGGGCCTGGTATAATTCGCCCCAGGCCACCTGGGTGGGAATGGCCCCGGTCTTTTTCCAGAAATCCGCCACCACCCCGGACATCTGGGTGCGGATTTTCATCCCCCTGAGATCATCGATTTTGTTGATCGGCTTCTTGCCGTAATAATTCCTGACCCCGGCCGACCAGTAGGCGGCGATGCGGAAGGCGTTTCCGGACTTCTGGTTGATGATCTTGGCCAGGTTCCGCCCCGCCACCCCGTCGACCGCCTTTTCCCAGTGGGTGAAATCGTTGAACAGGTACAGGAGGGAGAACATGTCCACCTCGGGAATGCCGGCCTTGGTCATGAAGCCGGGGGAGGCCACCACCAGGTCGGCGGCGCCCAATTGCACCTTTTCCACCAGTTCGTCCTCGTTGGTGCCGATGGTCCCGGCGTGGACGTCGACCGTGATCTCGCCCCCGGAAATCCTTTCCACCGTCTCCTTGAACTTGAGCATTCCGTATTGGTAGGGATTTTCCTGGGAAGTCTGGTTGTGGGCGGCCACCAGCTTGATCGAGGCGGCCCGGGCCGACGGAACCAGGGCCGGGACGGCCAGGATCGCCAAGCAGAAAATCAGGATTTTTTTCATGGATAGGCCTTTCTTGCCAAGATGCCGGTCCGAATCCGGGACCGGACGCCAATTTCCCGGGCTTCCCTTCCGCCCGGCGCTTATTGCTTACCCTCCGCGTTCTGCCCGCCCCCTCCTCCGATTCCTTCCAGTATTTCCGAGGTCATGGTGACCCGGCGCGGCCGGTAGAACAGGATGATGCGCTTGACGCCGGCGTAAATGATGAGAAGCAGGCAGAGGATGAGGATGATGCCGATGGGCCGCTCCAGCAGGGGAAGGATGGCGCCCCGGCTCTGCATCAAGGCCCGGCGGAAGCTGATGTCGGCGATGGGCCCGAGGATAATCCCCAGAACCAGCGGGGCCATCGGGTAATCCATCCGCCGGAGGATGTAGCCCAGCACCCCGAAGAAAAACATCACGTAGATGTTGAACAGGCGGGCCTCGGCCGCGTAGGCGCCGATCAGGGTCAGCGGCACCACCAGCGGAAGGAGGATTTCCCGCTTGATTTTAAGGATCGCGATCATCGGCTTGGCCAGGGTGAAGCCCCAGAAAACCATGGCGAGCGAGGCGGCGAACAGGGCGATGCCGACATAGGGCAGGAGCCAGGGAGTCTCGTCGTTCAGGGTGGGGCCGGGGCGGATGCCGTGCAACTGCATGGCGGCCATCATCAGGGCGTTGGGCGCGCTCCCCGGGATGGCCAGGGTGAGCATGGGGATCATGGCGCCGCCGATGACCGCGTTGTTGGCTACTTCCGGGCAGATGACGCCCTCGATTGCCCCCTTCCCGAAAAGCTCCGGGTGCTTGGAACGCCGGCGGCCGATGTCGTAGGCCATCCAGGCCCCGATATCCTCGCCGGCGCCGGGAATGGCTCCGACGATGGATCCGATCACGGTGGATCGCAGCGCCGCCGGAATGAAGGGCCGGAAAACCTTCAAGTTCGGAATCACCCGGCCGATATTCCCTTCGATTTTGTAGGGAGTGCTTTCCTGGAGTACGGTCAGGACCTCGGAAATGCCGAACACCCCAATCAGGGCCGGGATGAGGGGGATGCCGCCGTTAAGCTGCAATAGGTCGAAGGTGAAGCGGGGATAGGCGTAAATCGGTTCCATCCCGACCATGGCGGCCAGGAAGCCGATGAAGCCGACCAGCCAGCCCTTGAGAGGATCCTGGTCGGTGGAAAGCGAGCCGCAGATCATGATGCCGAACAGGGCCAGCAGAAACATTTCCCAATGCCCGAACTTCAGGGCGATAAGGTAAATGAGCGGGGTGAGGAAGAGCATTATCAGGGTGCTCAGGATGGTGCCCAGGAAGGAGGCCAGGTAGCCGAAGCCGATGGCCATGCCTCCCTTGCCCTGCTTGGCCAGCGGAAAGCCGTCCAGGGCGGTGGCGGCGGCGGCCGGGGTGCCGGGGATGTTCATCATGATGGCCGAACCCAGGCCGCCGGTGGTGGAGCCGACGTAGACCGCCAGCAGGAAGGCGATGGCGACGTGGATTTCCATGCCGTAGGAGATGTTTATCAACAGCGCCAGGGCCATGGTGGCGGTCAGGCCGGGAATCACCCCCACCATCAGCCCCATGACGCTGCCGCCGAAAATCGTCAAAAGAATCCTGACATCCATGATCATGCCGCCGGATTCTACTATAAGGCCAAGATAATCCAGCGTTCCCGCGATAAAACTTCCCATGGTCGGGACCCTTTGCTCAATGGCGTTCGCCAAGTTCGGGGCTTGCCGCAACCGCGTTCGCGCGAGTCAGGGGATGGGGATGCCGAACCCCTTGCTGAAGGCGTAGAAGACAAAGAGGGTGGTCAACAGGGAAACGGCGATCGCCGCCGGCTTGGACATGGCCTTGAGATAGAGGAAGGTGAAGAGGAGATAGCCGCCGGTGGTGATCAGGAACCCGAAGTTGACCGGAACCAGGCCGCCGCCGAAATCGAAGCTGAAATTAAATTTGGCCAGGTAGGGATGGCCGAACAGCAGCACGTAAACCAGGATGGAAAGCAGAACGACCATTCCCCGCCGGAAACGGGGCGCCCGCCAAACCGCCCGCAAGTTTTCCGGGGAAAGAATGTTCATGGCCCGGGCGGCGCCGCCCCGGCGCAGGGCAATGATGAAAATGACGGCGCCGAAAAGAATGAACACCCCCCCGATGATGGCGGGAAAAAGCCCGGGCGAGACGATGATGGTGCGGAATATCCGCATTTTAAGCGAAGCATAGATGACAAGGCCGCCCGCCAGCATGAAGACCAGCGAACTGAGAAAATCGGAACCGGCCATGCGATTGTGGTCTTGCTCCATGTCGCGTTCCTTCCGGGTATCGTGTTCCCTCGGGGGCGGCTTCCGGCCGCCTGAACCGGGATCGGCCCCCAAGGCGGCTCCAAGGGGAAGGGGAAAACGCCCGGGAAAGCCGGAGCGGCTTTCCCGGGAGGGGAGAATCAATAACCGTATTTCTTCTTTTCCACTTCCCAGTTCCAGTCGCCCGGCTTCACCAGCCCGGCGGCGGCGGGGTCGTTCTGATCCGGCCGGCCCTGGTATTGGGTCCAGGCATAGGCGGAGAATTGGTAATCCAGCATCTTGTCGGCGTCCTCCCCGGAAATTCCCACCACGTTCAGGGCCCGGGAATTGGCGAAATCAATCAATTTCTGCTGCTTGATCGCCCAGCGGAATGCCTCTTCCAACTTGGCTATTGTGGCTTTCGGGGCGTCCCGGGGGATCATTATTCCCCAGGCTTCCGAAAGCAGGGGCATGGCCTTGCCGGCCGGGAAAACCTCGGTGATGGGGGGGGCGGTGATGGTGTCGGTCAGTTTTAGCGGCTTGTCCTGGTTCAGGAACAGCACCTTGACGTTACCCTTCCGGGCGTGGTCGATCCCGGCCGAGAAGGTGATGATGCCCAATTCCACTTCGCCGGCGTAGACCCCGACCGCCACCTGGCCGTCCGCGTCGAAGGTG
The DNA here is from genome assembly GCA_031269935.1 of Planctomycetota bacterium. Lineage (GTDB taxonomy): Bacteria > Planctomycetota > SZUA-567 > SZUA-567 > SZUA-567 > JAJBSZ01. The sequence goes on from JAISYL010000224.1 coordinate 11,223, forward strand.
ACGTAATTGACTTCCTTGATGCCGGCCAGCGAAGCGAAGGTTTCCATAAGAACATGGGGGCCGTTGCCGAAGCCGGCCATGCCCACGCTGGCCTCGCCGCTTTTGAGCTTGGCGATGGCGTCCTCAACCGTATTGATTCCCGATTTTTCCGGGTTGACCAGCAGGGCGGCCGGACCCTGCAGGGGGAACCAGCTGGTCCATTTCCAGGGATAGGAATTGGGGCCGGTGCGCTGGACCAGGAAGCCCCCGAGCGTTCCCGTGCCGGTGGAAAACAGGTTGTAGCCGTCGTGGGGCTTGCTCATCACCAGTTCGGCCGCCACCGCGCTGGAAGCGCCGGGGGTGTTGACTACGTTGATGGTCTCCCCGATGTATTCCTGCATCAGGGCGATCAGGGGACGCACGGCGGTGTCGGTGCCGCCGCCGGGACCGAAGCCCACGGTGATGGTGGGAATCTCCCTAGGCCAGACCTTTTCCCCGGCAACGGCCGCGAGAGCCAGGGTCAGCGACAAAAACGCCGCCAGGACAGTAATTTTCCTCATCCTCGTCTCCTTATGGAAGCTGTGTATCCCGCTCCCCTTGTCCACGCCCGTGCGCGTCCGCGGGAGACCGGGATTGACCGTTCGCCTATTTCGCCAGCGCCTCTTCGGCTATCCTTTCCGCCGTCAGGCCGTGCTTCGCCAAAATCCGCTCGTATTTCTCGGCCGATTCGCCGTAGGTGTCCCGGATGCCGTGCCGGCGGAGGGGAAGGGGATGGTCGGCCAGGGCTTCCAGGACGGCGGCGCCGAGGCCGCCGATGACGCTGTGCTCCTCCACGGTCAGGATGCGGGGGCAGGGGCCCAGGGCGGCCCGTACCGCCGCCGGATCCAGGGGTTTTATGGTGGCGAAATTCAGCACCCGGGCCCGGACGCCCTGGCCGGCCAGGATGTCCCGGGCCGCCAGCGACAGGGCGACCATGTGGCCGCTGGCGCAGATGGCCACGTCCCCGCCGTCGGCCATGAGGGAGGGTTTGCCGATTTCCAGCGGGGTGTCCGGGGCGGTGACGTCGGGAAGTTCGTTGCGGTTGATCCGGATGTAACAGGGGCCGCGGCGCCCGACGGCGGTCCGGATCGCCTTGCGCGCCTCCCGGGCGTCGGCGGGGGAGAAGATGGTCATGTGGGGGAGGACCCGCATGATCGCCACGTCCTCGAAAGCCTGGTGGGTGGCCCCGTCGGCGAAGTCGGACAGGCCGCAACTGGCGCCGACCACCTTGACGTTGAGTTCGGGAAGGCATACGCTCTGGCGGATCTGCTCGAAGGAACGGCCGCCCACGAACACCGCGAAGGAGTTGGCCACCGGGATTTTCCCGGCCAGGGCCAGTCCGGCCGCCACCGAAATCATGTTCTGCTCGCCGATGCCCATTTCGTAAAACGATTCAGGCTTCCCCTTTTCAACCTGAATCGCCTGGGTCCCCCCGCAGAGGTCGGCGTCCAGCACCACCACGTCGTTATTTTCCCGGCAGATGGCCAGCAGTTCCTCGCCGTAGGCGTTTCTTTGGCTGCTCTTGCTCATTTTCCCTTGTTCTCCCAAAAAGAGGTTCCGAAAAACGGCGTTCCCGCGACCGCCGGGATTCAGCCGTTGATTTCCGCCAGGGCCTTGGCCCGGGTTTCCTCGCTCATGTCCTTGTTATGGTAGGCGTGGGTGTTTTCGGCGAAGGAGACGCCCTTCCCCTTGACGGTCCGGCCGACTATGGCGCTGGGTTTCCCCTTGACCCGATCCGCCGCGTCCAGGGCGTCGCCAATCTCCTCGACGTCGTGGCCGTCGACCACCTTGGCGTTCCAGCCGAAGGCGGCGAACTTGGCGGCGATGCCGTCGGCGTCCCCGACATTGTAGCGATCCGCCACCCGGCCCATGGCGCTGATCCCGTTGGCGTCGACCAGGACCCGGAGATTGTCCAGCTTGTAATTGGCGGCGGCGGTGGCGGCCTCCCAAATCTGGCCCTCCCCCAATTCGGCGTCGCCGGTGACGACGAACACCCGCCAGGCCGCCCCGTCCCGCCTGGCCGCGAGGCACATGCCCACTCCCAGGGACAGCCCCTGGCCCAGGGAGCCGGTGTTGGCCTCGATGCCGGGGGTGCTGATTTCCGGATGCCCTTGCAGAAGCCCCCCCAGGGTCTTGGTGCGGGAAAGCTCCTCCCAGGGGTAATAGCCGAGATCGGCCAGGGCCGCGTATTGCCCAAGCACCGAATGGCCCTTGGACATGATGAAGCGGTCGCGATCCGGCTTCTTCGGGTTCTTCGGATCGACATTCATCTTGTAATAATACAGCACCGCCACCATGTCCGCGGCCGACATGGATCCCCCCAGGTGGCCGGGCTTGCCCAAGCCCAGGGCCTCGATAATGCCGGTACGGATGCGCTTGGCCTTTTGCCGCAATTTTTCCGCTGTCGCCTTGTCCATTTTTTATGCTCCTCGAAGTGAAGTGAACCTTTAAGGAAAATCGGGCCAACCGCCGCCCGATTTTCCTTAAAGCGTCTAACGCCCTACATCGCAAGATGGTTGTTTTCGCTAACCCGGGGAAAGCAAGCGACCCCGCCAAAATTCATTCGCGGGAACGCAAGCCCCGAAATGTAAAGTCCACTGACGGCTGGCATGACCTTGCGGCGGCATCCCCAATCGGCATCGGTCGAAGCTTCTTGAAGTTCCGGGGAATGCCCGCGGTTCATCCGGCTTCCGCCTTCGGGGAAGTTAATTCCCCTTCGGCAACCAAGGTTGATTACTGGGCGAACAAACTTCGGCATTGGCAAGATTAGCCTTTTCGGATCGCTAGTCAAGAACAAACCCGGCGGCGTTTTTGCGCCGTTCCCGAAAAATCCTTCCGGCGGCGATCAGGGCCGCGGCCAGGCTGCAGCCGGCCGCGGACAGGAACAGGAGGCCGGTGGAAAAGCCGGTTCGGACAAGCATCCCGGCGGCGATGACTCCGAGGGCGGAAACGAGGCCGGCGCCCCCCATCACCAGGGCGGTCCGGGTCGCCTGGGTCAGCCCCGAGGCGTTCCTGGCCAGGGCGATGGTCAGGGGGTAAACCGAGGTCGGGGCCAGGAGGCTGAGGGGAAGGGCGGCGGCCAATCCCAGCCACGGAGATACGGGATAGGCCATGGCGATGAACAGGGGGAAGGCCAGGAGTTGGGTCGCCAGGGTGATCCGGAAAAATCCGTATTTGTTCGTCAGGGAACTCCAGACCAGGGAGGCCAGAGCGCCGTTAAGGCTGGTCAGCAGCAGTATCCAACCGGCCATGGTTCTGGCCCCGGGGCCGAAGCGAATCTCGAAATGGCTGGTCATCAAGTTGATGTAGATTCCGTTGCCGAGGCAAAACAGCGAACTCATCGCGAAGATCAGCCAAAAGGGGAGATTCTTGCCGTTGACCGGGGTTATCCGCTTGGAGCGGGGGCGGATGACTATCGACGGATGCGCGCGCTTCCGCCGGCGGTATTGATCGATTAGGAGCGCGGTCGAGACGAGGCCGGGGATTATCCATATCCAGAGGGCGGGAAAGCCTAAGGATTCGCTGATCCAGATGCTGGCGAGGGTTCCGATCGCGTAACCGCCGGCGCCGCCGGCCATGAAGAAGGGAACCCCTAGATAGGCCTCCTCCCCGCTGGCGTCGTTGGCCGCCAGGGCGCCCTCGGGATGGAAAAGGCCGGTGCCGAAGCCGCCGGCGACAATCATGAAGGCCAGCGGCCAGTAGCCGGGGGCGAAGCCCATCCCCGCCGGCAGGGCCGACAGCGGGATGGCGAACCAGAGTATCCAGGCGAGGTTGTGCCTGAGCATGATCCAGCCGGAAATGGGCGAGGCCAGGTTGCAGGCCACCGCCCCCAGGCCAATCAGGATCACCAGATCGCCCAGGGGGATGTCCAGGAACAGGGAAAGGCCGGGAGCCACCGCCGCCAGGATGCAAATGTAGAGGTCGGCCATGGCGTGCCCGAAGGTCAACACCCAGAGGGTGGAATTGATCCGCAATTTACCCAGCATGGGAAGGGCGCTTTCTAATGCTCCGCCAAGTCCAAATCGAAGATTTGGACTTGGCGGGGAGTATCCCCGGTTCATTCGGCTTCCTCCTCCGGGAAAGTGAATTACCCGGAGGAGTTGAAGATCGATTCGGGATCAAACGGACTTCGGCGTTCACAAAATCAGCCTTTGTCGGAACATTTTTGGGGGGAGGATTGGGGGGGTGGGGCGCCAGTATTGATTTGCCCGCCGGAACGGTTTTGCGCAACTCGGTTAATTCCCCTTCCCGGCCCGCCTCCGCCGCCACCAGGAAAAGAGGCCGATTTGGCTTAAAATCATGAAAAGGCAAACCGCCAGGAAGGCGACGCAGATGGGACGGCCGAACATGGGCAGGAACGAGCCGTCCGAAAGCCGCAGGGCCCGGCGCAGATTGGCGTCGGTCATGGGCCCCAGGACCACCCCGAGGATGAAGGGCGCGGCCGGCACCTTCAGGTAGGACATCCCGAGCCCCACCAGCCCGAACACGAACATCACCTTGACGTCGAACAGGTTGTAGTTGATGAGATAGGCGCCGATGACGCAGAGCAGGAAAATGATCGGCATGAGAATTTTTTTGTCGACGGTGAGCACCCGCACCGTCAGCCTGGCCATCCCGAGGGCAAGCAACCACATCGCCACCGAGGCGAAGACCAGGTAAATGGCGACGTTGTAGACGAATTCGGGCGATTCCGACATCAACAGGGGGCCGGGACGGTAATTGTGCATGAAGAAGGCGGCCAGGAGCACCGCCGCCGGGGCCGATCCCGGGACCGCCAAGCTGAGGACCGGGATGATCGCCCCCCCGATGCAGGAATTGTTTCCGGTTTCGGCCGCCACGATTCCCTGGGGATTGCCGGAGCCGAAGCTGGCCGCCTCCCGGCTGGACGCCTTCATGGCCCAATAGGAGAGCCAGCCGCCGACATCCTCGCCCACTCCGGGGATGATGCCGACCCCTACCCCGATCAGGGCGGAACGGGCGATGCCGATCAGGTTGGCCCGGATTATGCGAAAGCCTTCCCGGATGTTGAACCGGGTAAGTTCCAGCACCCGGCCGCCGGACTCCCGCTTGAAGGCCAGGACGATCTCCGGAAAGCCGAACAGGCCAATCATCACCGGGATGAGCTGGATGCCGGACATCACGTTCACGTTGCCGTAGCTGAACCGCTCGAAGGTGTCCACCGTGTCCAGGCCGATTTGCGCCACCAGGATGCCGGCCGCGCCGCTGATCCAGCCCTTCAGGGCGTTGCCGCGCGCCGTCAGGGCTCCGCAGATGAGGATGCCGAAAATGGAAAGGAGGAAAAACTCCCAACTGGCGAAACTGAGGGCGAAACGGGTGAGGAGCGGGGTCAGGGTGAGGACGAAGACCACGCTGAGCAGGGTCCCCAGGCAACTCACGGTGGTGGCGATGAATATGGCCAGCCCCCCCTTTCCCGCTTTCGCCAGGGGAAAGCCGTCCATGGCGGTCGCCGCCGAAGCCGGGGTGCCGGGGATGTTGAGGAGAATGGCCGACTGGCAGCCCCCGGAAATGGCGCCGACGTAAACCCCCAGCAGGGCGATGATGGCGGTCTGGTGATCCCCCACGTTGTAGGTGAGCCCGGTCAGCAGGGCGATGGCCATGGTGGCGCTCAGGCCCGGAAGAACCCCCATCACCAGGCCGGCGGCGGTGGCCATGATCAGCATCAGCAGATTGTAGGGCGCCAGGACGTTGCCGCAGGCGTCCAGCATGTATTGGAAGGCCATCGGGGGATTTTTATCCTTTTACGGCAGGGTGGTCTTGAATACGCCTTGAAACAGCGCCATGATCAATATTACCGAACCGGCGGTCACCAGCGCCAGCGTTCCGATCTCCCGTACGGCGGGGAAGCCCATTCCCCGGCCGGTGAAGCGGAGAAAGACAAAAAGGATCAGGAGAAAACCCGAAGCGCCCAGCCAAAAGGGAATCTCCCCCAGGATGAAAAAGATATAAACGAACATCCAGGCCACCCCGGCCAGCATGATCCGGAAATCCGGGTCGCCGAAGGCGGCCAGGATGCCCCGCCAGGCGGTTTTCAAGTTTTCCGCCAGGGCTTTACCGGGGCTTCCAGCCCCCTTTACGGTTTCAATCAGGAGCAGGAGGGAAAAGAACGCCAGGAACAACCCCAGGATGCAGGGGAGGAGCCCCGGGGTGACGATCAAATCGGTTATTTGAAACGGGGGTAGGGTGGCCACGTGGATCATCCGCAGGCTTTCCGCGGTCACGAAGACGCCGATCCCGAATAAAACCACCCCGAAGGCGGAATCCCGGCTTTTGGTGTCCACCAGCAACTCCAATCAAAACCGCCTTTCATTTGGCCGAAGCCAAATGAAAGGCGGGACCATTCATTCAAAAAAGCGCTTTTTTTCCGGTTGAACACCCGGCGGTCGCCCTTTTACCGCTTGAATCCATATTTGGCCGGATCAATCGTGACCGCCCCCGCGTCGTAAAGGATATAGGCGGCCCGGCTGGCGAAGCTTTCCAGGAAAGCCTGCGATTCGGCCCGGCCCTTGGGGATGACGACGAAACTCCGGACGGCGGCGAAATCCAGGAAATCCTTCTCCTTGGCGGCGCTGGCGAAGGCTGCGTCAAGTTTGGCCAGCACCTCGTTCGGCAGGCCCTTGGGAACCAGGATGCCGGTAACCTCCCCCATGGGGATGTATTTTTTGGCTTCGGGATAGGCTTTTAGAATCGAGGGAATCACCTTTCCCGGCGCCACTTCGATGTCGTCCTCGGCCAGGCAGGCCAGGGCCTTGACTTCCCCGGCGATTACCAAGTCCTTGTATTCGGCCAGGAGCTGGGGGCAGAAATCCACTTCCCCGGCCAGGGTGGCCTGGACGGCCGGGCCGCCGCCGGCATAGGTGATGTGCTTGTAGTCGGCTCCGGCCACGCCCTTGATCACCTCGGCGCCGAAGTGGCCGCCCGAACCCTTGCCGGCGGTGCCGGCGGTTATTTGGCCCGGTTTGGCCCGGATTGCTTCCACCAGATCGGTAATGGTGTTGTAGGGGGAATTTTTGGGGACGATAATCCCGTTCGGGGCATAGGTGGCGATCCAGATGTCCCATTCCCGGAAGGTCTTTTCGGTATAGCCGTTCAGGGGCATGGTGGTGAAGGCCAACATTCCGTTGGCCAGCAGGGTGTAGCCGTCCACCCTGGCGTTCTGGACGTTCAGGCTGCCGGCCGAACCGCCGGCTCCCGGGGTGTTGATCACGTTGATGGTGATTCCCAGCACCTTCGACATGCCGTTGGCGATGCTTCTGGCGGTCAGGTCGGTGGTGCCGCCGGCCCCATAGGGCACGGTCATGTTGATGTTCTTGTTGGGCCAGTCGCCGGCCGGCGAGAGGGAACAGATCAACAGGGCGGCCAGCGCCGCCGACAAAATGCGCTTCATGTTTCGTCTCCTTTTAAACCGGGAATTATATAGGCGATCCCCTTGGATTCGCTTGGGAATAAAGAATTTGCGGATAAATTTCCGATTGTCCGGACCGGACGGGAAAAGGGGTTGACAGCGAGGTGTTTGGTCCGGTTGACCTTAAAAATCCACTATAGGCGCATCTTTTTTTTCGTCAAGGGAATTGACGAAAATTTATTCTCGGAAGAGACATGCCGAATCCATCCGAACCCCCGGGCTGTTCCCATGTAAAAGCCAACCAAGATGTTGGGTCACGATTCCCGAACTTTCCAGGCGCTTGGCCGGAATTTCCATAATTTTCCAAAAAAATAAAAAAATCTTGACAGTGATCGGGATTTTTATATCATACATAATCCATATGAATAACATGAAAAGGTTTGAATCGCATCCCTGCTTCGCCGGGAATTGCCGGCCGGCCGCCGGGCGGATTCATTTGCCCGTCAGCCCGGTCTGCAATATCCGTTGTCGTTTTTGCGCCCGGGGGATTACCACCGGGGTTTCGCGGCCGGGAAACGCGGCCCGGGTGGTGACTCCGGCGGAGGCGATGACGATTCTGGAGCGGGCGCTGATTGTCTGCCCCGAACTCGCGGTGGTGGGAGTTGCCGGTCCCGGGGATCCCCTGGCCAGCGGCCACGCCCTGGAAACGCTGACCTTGGCCCGCCAAAGGCATCCGGAGTTGCTTACCTGCCTTAGCACCAACGGGCTGGGACTGCCCGCCAGCCTGCCGGGTTTGATCGGGGCCGGGATCGAGACCTTGACCGTGACGGTGAACGCGGTCGATCCGGACATCCTGGAACGGCTGTGCGCGGGGGTGTGGTGGCGGGGGAGCTTTCTGCCCGGCCGGGCAGGGGCCGGCCGGCTGATCGAGGCCCAGGGCGAGGGCATCCGCCAGGCCCGGGATCTGGGGATGCTTGTCAAGGTCAACTTGGTCCTGGCCCCCGGGATCAACGACCGGCATGTCGGGGAGGTGGCGCGGACGGCGGCGGAGTGGGGGGCGAGGTATATGAACGTCATTCCCTTGCTTCCCGCCGCCGAGTTCGCGGCGGCGGCTCCGCCTTCCGCCGAGGCGCTGGCCGCCGCCCGCGCGGCGGTGGCCGGGCATCTGGAGGTGTTCAGGCATTGTCGGCGCTGCCGGGCCGACGCCTGCGGCGTCCCCGGCGGGGTCGATTACGCCCGGGAACTGTATCGCGAATTCCGCCAGGTGGAGACTTTTTCCCATGGTTGAGGCGTTGGGCAAACCGCCCGGCCGGGTGGCGGTCGCCAGCCGGAGCGGAGTGCTGGTGGATGAATGTTTCGGCCGCGCGGCCGGTTACCGGATTTACGAGGCCGCTCCGGACGGTTACCGGCTGGCGGAAATCCGGCCCGGGCCCGCGCCTTGCCGGGGACAGGCCCACGATCTCCCGAGCCTGGCGGCCGCCGTCGAGTCGGTGAGCGACTGTGAAATGGTTTTGGCGGGCCGGATTGGGCCGGAAGCGGTGCGGTTGCTGGCGGGGCGGGGGGTGACGGGCCTGGCGGTCCGGATCGGCATAGACGACGCTTTGGAACGTTTGTCCCGGCGGCGGGAACCTCCGTACGGCTGTCGGGCGGACGGCCCGGCAATTGAAAAAAAGGACCATTAATGGCACGGGAAATAAAGCAAATCGCCATCTACGGCAAGGGAGGCATCGGCAAGTCGACCACCTCCTCCAACATTAGCGCCGCCCTTTCCAAGCTGGGATACAAGGTGATGCAGGTGGGCTGCGATCCCAAAAGCGATTCCACCAACACCCTCCGGGAAGGCAAATACATCCCCACCGTTCTGGACACCCTGCGGGCCAAGGGGAAAACCATTCCCGAGGAGATTGTCTTCAAGGGGTTCAACGGGGTCTACTGCGTGGAGGCCGGCGGTCCGGCCCCGGGGGTCGGCTGCGCCGGCCGCGGCATCATCACGGCGGTGGAGCAACTCAAGCAACTCAAGGTTTTCGAGAACCTGGGGATAGACGTGGTCATCTACGACGTCCTGGGGGACGTGGTCTGCGGCGGCTTCGCGGTCCCCATCCGGGAGGGCATCGCCAAGCACGTCTTCACCGTCACCTCCTCCGATTTCATGGCCATCTACGCCGCCAACAATCTTTTCGCCGGGATCCAGAAATACAGCGCCAGCGGCGGCGCCCTGCTGGGGGGGATGATTGCCAATTCGATAAACGCCCCCTATTCGCGATCCATAGTCGACGATTTCGCCAGCCGCACCCGGACGCGGGTGGTGGAATATATCCCCCGCTCGGTCACCGTCACCCAGGCCGAACTGCGGGGCAAGACCGTCATTGAAACCCAACCGGACTCGGCCCAGGGGAAAATCTATCTTCGCCTCGCCCAGCGCCTCGCCGATCACGCCGAGTCGAGGACGCCGGCGCCGATGTCGGTCCCGAACCTGCACGAATGGGCCACCGGCTGGGCGACGGAATTGTTGAAGGTGGAGACGGGGGAGGTGGGCCAGGAGGCCCAGGGCATTTAATCCGGGGACGGACCGGAGCCGGGCGGAAGGGAGGATCGACATGCCCAGGATTGCCGAGAATTTGACCGAGTTGATTGGCCGGACGCCGCTGTTGCGGCTGGGCCGCTACCGCTCCTCGCAAAAGGAGATCGTGGCCGATTTGGTGGGGAAGCTTGAATATTTCAACCCCCTGGGAAGCGTCAAGGACCGCATCGCCCTGGCCATGATCGAGGCGGCCGAGGCGGCGGGGAAGCTTAACCGGGACAGCGTCATAATCGAGCCCACCAGCGGCAACACCGGCATCGGCCTGGCCTTCGTGGCCGCCGCCCGGGGCTACCGGATAATCCTGGTGATGCCGGACACCATGAGCCTGGAACGCCGCAAGCTCCTGGCGGCGCTGGGGGCCGAACTGTGCCTTACCCCGGGCGGGGGCGGCATGAAGGCGGCCATAGCCAAGGCCGAGGAATTGGCCGGGCAAACCCCCAATTCCTATATCCCCCAGCAATTCAACAACCCCGCCAATCCGGAAATCCACCGCCGGACCACCGCCCGGGAAATTCTGGACGACACGGCCGGGAAGCTCGACGTATTCGTCGCCGGGGTGGGAACGGGGGGCACCGTCACCGGGGTGGGGGAGGAGCTCAAACGCCACAATCCCGCCATCCGGGTGGTCGCGGTCGAACCCTACGACTCCTCGGTGCTTTCCGGGGAAAAGCCCGGTCCCCACAAGTTGCAGGGCATCGGGGCCGGCTTTGTGCCGGAAGTTTTCAACCGGGGGGTGGTGGACGAGATTTTTCGGGTCAAGACCGAGGAGGCCTTCGCGGCGGCCCGCGAGGCGGCCCGGCTGGAAGGGCTGCTGGTGGGCATTTCCTCCGGGGCGGCCTTGTTCGCCGCCGCCGCCGTGGCCAGGCGGGGGGAAAACGCCGGCAAGACCGTGGTGGTGGTGCTTCCGGACACCGGGGAGCGCTATCTTTCCACCGACCTGTTCCGCTAGGGGCCGGTCTAAAAATAAGTACTGCCTGTTTAGACAAGGAACCGAGCCGCGGCGGTAAATTTTTGCCCGTGGTTGGGCAAAAATTTACGAGAGCGGCGAAGTGACGCGGTATAAACCCGCGGGACTTATTTTTGGACGAGCCCCAAGGGTCGGTCTAAAAAAAAAGAAGGGTTTCGCCATGACTTACATCGAAAGACCGCGGTTTTCCTGCATGCTGGGGGGAGTGCTGGCCACGGTGAATTCGCTCCCCCGGACCGTCCCCGTGGTGCACGGGGCCCAGGGTTGCGGGCGCAACCTTTCCAGCGCCTATGCCCAGGGCGGCTATTACGGCGGCGGCTACTGCAACGAACACAGCGTTCCCAGTTCCAACGTCGACGAATCGGACGTCATCTTCGGGGGGGGGGAAACCCTGGCCAAGGAATTGGCCAATTCCTTCGAAATAATCGACGCCGATCTGTTCGTGATCACCACCGCCTGCATGACCGACATCATCGGCGACGACGTCAAGTCGGTTCTGAGCCGCTTTCCGGATCGGCCGCCGTCCATTTTCATCGAAACCGGCGGCTTCAAGGGCGATTGCTATTTCGGCTACCGCCGGTTCATGGAGGAGCTTTTCCTTCAATACATCCCCCGGGCGGAGAGGGGCGCCGGGGAAGGGAAGCCGCCCCGGGTCAATCTTCTCGGGCTGCTTCCCGGCTACGATCCTTTTTTCCGGGGCGACCTGGAGGAGATCGATCGGCTGCTGGGCCGGCTGGGAGTGGCCGCGACCACCTTCCTCACCCCTGGCCAAACCCTGGCCGGGATCCGGGAGGCCGGGACCGCCGGGTTGAACGTCATCTTCAACCGGGCCCACGGGGAGGAACTGGGCCGGAATCTGCGGGAGAGCCACGGCATCGACTACTGGCTGGCGGATTTGCCGGTGGGGGCCAAGGCGAGCGGGGAATTCCTGCGGGAGATCGCCCGGCGGCTGAAGCTCGACCCGGCGGCGGCGGAGCGGGTGGCGCGGAGCGAAACCGGGCGGTACTACGATTACGTCGAACGCCTCTCCCCCCTGGTGGTGGATTTCGATTTCCAGAATTACGCGGTGGTGGTGGCCAATTCCACCAACGCCCTTCCCTACGCCAGCTACCTGGACAACGAACTGGGGTGGCTGCCCACCCACGTCTACATTACCGATCAGTTGTCGGAGGAGCAACGGGAGGCCCTGCGGACGCGTTTCGGGGAATTGGCCTTTTCGGAAAGGCCGGAACTGGTTTTCGAAACCGACACCCAGAACATCCAGCGCCACCTGGAAACCAGCCGCCCGCAATTCCTTTCCCGGACCTATTACGACCGGATCGAACCGCTTTTCATCCTGGGGTCAACCCTGGAATACGGATTCGCCGAAAGCCTGAGCGGATTCCACCTGTCGGTGAGCCATCCCGTCATCAACCGCACGGCGGTCGCCAGGGGTTACGCCGGGTACAACGGCGGACTCAATCTTCTTTGCGACCTGTCCGATGCCCAGGTAGCCAGAAGGGTCTGAACATGAAACGCGAATTCGAGGCCGATTTCACCCTGAAAGTGCCGCCCAGCCGGGAGGCGAGTTGCCGCAACACCGGATACGCCTTCGGCGGCGCCACCCGCGGCTTGGTGGAGTGCGCCGGGAAGGGCTGCCTCAACCAGTGCGACCGGGAATTCCGGCAGTCCACCAATTGCCAGATGTACGTTTCGTCCCTGATCTCCTTTTCGGTCAAGGATTCGGTGGTGATTTTTCACGGCCCGGTGGGCTGCGGGGCCCAGGCGCACCTGATCGACTACAGCGTCAAGACCTTCGGCGCCCGGCGGGGGGTGAGGATGTCCGGCGCCCGCTGGTTCAGCACCAACCTGGACGAGGGCGACGTCATCGGAGGGGGCGAGGCCAAATTGCGCCAGACGATAATCGAGGCCGACCGCCGTTTCCGGCCGACCGCCATCTTCGTCATCAATTCCTGCGCCCCGGCGATTATCGGGGACGACCTCGACGAAGTGATAAACAATGTCCAGTCCGAGGTTTCGGCGCCCGTGGTCCCCATCCACAGTCCCGGCTTCAAGGCCAGGGTGTTTTCCTCCGCCTATGACGTGGTCTATCACGGCATTTTGCAGAAATTCGCCTTCAAGCCCGAGCCCTATCTCGACTACCAGCCGTTTTTCCGCTCCGATCCCGATTACGAACGGAAAGTCCGGGACTACGAATACCAAAAAAGCCGGACCGTCAACCTGTACAACGCCTGGTCCATCGGCCCCGACGACGAGGCCGAGATCCGCCGGCTTCTGGAGGCGCTGGGCTTGAACGTGAGGATTTTCGTCGAGTTCAAGGAACCGGACGAATGGCGCTGGCTCGGCGAAGCGGCGCTGAACGTCTGCTTTTGCCATGTGCACGATTTGTACTTCGTGGAATTTCTCAAGAAAACCCTGGGAATGCCTTATATCCTGCCCAACATCCCGATCGGCCTGTCGGCCACCCGGAATTTCGTCAAGGAAATCGCCGACTTCTTCGGCCTGGGGGAGGAGGCGGAAAGGCTGATCGCCAAGGAGGAGGGGGAGTTGAAGGCCGCCCTGGAGCCGCTGGCCGCGAAAATCCGGGGGAAAAGGGTGCTGATAAGCGGCGGCTATCTCCGGATCGGGGCCACCGGCCTGTTCGCCAACGAATTGGGCCTGAAGGTGGTGGGCTTCCGCAATTTCAACTACGACATGTTCGGCAACAAGCTGTTCGGCGAATTGGAGGAGAAGATAGGAAATGTATCCAACGTTATTTCCACCCAGTCCTCGGAACTGTTGAACGAGTTGAAGACCCTGAAGCCGGATTTCGCCATTTCCCATCCCGGGATTGGAATCTGGCTCACCAAGGCCGGAGTTCCGTCCATCACCCTGTTCGCCCAGCGGTTTCCCTTTTTCGGCTACCGCGGGGCCTACGCCCTGACCCGGCGGATAGTCCGGACCCTGGCCAACCCCAATTACGCCCGGAACCTGGCCGCCAATGTCCCCCTGCCTTACAAGGAGAAATGGTACGACATGAATCCCTACCATTTTCTGGTCGCCAAGGACGCCGCCGTCGGGGCGGCGAACGCCGGGGGGTAGCCCGCGGCCGGGACGGGCGGTTCAAGGAACGCAACCAACGGCAATTTCATTTTCGTTTTCATCCAAAAAGGAGTCGCCATGTCAAACCGCATTCGAAGGAGTTGGATTTTCGGCCTGGGCCTGTTTCTTCTGGCGGCGGGCCGATTCGCCGCCCCGGCCGGGGAATTGGTGGTCGGCCGCGGCCAGGGGGCGTCCACCATACCGATGGTGGCCAAGGATTCCGGCTACTTGGCCGACGAGGGCATCAATCCCGACATCATACCCTTCCTTTCCTCCGCCGACGGCCTTAACGCCCTCAACGTCGGCAAAATCGACGTGGGCCTCGACTATGGAACCTGCGCCCCCCTGATTTACGTGACCGAGGGGGCGGATTTCGTCATCATCGCCGGCACCCTCAGCGGCGGCCACCCGATTATCGCCAAGAAGGAGAACGCCGCCGTTTACAAGGACATCAAGGGGTTCCGGGGCAAGACGGCGGGGACTCCCCGGCTTTATACGGCCGACGTGGTTTGGCGCGGCGCCTTGAAGAGGGAGGGCCTGGAAATCGGCCGGGACGTAAAGTTGATCGAATTCAAGCGCCCCCCCGACGTGGTCGAGGCGGTCAATACCGGTAAAATCGATGTCGGAATCGTTTCCAGCGGGCAGGTCGCCCTCATTGAAAAAAGTCCCGGTCTGGCCATAGTGCTTTGGAGCAACGATCTGTTCCCCGATCATCCCTGCTGCCGCATCGTCACCACCCGGGAAGTGCTCAAGAACCGCCGTCCGGAACTGGTGAAATTCATCAAGGCGCTGTTGCGGGCGGAGAAAAAATTCACCGCCGATCCGGAAACGGGGGTGACGGCGGTGAAAAACCAGTTGGGCATGGACGACGATCTGGTCCGCAGCCTGGTCCTGGAGCCGCATTCGAAACTGGCGGTGGATCCCAACACCAAGGCGGTGGTGGAAATGTGGAACTACATGAACGACATCGGATTCATCAAATCCGACCTAGATCCCCGGACCCTGATCGACACCTCGCTGTACCGGCAGGCCCTGGACGAGGTTAAAAAGGAATACCCCGATCCCTTCTGGGATGTCCTGGAAGCCCGTTTCCAGGCCCAGAACGGGTAGGGGCGCCCGGTTTCCCGGGGCCGGCGGCGGTTTGCCGACCCCGGGGAGGTTTTCATTCGTCGGCTTTTAAAGTCGATTTTTAAAGGTTAAACCGCTTGCGTTTCAATGGGGTGTTTTTAGTCAACTCGACTAAAAGTCCGCCATTTCTCTTTCCCGTTCAAACCCGGGGCTTCCCTTGCCCCGGGTTTGCCATATAATTCCTCTCGGAGGACTTTTAAGGATAATCGAGCCAACCGCCCCTCGGTTTTTCTTAAAGTTTCAAGCGCTTTTGTTTCAATGGGTTGATTTTCGTCAAGCCGGGTTGAAACCATGGGTTTGTCATGGTTCATGGCGGCAATCAAAAGCCCTCTCAAAGGTCCGGGACGCGAAAGGATTCCTATATATGCGACGGGAAACGTTAGTGGTCCGGGCCGGGTTGCATAGCGACCCCGTCACCGGCGCCGTGTCGGCGCCCATCCACCAATCCGCCACCTTTGTACACACCCGCTTGCCGCCCCCGGGCGACAACAGCGGCTATGCCTATTCCCGCACCTCCAACCCCACCCGGACCGCCCTGGAAAAGTCCTTGGCGGCCCTGGACGGGGGCGCCCGCGCCTGCGCCTTCTCCTCGGGCCTGGCGGCCCTGGACGCGGTTCTCCGCCTGCTCGGTCCCTTGGCCGGGAAACGTTTGATCGTCACCGAGGACCCTTATGGGGGAACCGTCCGGCTGCTGGACAAATTCTTCCGGCCGATCGGCCTGGACACGGTTTACATCGACACCTCCGACACCGGGGCGGTGGAGCGGGAGTTGGAGCGCGGGGCGCTCGCCCTGCTTCTTGAAATTCCGTCCAATCCCCTCCTGCGGGTGGCGGACGTGGACGCGCTGGCGGCGGCGGCGAAGCGGGCGGGGGCGTTATTGATCGTCGACAACACCTTTCTCACCCCCCACCTGTTCAGACCTCTGGAACATGGGGCCGACCTGGTGGTGTACAGCGCCACCAAATACCTGGGCGGCCACAACGACTTGGTGGCCGGGGCGGCGGTCTGCCGTACCGAGGAGATGGGAACGCGCCTGGCCCTGGTCCAGAACGCGGTGGGCGCCGTCCTCGGCCCCATGGATTCCTGGCTGCTCCTGCGCGGCTTGAAAACCCTGGCCGTGCGCCTGGATCGCCAGCAGGAAAACGCCCGGGGGGTTGCCGAGTTCCTCCGCCGATGTCCCCGGGTGTCCAGAGTGCGCTACCCCGGCTTGCCCGGGGACCCCGGGCACGAGCGGCTCCGGCGGCAGGCCTCGGGCTTCGGCGCCATGGTTTCCTTCGAGGTCGAGGATCCGGAGCGGGTGGAGGCCATCCTCACCGGAACGAAGATCTTTTCCTTCGCCGAGAGCCTGGGGGGGGTGGAATCGTTGATTACCTTCCCCGTTCGCCAGACCCATGCCGATATCGAACCCGCCGAGCGCGAACGCCTCGGCATCACCGACCGCCTGCTTCGGCTGTCGGTGGGAATAGAAAACCTTGAGGACTTGCTGGAGGATTTGGAACAGGCGCTGGCCTGAGAGACTGTTGACAAATTGCCGTCTCGTCGGGTTATACGGCGTCAAAAGCCGCTTCCCGGATGATTTTTTCCCCTGATCGCCGGTCAAAAAACATCCCGCCAGCGGCTTTTCCCTTGTCCAACCCGAACGATTCGGCATTTAACAACACGCTCTGAGGGAGTCGACCCCATGGATTATCATACCTTGCTTGTGCACGCCGGCTGGGATCGCGACCCGGTCACCGGCGCCTCCAGCATCCCGGTTTACCACGCCAGCACCTTTGATCAGGACGATCCCGATCAACCGGGCGAATACGATTATTCCCGGAGCGGCAACCCCACCCGGGCGGCCCTGGAAAAGGCCCTGGCGGAATTGGAGGGCGGGGCGGCCGCCTTCGCCTTCGCCTCCGGCATGGCGGCGGTGTCGGCGGCGCTGATGCTTTTCCAGCCCGGGGATCACCTGATTGTCGGCCTGGACGTTTACGGGGGGACCTTCCGGGCCTTGACCCGGGTTTTCCGGCGCTGGGGCCTGACCGCGTCCTTTGTCGACACCGGCGATCCCGCCAATATCCGGGCCGCCCTGACCCCGGCCACCCGGGGAATCTGGATTGAGACTCCTTCCAATCCGCTTCTCCGCATAACCGATCTGGCGGCGGTGGCGGAACTGGCCCGGGAACACGGGCTTTTGGCCATAGCCGACGGCACCTTCGCCACCCCTTTTCTGCAAAGGCCCCTGGACTTCGGCTTCGACCTGGTCGTCCACAGCGCCACCAAGTTCCTGAACGGCCACTCGGATGTCCTGGCGGGGATCGCGGCGGCCCGGACGGAGGAACTGGGGCGACGGGTCAAATTCGTGCAAAACGCCCTGGGCGCGGTCCTGGGCGTCCAGGATTGCTGGCTGCTTCTCCGGGGGCTGAAGACCCTGGGGGTGCGGCTGGCCCGGGAACAGGCCACGGCCGGATGGCTGGCGGAACGGCTGGAGGAACTCCCGGAGGTGACCCGGGTTTATTATCCCCTTCTGGCCGGGCATCCCGGGCGGGAAATCCATCTCCGGCAGGCGGCGGGGGGCGGGGCGGTGCTGTCGTTCGAATTGGCCGGCGGGGAGGCCGCCCGGGCCTTCCTCAAGCGCCTACGGCTGCCGCTCCTGGCGGTGAGCCTGGGCGGGGTGGAAAGCATCATGACCTATCCCGTGACCATGTCCCACGCCTCCATGCCCAGGGAGGAGAGGGAGCGGCGCGGCATCAGCGATCGCCTGGTCCGGCTGTCGGTGGGCCTGGAGGCGGGGGAGGATCTGCTTGCCGACATCAAGCGGGCGCTGAGGCCGGAAGGAAGGTGAGGGGGGATTTAAGAGCGTGTTGACAAATTATCGTCTCGTCGGGTTATGCCGCGTCAAAAGTCGCTTCTCGGATGATTTTGCCCATGACCGCCGGCAAAAATCATTCCGCCAGCGCCTTTTCCCTTGCCTAACCCGGACGATCCGTCAATTTGTCAACTAGCTCTAAGCTATTTGATCCGGAAAGGCGAGTCGCGGGCGGGAAATTCCCGGGTCAAGTTATACGCCGCCTTTGTCACGTTCCTTGCGTTCCCGAATCCGCGCGGCGATGTCGTCGATGGTCAAGCCGTCCAATAACGTTCGGCGCTCTTCGGTGTAATCGCCGCCGCCGCTTTCAAACTACCGCAGGAAATTAACCGTCCCGGCCGCGCCCAAGCCGTCCACCAGGAGGCGTAATCCTTTCTCCCGGATTGCATTGAGACTAGCATTGGTCATAAAGCACCTCCGTCAACCAGGGCAAGGGATTTTCCACCTTGGTGGAAACATCCGAATTCTTCGCGGCGGCCAGCAGCCTGCGATCAGTCGTGAGGAAAATGTCGACGCATCCTGCTTCGGAACTCGCAAGGTGAAGCGCGTCATACGGTTTGATGCCACGCCGTTCAATCTCCTTTGCCCTTGCGACGATTTTGGGCGTCAAATCAATGTGAAACACGGCTATTTGGTACAACGAACAGCACTTTTTTCTTTTTGAATGGGTTCGGGTTGTTCTTGATTTCGTCAGTCAGAATGTCGCTGGAACAAAGCTCCCATTCGGCTTTTTCACACCTGTCGATAATCGCGACGACGGCCTCGGCCTCCATCCGCACCGCATCTCTCCCGGATCGTCGTATGGGCGGTTGAGGCAACAACAATCCAGGTAAAGTCGCATGGAACGTTCATCCTTTCCACGTTCCTGTCTCAAGCATTATACCCAAACGTCCGTAAAAACAAGGCCAAACAACCCGCCATGATTGAATCCCGCCGCCAACTCCCCAAAAGCGGCGGATATCCGCCGCACCCTTCTTCTTGCGAGAGAAGCATGACTTTGAACTATTTGATTCGGAAAGGCGAGTTGCGGGCGAAAAACTCCCGGGCCAGTTCAATGAAATATTCCTCCACCCGGGTGATTTTGGTTCCCCGGCGCAGAATTACTCCTTGGTTCCAAAATTCCCTTGGGCGCAGCGAAAAACAATGCACCTTATCCTTGGCGTCGACATAATGCTCCAATAGAATGGAAACTCCCACTCCTCGCCTGACCATGCTGTAAGCCAATGAGAATAAACTGCATTCCATCAAAATATGGGGGAGGATGCCGGCTTTGGCGAAATGTTTGTCACACAAATCCCTTATGTTGGTGTCCCGGGATATTAAAATGAATTTGTCCTGGGCCAGCAGTTTCAAGTCCAGAATTCGGAAAGGGGTACCCGGCGGGGAGGCCAGATGCCCCAACCGATGTCCCGGCGGCAGGGCAATTATCACCTCGCATTTGATGAAGGGGATGTGCTGGAGGTCTTTTCTTGCCAAATTGCCGCCAGTCACCGCCAGATCAATCCGACCGCCCTCTACCGCCAATTCCAGTTCCCTGGCGCTGCCCTCCAGAAGATCCAGGTGAAAATTGGGATATTTGGCGTTGAAGATGGGAAAGACGTCCTTCAGAAGTTCAATACCGATCTCGCGGGTGACTCCAAGGCTGAGACTGCCTTCGGCTCCGTCCGAAGCGTCGGCAATCTGCCGGTAGGCCTTTTTTTTGATTTCCAGCATTTTCTTTGCCGCGTCAATATAGACAGTGCCGGCGTGGGTAGGCACCATTTTTTTCCCGATACGTTTGAACAACGGTACTCCCAGTTCCGCTTCCAAGTCGATTAGGTAGTGATTAAGAGCGGGCCGGGAAATGAAAAGCCTTTCGGCCGCCCGGGAAATGCTTTGTGCCTCGGCAATCCCGATTATATAAGATAACTGTCTGATATTCATGGAATTAGCCTTTAATTGATTTGTAATGTTATTTGCACTATCTTAATAAAAAAACGATCCTTTACAAACAATGACCTTTGCATTATATTTGTAGCCACTCATAAGGATAGATTTTAATCTCAATCCAGATTCCGGTTCATTTCATAATTATAATCTTCGCGGTTAATCGGTGTCTTGAATAGTCGATATGGGTGGTGCGATGGAAGGGTTTATTATGGCCGGGGTAAAATCATTTTGGAAATGGTTGGACGAACATTTTGAAGAGTCCATTCTGATATTTTTTCTGATTGTTATTACCGTTTTGACTGGATTGCAGGTTCTGATGCGACGAGTGTTCAGCAGCCCTTTGTCGTGGAGCGAAGAGCTTTGCCGATACTGTTTCATGTGGTCGGGCTTCATTGGCGTTGCCTACTGCATCCGGAAACGCTGCGAAATTCATATAAACACTTTTCTCAATCTTTTTCATGGGGTTAAGCATCTGATTCTAGTGGTGGTCGGGGAAATCATTTGCACTTTTATGTATGCCGCTTTTTTTTATACCACCGCGATCATAATTCGAAAGGCGGTAGCCAGTCAACAGGTCAGCCCAGCCATTGGCATACCTAATTACATCATTTACATCGGAGCGCTCCTGGCGTTTGGGTTGGCCTTAATCCGCCAGATTCAGAATCTTGTCAGGGATGCCAGGGGCTTTTCCCCCAAAAAACGGCAATGATAATTCATACTGCCATAATATTAAAGAAGTTATATCGCCGGTCCGGAGGTGACAGCAATGCCTTATGGAACCATAGCCTTGATTTTTGCCGGGGTTCTGTTTATCGGGATGCCCATGGGCATGTCATTGGTGGGAGCCGCTATTTTGCCCTCGCTTTTCAATCCCCGTTTTGTATATAACTTGGAGGCGGTGATACGTACCCTTTCGGTATCATTGGACAGTTTTCTTCTTCTTGCCATTCCGCTTTTCATGTTTTCCGGGGTGATCATGGCAAGAGGCGGAATTTCCGAAAAACTCTTCAATATTTTCGCGTTTTTTTTCGGCACCATTACCGGGGGTTTCCCTTTCGCGGTCATTTTGACCTGCCTGTTTTATGGCGCCATTTCCGGTTCCGGCCCCGCCACCACCGCCGCGGTTGGCTCCATGACCATTCCCTATCTCATCAAGCGGGGGTATGACCCGGTATTTTCCGCTTCCATTGTCGCGGTGGCCGGTGGTCTCGGGATTATCATTCCGCCCAGTATTCCCATGATTGCCTATTCCTCCATTGCCAGCGTGTCGGTGGCGGACATGTTTATCGGCGGCGTTCTGCCGGGGATTTTAATCGCGGTTTGCTTGACCGCCTATTCCTGGTACTACTGCCGCACCCACGGCGAGGACAAGGCGGAACTTCGCCGCCATTGCCGGGAAATCCGCAATCTGGGGTTATTCCGTCTTCTTAAAGACGGCATTTGGGCCATCCTGGCGCCGGTAATAATTCTCGGCAGCATTTACGGCGGCGTAGCCACCCCTACCGAAGCCGCTTCGCTCTCGGTTTATTACGCGATATTTGTCAGCATGTTTGTCTATAAAACGCTCAAATGGGGTGAATTTATGTCGGTGCTCCGAGAAACCGTGAAAACTTACGCCCCCATTCTTTTCGTCATAGCCTGTGCCATGTGCCTTAGTAGAGTGATGACCCGCCTCCAGGTGGCTCGGGCGATTGAGGAGATGGTGCTTGCCCATCTGTCATCCAAGATGGTTATCTTGCTTCTAGTCAATCTGTTGCTGCTTCTGGCCGGAATGATTATGGATCCCATCCCGGCCATGATGATTTTCACTCCCATAATAATGCCCTGCGTGGATCGTTTCGGCATGTCTCATGTTCACCTGGGCATTATCATGGTGTGCAACTTGGCAGTAGGTTTCGTCACTCCCCCCCTGGGAGTCAACTTGTTTGTCACCAGCAATATGACCGGGATACCTGTCCTGAAACTGGCCAGGTTTTCCATTCCGTTCATTTTTTCATTCATTGCAGCCCTTTTGCTGATCACCTTCGTTCCCGGCGTGTCTTTGATCCTGACCTGACCGACAACCAAGAAATTGACAGGACCGGGATATGTTCCCGGTTTCGAACGGCTTGACGTTTTCATAGGAGATGCAAGAAATGGGAAAGACTTTTTCAATTCTGGTTCTGGAAGCCTGTTTTCTCCTCGCGGTCATCTTTTCCCAATCTCTCCCGGCTGGGGAATTGATCGATCCGGCTACGATTAAGAGCGGGTATTCCGAAGCTGACGCCGAAATAGTCATGGATATCGCCACTCCGACCGGGCTTGATTCGGTCAATCATTACATGGCTTGGAATACCAAGCATATTATCGAGGAAGGCAGCAAGGGGCGAATTTATGTGAATGTTCACGAAGCGAGTTCGCTGGGTACCGACCGGGAGATGATAGAAGGCATGCAGAACGGCTCGGTCGATGTTTTCATAGGAGTCAGCGCCTCCTATGTGCCATATGCCAAACGCCTTGGCGTGTTCGATTTACCAAATGCCTTTTCTAATTTGGCGGTGGCCCGAAAGGTCATGGATAGCGGGATCGTCGGTATTCTCAGGCCGGACTTCGAGGCCGCCGGATTCAAGATGTTCGGATTCTCGGATGCCGGTTTTCGCCAAGCCACTTCCAACCGGTTGCTGCAAAAGATAGAAGACTTCAGGGGATTCAAGATACGCACCATGGAAACGCCCAACCATTTGGCGTATTGGACCGCTCTTGGCGCCAATCCAACTCCCATGGATTTCTCCGAAGTGTATATTAGTCTGCAGCAGGGCACCATCGACGGCCAGGAAAATCCTTATGATCTGATCGTTGCCAACAAGATATTCGAGACGCAGAAATATATCACCGAAACCAATCATGTCCTCCATAACCTGACCATGATAATGAGCAAGGTACGCTTCGACTCCTTCCCGGCCGATCTTCAACCCGTCGTTCAAAACGCCATCGAAGAGTCTCTCAAGTACGGGCGGGTGGTGGCCGACGCCCGCATTGAAAGCCGGAAAAAAATCGTGACCGATTATGGTTGTCAAATTTACACCATGCCGCCCCAATTGCGCCAGGATATTCTCGCCCGCATCGGTAAAGTCGAGGACAATATTCGCCAGAATGTCGGAAACGACTTGGTTGACAGGTACAAGGAGATTATCGCCAAGGCGGAAGCCGAAGTGGGCGAAAAGTAGCATTCCCATGGCGGGGTGGTTTTCCGGGAAGAATTTCGATTCAACGTCAAGTACGCCAAGCGATGATTTGGAACGCGGGGAGTGAAATGTACGCAATCCGCGTTTTTGTGCTTGGTGCTCCGTAAAGTCCATATCGAAAGATTCGGACTTTACGGAGCACTATCAATCGGAATGCATTTTTCATTCCGGATTGGGATGGACATAAATCCTCACCATGGGGGATTGGTGAAATGAAGTTGGATATTTTGATTAGAAACGGCCGGGTTTTCGATCCGTCTCGGAATCTTGATGGAATTGAGGACATTGGAATTGTTGATGATCGGGTGGTAGGCATACCGGAAGGATCGGTGGAGGCGAGGCAGGAGATCGATGCTTCCGGTTGCCTGGTTTTCCCGGGTCTTATTGATTTTCATGCGCATTTTTTCCATAGCGGGGGCACCACCCCGATTCGGCCGGATCTCATGCTCGCCACCGGGGTGACCGGGACGGTTGATGCCGGGACCAGCGGATGCGCCAATTACGATGCATTTTACAAAGCCGACATAATTCCCAGCCGGCTACGAATCAAAAGCTTCATCAATGTCCATTCCGCCGGTCTGCCGGATGAATGGATGCCCGAGAACATAGATCCGAGGTATTACAATGAAAAGGATATTCGTAAGGTCAAAGACTGCCATGGCGATGACATTCTAGGCCTTAAGATTCGCCTGGCCAGCGATCTTTGCTCCGACATACAACCACTCAAGGCCGCTTTGGCTTTGGCCGAGAGGATAGGCGATCTGCGGGTTTGCGTTCATGTCACCAATTCGCCTTGCCGAATGGAGGAGATAGCCGATCTTTTACGGCCGGGAGACATTTTTTGCCACATGTATCATGGCCGCCGCGATACCATTTTGGATCCGACGGACGAAATTTGGCCGAAAATACGGCGGGCGCGAGAACGGGGAGTCATTTTCGATTCTTCTCACGGGATGGGAAATTTTTGCCATGCCGTGGCGTTAAAGGCGATTCAGAGGGGATTTTGGCCGGATGTCATAAGCACGGACATCGGCAACTTTAAAATTTACATTTCACATTGGGCGCGCAGTTTGCCGTTTCTAATGTCGAAGCACCTGGATATGGGGATGGATTTGACTTCGGTAATTCGCGCCGTTACCGAAACCCCGGCTCGGTTGATGGGTTTGGCCGGACGAATCGGTACTCTCGCGCCTAAAGCGTATGCCGATGTCGCCATTTTCCGTCTGGAAGATCGGCGAGTAAGGCATCAGGATTTTTTTAACGACTTTTTTTACGGTCGGCGGCTTTTCATGCCGCGTTTCGTCATTTGCGGCGGCGAATATGTCTGGGGAGCCGCTGATTTCAATATAGAGTAAACGGGTCGACAGGTTCCTGGCGCGAACAAAATGGAGGTTCAAGGTTTACACGGCGGCAAAACGCCCTTCAGCGCCATATGCGTTATGCATGTTCAAGAACCGAACGGCAGCGTTTTTCGCCTACTGTGAGTCGGAGAGAAAAGCGCAAAAGCGGCTCCCGGCGCAGCCCAAGCTTGCCCAACTTGTTTTTGTCCGGACAACAAGTGCTGTTTTCGATATACAAGGCTCTACGACAGCAACCCGGCCTCGGCGAAGCTGTAATAATCGTTTTCCCCCGCCACCAGGTAGTCCAGGAGGGTCAGATCCAGAATGCCGCAGGCGGCTCCCAGGCGGCGGGCGAAATCCCGGTCGGCCTCCGAAGGGCTTGCCGCCCCGGCCGGCTGCCGGCGGACAATGGCCAGACGGGCGGCCCCTTCCCGCAAGGCCGGCCGGAGGATGTCCGGCATGGCGATCCCGGCCAAGCCGGCCGCCGCCCGATCCCGCAGGCGGATGTCCCGGATGATGTGGCCGCCGGCGTCCAACAAGGCCAGAATAACCGTCTCGCCGCCGGTTCCGCGGAGTTCCAGGCCGTAGCGGGCGTAAAGATCGCCGGCGGAGGCGATCCGCGCCACCTCCGATCGGCTTGCCGCCAGCAACCGGCGGTGCAGGACGGCGGCCGCCGCCAACCGCAGGGCCGGCGCCCGCTCCAAATCCCGGAGGCCGAAATATTCCCTTGTTTCGGCCTGAAAAACCCCGGCCAGGCCGCCATGGCGGGCCAGGAGGGAATTCGCCGGCCCCTCCCGGCCGCCGGGCCGCTCCCCCCACAGGAGGAGGGCCAAAAGCTCGGGGTCGGAAAGCGCTTCCGGGTTTCCCGCCCGAAGGCGTTCGGCCGGGGGCGACAAGGGGAAATCCGGTTTCCGGGGGGCGTTGAAATAGTCGCATTCCCGGGTCAGCCGGCAGGCCGGACAATTCGGGCTGGCCCCGCAAACCGGATCCAATCCGGCCCCGGCCTCCCCCTCGGCGAACAATTTGAACAGCGCCCGAACCTGGCGGGCCGGACGGGACGCCGCCTCTCCCGCCCGAACCGAGAAAACGGAAAGAAAATCCCCTTCCCCGGCGATTTCGAACCCGAGCCGGCGAAATGCCCTTTCGCAGGCGGGGCCGGCCGCCCCTTCCGGCTCGTTCCGGCGGGCGGCGGCCAGGCGTTCGGCCACCGCCCCCCCGCCGAGAGCGTTTTCCAGGGTTTCGGTCAACCGGGAGAAAAATGTCACCAAATCCCGATCTTCCCGGCCCGCCGGACCGTTGCTTTTCCCCGGGTTCACAGGTTTTCCGCCAGGGCCCGCCCGAAGGCCGAGCAGGACAGCAGGCTCGCCCCCTCCATCAGCCGGTGGAAGTCGTAGGTGACGCGTTTTTGGGCGATGGTTTTCCGCATGGCGCCCAGAATCAAGTCGGCCGCCTCGCTCCAACCCAGGTGGCGGAACATCATTTCCCCCGACAGGACGAGGGAGGAGGGGTTGACCGTGTCCAGGCCGGCGTAGCGGGGGGCGGTCCCGTGGGTGGCCTCGAAAACGCCGTGCCCGGTGGCGAAATTGAGGTTGGCGCCCGGGGCGATGCCGATGCCGCCCACCTGGGCCGCCAGGGCGTCGGAAATGTAGTCGCCGTTGAGGTTCGGGGTGGCGATGACGTCATAGTCGCCCGGCCGGGTCAATATCTGCTGGAGGAAGGCGTCGGCGATGACGTCCTTCACCGTCAGGCGGCGGTTTCCCAGGTCGATTTCCCGCCAGGGGCCGCCGCCGGCGGCCTTGGCGCCGAATTCCCTTTCCGCCGTTTCATAGCCCCAGTCCCGGAAGCCGCCCTCGGTGAATTTCATGATGTTGCCCTTGTGGACCAGGGTGACGGACTTCCGGCGGTTTTCGATGGCGTAGCGGATGGCGGCGGCGACCAGGCGGGAGGAGCCTTCCCGCGAAACCGGCTTCACCCCGAAGGCGCTCGTGGCCGGAAAACGGATTTTTTCCGCCGCCTCCGGGAAATTCTCCCGCAAAAGCGCCAGGAATTTAGCGCTTTCCGGGGTTCCGGCCGCGAACTCGATGCCGGAATAGATGTCCTCGGTGTTTTCCCGGAAGACCACCATGTCGATTTGTTCCGGCGACTTGACCGGGCTGGGAACCCCGGGGAAATATCTCACCGGCCGCAGGCACGCGTAGAGGTCGAGCCGCTGGCGCAGGGCGACGTTCAGCGATCTGATGCCGCCGCCGACCGGGGTGGCGAGGGGGCCCTTGATGCCGACAAGATGCCCGCGAAAGGCGTCCAGGGTTTCTTCCGGCAACCAGGATCCGGCGGCCCGGAACGCCTTTTCCCCGGCCAACACTTCCCGCCAGGCGATTTTCCGCCTTCCGCCGTAGGCCTTGGCCACGGCGGCGTCGAAAACCGGCGAAGCCGCGCGCCAGATGTCGGGACCGGTGCCGTCGCCCACGATGTAGGGGATTATCGGGTGATCGGGGACGCGGAGGGTCCCCCCGACGAAGGAGACGCTTTCGCCCTCAGGCATGGATTTCCCCCTTTTCCCGGCGATCCGGAGGCCGGCGGCGCCGCGGAACATTGATTACGCTCCAGATCAGGTAGACCACGACTCCTATCACAATGGCCGCGTCGGCGAGATTGAATACCGGCCAGAGGCTGTAACCGGTGGCGGGATTGACGATTTCCAGGAAATCCCTGACCCCGGGGTGGAACAGGCGATCATAGAGGTTGCCGAGGGCGCCCCCGATAATCAGGCCCAGGCTCCAAAGGGGGGAATCGGGTTCCAGGCAATGGTAGGCGGTCAAAACCAGGATGGGTATCAGGAGGGCGGCGGCGGCGAGAAAAAGCGGAACATTGCCGGCCGCCCAGCCGAAGGCGCCGCCGGTATTGTAATGGTGGATCAGCCGGAAGGCGCCGGGCAGCAGCCAAATGCCGCTTGGGGAACCGTAAACTCCCTCGATCGGCGATTCCACCCCCAGGAGACGGAAGATCAGCGCCTTGGACGCCAGATCGACAATCAGGCTGAAGAGGGCGGCCGTCCAAAACCAGCGAAGCGGGGTCAGGCTGAACCCTCCTGTTTGAACATGTTACGACGCATGAAGTTCCCGATCTCCCCCGCCGGCCTTGTCCGGCGCCCTTGTCCCGGAGCGGCCATCCGGGAGAATCTTATCCGGCGGGAGGGGACGATACAAAGGAAAAATCGGGATCGGGCCGGCGTTTCGCCTTCCCTTCGTGGACGTTTAAAGGGAATCGGGCCAACCGCCGCCCGATTTCCTTTAAAGACTAAACCGCCTGCGTTTCAATGAGGTTTTTTTAGTCAACTCTACCCAAACCGGCGGCCTTGCAAAAAAACGGCGCTGAAGGCAACACCCTGAAACTTTGAAGGAAATCGAACGGCGGTTTGTTTGATTTCCTCAAAAGTCGACTTTAAGAGCGTGTTGTTAAATACCGGATCGCCCGGGTTAGACAAGGAAAAAGTCGCTGGCGGGATGATTTTTGGCCGGCGGTCAGGGGTAAAAATCATCCGAGAAGCGGCTTTTGACGCAGTATAACCCGACGAGACGGCATTTAACAACACGCTCTTAAAGT
>JAISYL010000026.1 GCA_031269935.1 Planctomycetota bacterium
TACTGATATGGCTAGCCGAACCAACCTTCTTGTTGTCGATCTCCGCTCCCAGGGAGTCGCAACAATCTTCGACAAGCCACATGTCGTGCAGGTCGCAAATTTTCCGGATTTGCTCGACCGCAAAAGGGATTCCCAGAGTGTGAGCAGCTATCACCGCCTTTGTCCTATTGGTTATGGATTCTTCAATTTGCGTAATGTCGATGTTATAGGTGCTTAATTCGCAGTCCACGAATACCGGGATTAATCCGTTCTGAACGATGGGATTGACCGTGGTCGGAAAACTTGCCGCCACCGTAATTACCTCATCCCCCGGCGACAGGCGGCGAACGCCGAGATTCGGGGAGGTCAAGGCGCTAATAGCCAGCAGGTTGGCCGACGATCCCGAATTGACCGACAACGAATATGCCGCGTCCACGGTTTCGGCGAATTTTTTTTCAAACAATTCGTTGAAGCGTCCGGCGGTTAGCCATAAATCCAGGGAAGCGTCGATCAGAGCCTCAAGATCGTCGCCTGCGAGCATTTTTCCGGACACGGGAATATATCCGTCCGTACGCCTAACCTGCCCGGGGGCGAAAACAAGGCGATAATACAATATGGAAAATAACTTGACGATGGCTCTTAGCAACTTTCCCATTATGTCAAGAGCCTCGATCCGCCCACATGAATACATTGATCTGTTCCAGGGTAAATTTAGCCATATCGGCTTCTCCCGCATAAAACATCTTGTACCAATCGACCGTGCGGCGTATCGCCTCTTTACCGGAAAGGGTCGGCCTCCAGCCCAACACTTTTTCCGCCTTGGCGATATCCAGGGAAAGCATGGCGTCCTCGTGCAGATCGTCTCGCCTATGCGCCACAACCTCGCCCCGACCATAGTATTCCACCACTTTGGCCGCCATCTCGGCCACCTTGAGGACGCTAGTCGTATCGGGCCCGAAGTTGAAGCCTTCGGCAAATCTTGAGCCGTTCTCGAACAACAGTTTTCCCAGGAGCAGATAACCGGACAGCGGTTCCAGCACATGCTGCCAGGGTCGGGTCGCCTCGGGATTGCGGATTTCCACCGGAAGGCCCGCATTTATGGCCCGCACACAATCGGGAAGCAGGCGATCGGGCGACCAGTCGCCGCCGCCAATGACGTTTCCGGCCCGGGCGGTGGCCAAGGCATATGCGCCGGGAGCGTTCTCCTGCAGGAAGGAGCGGCGATACGAAGCGGCCAGAAGTTCCACGCAGCCCTTGGACGACGAATAAATGTCCCAGCCGCCCATGGGATCGGATTCGACAAAAGGTCGGGCGGCATTATTGTTCTCATAGCATTTGTCGCTAGTGATGCAGACGAAGGCCTTGACCGAACCGGCCGAGCGGGCGGCCTCCAGGGCATTCAGGGAACCGATGACATTGGTTTCATAAGTCATCGCCGGTTCGGCATAGGAAAGCCTGACCAAAGGCTGGGCGGCGAGATGGAACACAATCTCGGGCTTGAAATCCCGCATGGCTTGGGCAAGCCGCCCGGAATCAAGAACCGTATCGTAAACGTTGGCCAATTTGCCGTGAAGGTCCAATACGTTGAACAGGGCGGGATTGGTGGCCGGTTTCAGCGCGTAACCCGTCACTTCGGCGGCCAACGCCTTCAGCCACAGGCCCAGCCACGATCCCTTGAATCCGGTATGGCCGGTGATAAAAACCCTTTTGCCTCGGTAAAAAGAATAATCCATCGACATTTTCGCTTTTATACTGTCGGCAGCGGAAAATTGCGATTTTCGGCCGGAGAGTTTTTCACAATTTCAGACCGGCGCGAGTATGTCTTGCCATTCCGGGCGATTGCCATTTCACCCAGGGCGCCTGACCCGAAGCCAGCAAGTCGGTCAATTGCATTTTGTCCCACAGGGTATCCATGGACTTCCAATAGCCTTGGAACCGGTAAGCGTTAAGCTTTCCGTCACTAGCCAACCGCCGCAGCGGTTTGTCTTCCAAAATCACGTCCGGATCGTCGGGGGGAAGATAGTCGAACACTCCCGGTTCCATGACGAAAAACCCGCCGCTCATCCAGGTTCCGTCGCCTCCGGCCTTTTCGCGAAAGGACGACACTCCATCGGCGGAATCGATCGACAGGGAACCGAAGCGGCCCGCCGGCTGCACCGCCGTCACGGTCGCGAGTCCGCCGGTCCGCTCATGATGGGAGAGCAATTTTAGGAAATCCAAATCGCTTACCCCGTCGCCATAGGTAAGCATGAAGCGTTCTCGGCCGATATAGTTCTCCGCCCTCTTCAACCGGCCGCCGGTCATGGTGTCCCGGCCGGTGTAGAGTATCGTAACCTTCCAATTTTCGCTGCGGTGGCTATGGACGGACACCTGGTTCGCCGCCAGGTCGACCGTGAGATCGGAATAGTGGGCGTAATAATTAATGAAGAAATCCTTTATCATATGCGACTTGTAGCCGGTAAGGATTATGAAGTCGTTGAAGCCCTGGTGCGAATACATTTTCATGATGTGCCAGAGGATCGGCATGTCGCCGATTTCCACCATCGGTTTTGGGCGCATCTCCGTCTCTTCGCTTAACCGGGTGCCCAGGCCTCCGGCCAATATGACCACTTTCATGGCGCCATCTCCCCTCAATCCGTTCCGCTCCCGCCTAGATCTTCTCCAGGGTCAGGAAAGGCCGAATGAATATTTTCTCCAGGGAATAGACCAAACGTCGGGACAGGGGCGCCTCCCGACGGACGATTCGCAGGTAACGGTTCATCCGGGGAATGTTTTCCAGCCTTCCGGCAATGTCCGATTCCTCGCCCAGCCGTTCATTCAAGCCGACATATTCCCTACAGCTTGCCGCCACCATGCACAATCCGTGCAGTTGAAAAAGCTTCCAGAGGTCGGAAGCGGTTCGAATTGGAGTTTGAAAAGCCAGAAGGTTATTGGCTGCGGTCCGACTTAGCACATAGCCGTAGGTGCCATGGCAATTAAGGATTTTGAACATCCTCACCCCGGCGATTTCTTCGGCCCGGCCGCTTTTGACATAAAGATTGTTCCTGTGGGTCAACAAATACACTTCGGAGCGATTGGGCGGCCGGGCGGCTATCCCGGCCAGCAGGGGTCGGGGATCGAGCCTAAGGATGCTGTCGTCCTCCAGAATGAAGGCGAAGGGGATGTTCTCGTCCCGCATCTTTTCGTAAATTTTTCGGTGGCTTAGGGCGCAACCTATTTCCCCCGGAGTCAGCGGATTGACTTCGGGCCGGTAAACCAACTCCCGCAAGCGATCCGAGGACAACCCCCTCCCGTCCACGGCGGGAAAAATCTCCGGCTCCAGATCGAAGCGGGCGCATTCCCGGAGGATGTTTTCCCTTCGCTCCCGGCTCTGGGGGAGGTTGATGACATAGATCTTCATCCCGCCCGCCTCGCGCCCGGGCTTAAACCCGCCAAGCCGGCGAACTCGTTCACGAACGCCTCCCGTCCCGGGGCGTAGCCTAGGCATCGGCCGAGGTCTCCCAACCCTTTCCGATCCAGGTCCACCACCCGGGAGACCGCCGCCGCCAATTCTTCCGGCCGCTCCGGCCGAAAAGTGAAAAGCGCCGGTTCCCGCACCGCCTCGCCGCAGCCGGCCCGGGAACTAACCAGCGCCGGGGTTCCGCAAAGAACCGCTTCCACCGCCGCCAAGCCGAAAGCCTCGTAACGCGAGGCCAAAACCACCGCGTCCGCCGCCTGGTAGACGCTTTCTATATCATTCACGAATCCGAGATTCCGAATCCTTCGCCCCGGCGCCGCCGGCTTTCCGGCAATCGCCAGTTCAACCGGCAAAGCGGTT
>JAISYL010000030.1 GCA_031269935.1 Planctomycetota bacterium
TCACTCCGCCCCGGCCGCCCGCAGCCGGGTCAGGGCCCGGAGCAGGGCCAGCCGGGCCCGGTCCACTTCCGCCGCCTCCGCCTTTTCCGAGGCCTCGGCCAGTTGCTGCCTGGCCCGGGCCAGGGCCCGCCGGGCCCTTTCCACGTTGATCTCGCCCCCCATCTCGGCCGAATCGGCCAGGATCAGGAGCGACTTGCCGTTCATGTCCAGGTAGCCCCCGTGGATGGCCACCTCCGCCACCGAGCCGTCGCCGCCCTTGGCCCGCATCACCCCCACCGCCAGGGGGGACACGGTGGGTTCGAACCGGGGGAACACCTCCAACTCCCCGGCCGCCGTGGCCAGTACCGCCGAATCGACGAAATCGTCGTAGACGTTCTTCTCCGGGGTGAGAACGCGGCAATGCAGTTCCCCCTTCGCCCTCCCGCCCGCGGCGGTCATGCCCGTCCCTCCCTTGCCTCGAAAAGGCCAATCCCGCGCAGCGCTATCGCCGGAGCTTTTTCGCCTTTTCCGCCGCCTCGGAAAAATCGCCGACGTACATGAAGGCCTGTTCCGGCAGGTCGTTGGCCGCCCCCTCCAGGATTTGCTCGAAGCCCTCCACCGTGTCGGCGATGGGGACGTAGCGGCCGGGCATGCCGGTGAACTGCTCGGCCACGTGGAAGGGCTGGGAAAAGAAGCGCTGGATTTTCCGCGCCTTGGCCACGATCTCCTTGTCCTCGTCCGAAAGTTCGTCCATCCCCAGGATGGCGATTACGTCCTGGAGATCCTTGTACTTCTGGAGGAGGCGCTTCACCTCGGTCGCCGTCCGGTAATGCCTTTCGCCCACGATCCTCGGGTCCAGGATGGTCGAGGACGATTCCAGGGGATCCACCGCCGGGTAGATTCCCAGGCTGGCGATTTGCCGGGAGAGGGCGGTGATGGCGTCCAGGTGGGAAAAGCAGGTGGCCGGGGCCGGATCGGTATAGTCGTCGGCCGGCACGTAAACCGCCTGGATGGAGGTGATCGAGCCCCTCCTGGTCGAGGTTATCCGCTCCTGGAGCGCCCCCATCTCGGTGGCCAGGGTCGGCTGGTAGCCCACCGCCGAGGGAAGTCGTCCGAGCAGGGCCGACACCTCCGCCCCGGCCTGCACGAAACGGAAGATGTTGTCGATGAAGATGAGGACGTCCATCCCCTCCTCGTCCCGGAAATATTCGGCTATGGACATGGCGGTGAGGGAAACCCGGAGGCGGGCCCCGGGGGGCTCGTTCATCTGGCCGTAGACCAGGGCGGTCTTGGACAGGACGTCGGCCTCCATCATCTCGATCCAGAGATCGTTGCCTTCCCGGGTCCTTTCGCCCACCCCCGCCACCACCGAGCGACCGCCGTGCTCGGTGGCGATGGAGCGGATCAGCTCCTTCATGATGACGGTCTTGCCGACTCCGGCGCCCCCGAACAGGCCGACCTTGCCCCCCTTGGGGATGGGCTGGAGCAGGTCCACCACCTTGATCCCGGTCTCCAGGAGCTCGGTGGCGTTTTCCTGTTCGGAAAAGCCGGGGGCGGGGCGGTGGATGGGATAGTGTTTCCTCGCCCCCAGGGGGCCGGCCCCGTCGATCGGCCGGCCGGTGACGTCGATTATCCTTCCCAGCACCTCCGGCCCGACCGGGGCCAGGATCGGCTGGCCGGTGTTCCGCACCGGCATGTTCCTGACCAGGCCGTCGGTGGTGGACATGGCGACGCAGCGGACGGTGCGGTCGCCCAGGTGCTGGGCGACCTCCAGGGTCAGGTCCAGGGGGGGATCCCCGAGTTCGATTTTCAGGGCGTGGTTGATGGCCGGCAGCGCCCCGGAGGCGAATTCCACATCCACCACCGGGCCGGAAACCCGGCGCAGCCTGCCGAAGGAGTCGTCGTTGCGAATCATGGCCTTGCCTTTCGGGAACCTCAAACGCAGGTGAAGCCGCCGTCGATGGCGAAATCGGCGCCGGTGGTGAAGGAGGAGGCGTCGGAGGCCAGGAGCACCGCCGCCCCGCAAAGCTCCTCCGGCTCGCCCGGCCGGCGCATCGGGGTCATCCCCCGCCAGATCGGGCCGATTTCCGGATCGTCGAAAAAGCGCCCGGCCATGGGCCCGTTCATGTAGCCCGGGGAAATGCAGTTGACCCGGATGCCGTAGCCGGCCCATTCCACCGCCAGCGACCGGGTGAGGTGGAGCACCCCGGCCTTGGAGGCGTTGTAGCTGGCCTGGCGCTGCGGCACGTTCACGATCCGGGCCGACATGCTGGCGGTGTTGACGATGCTGCCCTTGCCCTGCCGCTTCATGACCGGGAAGACCGCCTGGCAGCCGAGGAAGACGGAGTTCAGGTTGACGTCCCAGACCCGGCGCCAGTCGTCCCCGGGCACCAGCTCCGCCTCCTTCCACAGGGTGATCCCGGCGTTGTTGTGGAGGAAGTCGACCCGCCCGGCGAGGCCCAGGGCCGCCTCCACCGCCGCCTCCAGGTCCTCCCGCCGGGTGACGTCGGTCCGGACGAAGAGGGATTCCACCCCCAGGGCCCGCAATTCCCCGGCCGCCTCGGCCCCGGTTTCCGGGTTGATCTCCGCCACCACCACGTTGGCCCCCATTTCGGCGTAGGCGCGGCAAAAGGCCCGGCCCAGCCCCTGGCCGCCCCCGGTCACGATGCCGGTCCTGCCCGCCAGGGAAAACATTTCCTTGCGAAACATTTGAAGCCCTCCCGTTTCCGGCCGCCTCGGCCCCGGGCCGCCGCCCGTCAGCGTCCCAGCAGCCTCTTGGCCGCCGCCTCCCCGCCGTTGAGCAGGTGGGCGAGGGGTTGCGGCCGGTCCACGTTCTCGACAAAGGCCGGGCGGGCCGCCCCGGGGGCGGCGGAGGCCACGTTGGCCAGGTCCATCCAGTATTGCAGGCGGGCCGGGGGGAGGTCCCGGACCAGGTGCAGGTGGTTGGCGGGGGCGTAGTGCTTGTATTCCAGCATGCCGGCGTATTTCGGGACCAGCCAGGTGTGGGGCCAGTTGTAGTCGGAGGCCCGGCGGACCGCCTCCGCCAGGGGGGCGGGGAGTTCGATGGTGGAGGCCTCGTCCCAGAACATGGTGAATTGCCCGGTCAGGCAGCTGTACGCCAAGCGCCCGGCGATCCCCTCGATGCCCCCGGGGGACACGAAGGTGACCGAATTGCCGCCGCCCGGGAAATAGTGGGGATCGACCGGGGGGAGGCTCACGTTTTTCAGGATGTCGGCCGGCCGCTCGCCCGGCCGCCCGGCCCAGTCCAGGGAGGCGGAGCCGGAATTGTTGCCGTCGACGAAGCCCTTGGCGGCCCAGACGTCCTCTTCCGAGGGGGAAATCCCCAGCCGCTCCGCCAGGGCCCGGACCTCCCAGCCTTCCCAGACCTTGCGGAAGTCCATGAACAGGGGGGGGTTGCCGCCGGACAGGCGGGTTTGGAAAAGCATGGTCAGGAGGCCCTGGACATCGGCTTCGGTGGCGTAGGGCAGCGGCGCCTTGGCCCCGTTGTGGTCGAAGGTGGAGTTGAACAGCGATTCCATGATGTCCGGGGTGGGGAGGGGCGTCCCCCGGGGGTCGGATCCCCATTCCAGTTGGCCCATGAAGCCGCCCCCGACCGCCTCGAGATCGGCCATGAGGTCGCGGACGATCAGGTACATGGCCAGGGCCTGGTCGAGCTGGGCCGACCCGGCCTTGCCCCGGATCTCCAGGCGCCGGCCCAGGTGCTTGGCCAGCCAGCCGCGGAGGTCCTTGAGTTCGGAGGGGCGGTAGGCTTTCTTGGCCAGGAGATCGGAAAGCAGCTTCATGTCCAGGCGGGTGATTTCCAGGCCGAAGGTCCGGCGGGTGGCGATGATGTGGGCCAGGGCGGTTTCCATGCCCATGGAATCGTGCCCGAACACCGCCAGCCGGCGTCCCCGGAGGCCGGCGTGGGCCAAGGCCGCCTGGCACCAGTCCACCAGGGCCCGGACGGTGGCCGGGCTCATCGCCGGGTCGTCCCCGTCGTCGGGCCAGTTGCCCACGTTGAGGTGGACCAGGCGCCCGGACTGCGAGAGCGCCCCCGCCGCCGCCTGGGCGAAAACCACCCCGGGCAGGGTGGCGGAATTGCCGCAGGTGATGTTGATCGGGGTCTTTTCGGGGAAATGGGCCAGGAGGGAGAGGATGGTCGGCTGGGGGAAGCACCAGGAATCCGGTACGCAAACCAGGATTTCGGCCCCGGCCCCCTTCAATTGCCGGGCGGCCAGGTCGGCCGATTTTTCCTCCTTCACCAGGACCGGGGTGTAGACCACCTCCGGGGCGGCCCCGCCCGGCGGGGCGATCCCCCCGGCTATCGCCTCGGCCGCCGTTTTAACGATGTTCGCCCCCCGGCGCCAGAAGGAGGGATCGATCCTGGGATCGTTGGTGGCGAAAACCCCGATTACCGGCGTTCCGGCGCCGGCCCGGGCGGTTTCCCCGAGATTCCTGACTTTGGCCATCGCTTGTCCTCCCCTATGAACGAAGCCTCTCTGAATAATACCCGGCGCCGGCCCGGGCGTCAACCCGGGGTTCCGGAAAGCGGGTAAACGGACGGGACTCGTGGCGTTATTTTTCCGCCGCCCTATAAGAGCGTGTTGTTAAATGCCGTCTCGTCGGGTTATACTGCGTCAAAAGCCGCTTCTCGGATGATTTTTACCCCTGACCGCCGGCCAAAAATCATCCTGCCAGCGACTTTTTCCTTG